>NZ_DBOLZL010000011.1:0-139549 GCF_059913585.1 Fervidobacterium sp.
TTTAAAGCATATTTTCAAAGAAAACGCTCGCAAGGATTAGTATACAAAAAAGCGATGATGAGTGTAGCACACAAGTTGCTAAGGACAATATTTGCTATGATGAAAAAGCGAGAGAAATTCCATATTGATCATACATTTTCGTCTTCTACTCAAAATTTAATTTTACATAGTTGACTCCAAGGTTTTCGCTTAAATCTTTTGATAACTCTTCTAACATATTATTCATTCTTAACAAAGAATATTCCTTAAAAACTTAGAAAAGCAAAGAAAAACAGAAAAGCGGGCTTTCGCCCGCTTTTCTGTTTTTGGCTGATTTATTAATCTTTCATTAATTATCTCAACAATTGCAGCACCTGTTGTGGTTGCGCGTTCGCTTGTGCAAGCATTGACATACTGGACTGGAGGAGTATCTGTTGTTTTGTGAATTGCATCATCTCTTTTGCCATGTCTGCATCTCTGATTCGGCTTTCCGCTGCTGTCAGGTTCTCTGCTGCTACTCCAAGGTTCGCTATCGTGTGCTCTAACCTGTTTTGGATAGCACCAAGCGCTGCTCGTGCTGTACTCACTCTGTGAATCGCCGCGTCAACTACCATTATTGTTCTTTCAGCACTGTTCTGGTCAGTAACTTTCAGTGTTGCTGTTGTTAATCCAAGAGCTGTAGCACTCATGTTGTCAATACCAGCAATCATGTTGTGACCTTCGTTTGAACCTATCTGGAATACAAGTTGGTTATTCGATGTATAAACGCCTTCTACTCTTACAACCGCACTGTCGATGACTTCGTTGAGTGGCAATGCTCCTCCAAATTGCGAAATGTTGAAAGTTGAACTGTCCCATTTGAAAGTTATTCCACCAAGCTCAACACTACCAGCACTTATTGTTGTAATAGTGTAAGTTACTGCTCCGTTACTCTTAATAAGAGTAACTTTAACATCTATGGCACTGCTAACATTTCCGCTAAGTTGTCCAACCTCAATTATATACGTACCTTCACTTGCGGCAGAACTTACTGTTCCGAGTTTGATATCAATATTACCACCAGTAACCACCTTTGCATCTGGGGTGTATCTGAAACTTTCCAGTTTTCCATCGAGTAATTTCTTCGTGTTAAATTCAGTTGTCCTTGCTATCCTGTCAATCTCTTCTCTTAGTTGGTCAAGTTCTGCTTGAATTTGGTTCCTATCAACATCTGTGTTCGTATCACTTGAGGCTTGAACTGCAAGTTCTCTCATCCTTTGGAGTATTGAGTGAACTTCTGTAAGTGCTCCTTCTGCTGTTTGAATCAATGAGATAGCATCTTGTGCGTTCTTTACTGCCATCTCAAGACCTTTGATTTGTCCTCTCATCTTTTCACTGATTGCCAAACCTGCTGCGTCGTCTCCTGCTCTGTTGATTCTCAAACCAGAGGATAGTCTTTCAAGCGTCTTGCTCATGTCCATGTTGGTCATCGTGATGTTTCGCCAGCTGTTCAGAGCGTTAATGTTGTGGTTAATCCTCATAACTCTCCACCTCCATGTGAGTTTTTTCCTTTAAATTTCTAAAAACTAGAAAACCAAAATCTGTCTTCCAAAAGGGCGCCCTTTTGTTTTTGCCAATATTATTATCGGAAAAAATAAGCGGTTCTTTAGTGGGAAACTAAAGAACCGCTCTTAATGTTAGTTATGTTATCAGTGTACGTGTAATCATAAAATAAAAAGTTTTTGAACTACTAAAATTTCCTTGATTTTTAAGAATTTCCAGACTTTTATTTTCTTATACCATGCACGAGAAATATTTTACTATTTTTCGAGAGAGTGAACTCAAATAAACTAAGAATACCAACCACCTTGTTGTATCTTTTCATAACAGCTGTTTCATCAGCAAAATATCTTATGTGAGATTCCGAATCATAGTTTGGAACATAAAACAAAACATGACTTCCTTGTCTAATTTTCGATAGTATTTCTATGTCATCTGAAACATGCTCCAAACCTCAAACATAATAACTAGATCATAGTCTCCTGAAAAGAAGTTTGACGTATATGCATCATCAACAAAAAATCTATCAGCAAAATGCGGATTTCGTTCTTTAGCCATACTAATTGCCTCACTACTAAAATCAATACCCATATAATCTGTAAAAACCTCATCAAAGAGATAATTAGCGAACTGCCCAGGTCCACAACCGATCTCGAGTATTCTAGGTCTTCCCAAGCCCTTAATAATCTCTAAAGCTTTTTGCCAAATATGAGAATATGGGGTTTCTCTAAGTATGCCTTGTTCCATCCACCGTTCTTATAAATTTTGTTATAAAACTAAGGACCCTTTTCCGACCGTCTATGATTCATAAATTCGCCATAACAGGAATTGTGCCTTGATTTGACAACGTTTAAAAATACCAAGATATCGTAAACATGGTCGTTGAACGTAAGTTTGTTGACTTTTAAGAATGATTCGTCTATCGTAATTTTCATAATCTCAAAAAGCTGATCATACAGAGGTTTGTCAAAGTGAACTATCTTTCCAACTTTGTATTTGTTATTGAATAACTTAAAAGAATCAAGATCTGCAAACGCTATTGGCAAACCAGCAGCAAGATAGTCAAAGACTTTGTTTGGCGAGGCAGAATTCAGGAAAGTTTTGTTATAATCCCCCACATTAAATAATGCTAATCCGATATCATATTTTGTAAGTTCTATTAAAAGTTCTTTTGGTGATAGCATCCCTTCATAATGGATGTATTGTGACCTTTTTTGAAGGCTATTTACATACTCTTGATCAACATGGCCATAAATATGTACATGAACTCCTGCTTCTGCAATCTTCATGAAATGGTTTTCTAGAAACCTGTGATGTCCTGGAATATGTGAGAGTCCTCCTTCAAAAACGCAATGTATTTGTCCATCTATAGAGCTTAGTTTCCGTTTTCTCTGTTTGGGTATCATAGACCTCTCTATGAAGTTTTCAATAACAAGAACGGGTTTACTGGTAATCTGAAATTTCTTTAAGGCTATTTCCTTGACAAATTCATGAGTATATATGTTGCCTGTAGACATTACATTTGCGATATATTCGTGAACAAGCTGTTCATTTGTTAATTTTCCACGTAGTGACATCATATCATGAGTATCATGAATTATAGGTTTCTTAGCTGCTAAAAACAGCACAGTGAAGTAATCCGGTTCGTTTGAGCTGTATATTATATCGTAGTCGCTCTCTCTGACAAAGTTTATAGTTTGATTTACTTCTTCTAACCTGTAAATGTTTTTGTAAGGCATATCATTGTCGTTGTAAACCCTTGAAGGATGAACAGAAACATAGATAATATCTGTTTGTATACCTTTAGCTGCCAGAGTTCTTGCAACCTTCTTTGTTCTAATACAAGGTATATCTTGAATAAACAAAACCTTCCTTATATTTTCAAGAGCATCAACTAAATTTTTTCTTTCTGCTTCGCTTAGGAATGAGCTTACTTCGCCTAATTGTTCTTCCGCAAATTTCTTAAGTTCTAAATTATCTGAATTCTTTATTGCTTGATAAAGATGAATGAATGAATCTATGTAGTTTCCTACCTTTTTATGCAATACACCTAATCCCACATGAATGTCTGCATTCTTACCATCTTTTATGACACCTTTTTCAAGAACTTCAATTGCCTCATCATATTGTTGTTGCAAAGCAAGTGTCTCACCGAACATTAAGTACCCATCAGGGTCATCAGGAAAAACGTTTAGATAATCTTGTGCCAAGATTTTACCTTCTTCAATTCTACCCGAATCAATGAATTCACGAATCTGGCGCTTAAGTTTATCAATATTCTCTAGGTTCATATAGTTCACCCCTTCACGCAAAATCAATCTTATAGTTTGAGATGGTTTCCAGATTTATTCTTCTTCAAGCAAATATCACTATCCTATTGCAGTTATTTTTATAGACATGTCCACAAATTATAAAAATCTTTTGAACGATTTCCACATATGCACGGTCTAATATAATGAGCAGGGGAAAAACGTCGGCTCGATTAAGATACTGACTTTTGGTTTTGCTTATTTTTTCCGTCCATGCCTGTAAGGAGGGATGGTAATGCGGATTAACAACAACGTTGGAATGTGGGCTATTAGGTATCTTCAAAACCTGCAAACCCAACAAAACAGGCAAGTGCAAAGCTTGGCACAGGCGACGATACCTATTCAACAAAATGTAGCTTTTGGAGCGATAGCTGAGCGTATTCGCTCACAAATCAACGGCTATCGTGAAGCTATGGCAAGTACGTACAACGCAATCGGGGTTATGAATGTTGCGGAAGGTGGTCTTCAAAGCATTTCGAACAATCTCCAGAGAATGAGAGAGCTTGCAGTTCAAGCTTCAAATGGCACGCTTTCGGAAAGTGAACGTGCAGCACTTCAACAGGAATTTTCTCAATTGGCTCAAGGGATAAACAGAGTGGTTGAACAGACCACTTATAATAACAGAAGAGTTTTAGGCGGTGATATAAGAGATATGCAAGTGCAGCTTGGTCCGAATGAAGGGCAACAGATGAGAGTCACCCTCCCGGGCATGGACATTAGAACTCTTGGCCTTGAGGATGTGAATCTTAACAGCGCCGAAAATGCTCAAAATGCATTAGAAGCTCTAGACAGAGCAATAGAAACTGTTTCAAATACAAGAAGCTATGTTGGTAGTGTGACGAACCGGCTGGAAGGAGCGGCACGGGAACTCAGCAACACTATGTTAAACCTCACCTCCTCCGTGAGTGTTTTAACAGACACAGATATGGCACGTGGCATTATGGAATGGATTAGAACAAGACTCCAGCAGCAAGCAACAGCTGGTATACTTGGACAGTCTAATGTAAACGCACAGAATGTTCTAAGACTCCTTGGATAGCCATAGCTCCAATAAGTAAAAAAGAAGCGGTGGGAATTTCCCACCGCTTTTTGTGTTTTATGTCTTCTTCTCTAAGAGTTCAGTAATGCTGAGCTGCTCTACTTCTTTTTTTAACCGTTCAATTGCAAGTTGAGTGTAGTTTGGGTCTATCTCTATTCCTATTCCTTTCCTTCCTTCTCTAAACGCAGCTATTAACGTTGTCCCACTTCCGAGGAACGGGTCCAAGACAATATCTTCTTTGAAGCTAAATAACTTTATGCATCTTTTTGGAAGTTCAATAGGAAACGGTGCTGGGTGTCCTATTTTAGTTTTTTTCTCCCCGCTGAAGGTCCACATTCCATTCGTCCAGTCAATAAATTCTTCTTTAGTGATTGTTGATATGCCTATAGTTCTTCTTCTCCACTGGTGTTTGTACATGACTACAATAGTTTCTACGGGTGCAATAACATATGGTGCAGAAGCAGATAACCAAGAACCCCATGCAGTTCTTCGTGATATGTTTTGTTCGTTCCATATTATCGTGCTTTGATATTTGAAACCAACATCTTTAGCAATTGCAACGATATCCGCATACACACTTCTCAGACCATTTTTGTTCTTATCCAAAGGTATGTTAAGACAAAGTCTTCCATCATCAGCCAATAGCTCAAAGGCTTTCATTAACCAAAGTTTCGTAAACATAAGGTATTCATCATAGCTTGTTGCATCGTTGTGCGAACCGTATTCAATACCCACATTATAGGGTGGAGATGTGACTATAAGATTTATCTTCCCAATCCATTCACTAAGGTCTACAGTTAAAAAATCGTTTTGAAATATCTTTATTCTTCCTTCAAAGTCAAACTTTTCGTTTTTTGCAGAGGAGTAGAAGAAGCCTTTATCAATTTTTTCGTGCTCTAATAGAGGGACACACCTTTCGAGAACTTTGTTTAGAACAAGATTAAAACTCTCCCCTGTTTCAACGCAAATTTTCTCAATTTTTTCGATAAGTTCCTCACTTAGACGTATTCGCTTTTCACGAACGAAGGTTTTCTTCAGGTATCTCATGCCAACCACTCCTTAAATTTAAGCCATTGATTATTAAGCCTTGATTGAGAATGTGTTTTTTATTATTATACCATAAAGAAACCATAAAAAATACACAAAAAATATTTGTTCAAACGAAAACGGATTGGGGGTTATTTTTCATGGATGGACACCAACAAATGGTTTCGAAAGAGGGCAGCTATTGGGAAACGTACGTCGCTGATGTGCTCTGTAAGGATCCAGTAATCAGGGAAAAAGCCTTAGTTGCTTACGGGACGAATAGTGAAAAACGCAAAGATGTTTGTCCTATCGATTGTTCTAAAGTCACTAAGAATGAGCAGAAAAAACATGCTTGTTCTGAGGAGAATCAAGGTTTTTCGATACCAATTGATGAGCTAAAAATCATTTATGAAGCAAATCGAACTAAACTTATTGACAACGATTTGATCGTTTACAGTAAGAACAAAGGAAAAATTGTATGTGTACTCTCTGTGAAAAAGAGTTTAAGAGAGCGGGCAGGACAAACAGCTTATTGGATGATGAAGAAAAAGGAACAAGGTAAAGATTTCAAATACATATTTGTTACACCGGATGTGGATAAGGAGTTGCTCCCAAACAGAAAATGGAGGGTAATATTAGCATCAGAAATGGATGCGGTGTTTGTTATCGAAGAGAACAAAACCAGCGAAGAGTATGAACCAGATGGAAATTTTTATGTTGGAGAAGATAAACTTGTAGACTACGTAAAAAGTTTGCTTTAATATTCATAATATATAAATGGCGGTGGGAATTTCCCACCGCTTTTTGTGTTTTTTTGGTGCCGAGGGCGGGACTTGAACCCGCACGGGGTTTGAACCCCTGTTGATTTTGAGTCAACCGCGTCTGCCAATTCCGCCACCTCGGCACTTAACCCTGAGCGTATGTTATTTTATCATTTAAATGCGAATTTTTCAAGATGTTTTTTGAGATTCCTTGAACAAGAAAATCGGCGCCCTTGCGAGCGCCGATTTTCGATTTTTGAACAGAGTTTTTATTTTACTTTGAATATCCAGACATCGCTACCGCCTATGTTCTTGCCAATATCTCCGTTCTTTGAGAAAGAGGTACCTACGATTACTATTGTTCCATCTTCGTCTATAAACACATCGCTTGCATAATCAGCAAGGCTACCACCGTAGGTCTTAGACCATCTAAGGTTACCATCGTTATCGATATCTATCAACCAGACATCAGCGGCACCTTTTTGACCATCAACTTTTGAGAGTGTGTGTCCAATTATTGCAAATCCACCATCTGGGAATTCTGCAGCCGCGTATGCAATGTCTTCTTCAGAACCTCCGAATGTCTTTAGCCATATGACTTCGCCTTCTGGATCAATTTTTGCCACGAGTATGTCCCAGAATCCTGCGTTGACTTGAACATCACCATCAACAGATGTCGTATAACCAACTATCAAGAAGTTACCATCACTTGTCTTAACAATTCTTGAAACTTCATCTTGGTCACTTCCGCCGTAAGCCTTGTTGAGTGTTATATCTTCGAGGTCCTTGGTTACTTTGAACAACCATATATCAGATGTTCCGTGGTTGTATGGAATGTTACCTTCGAGCGAGTACGTGACATTTGCTACAAGGTACCCATCTTCAAGCTCAATAACATCAACAGCTTTATCCCTATCCAGACCACCAAATGTTCTGCTTGCTAAAATGTTACCCTCTGCATCCAATTTAAGCAACCAGCTATCCCATGTTCCAATATTTCCACCAGTATCACCATTAACAGAGTTTGTTGTACCGACAATCAGGAAGCCACTTTCAGATGTTGGTATGACTCTTGATGGTATATCGTTACCTGTACCACCGTAGAGTTTGAGCCATTTAGTATTGCCTTCCTTGTCAAGTCTTGCAAGTAAGTAATCCCATCCACCTTTGTTAACTTCACCGTCAATTTCTTTCGACAACGTGTATCCAAGAACGATGTATCCATCCTCAACTTCTTTGATATCCGCTGCTTCATCCCAGCCAGCTCCACCAAGTAGTTTCATCCATTCAACATCGAGTTCTTTTGTTAATTTGACCACAAGTATATCAGATTCGCCTTTGAAACCTTCAAGTTTGTCTGATTGCGTGCTTGCAACAAGTATATATCCTCCATCAGCAGTCTTAATAATTCTTCTTGAAGTGTCTTGACCAACTCCACCTAAAACTTCTTGCTTTTGAATTGTTGGAAGTTTTGTTCTGAATGTAAACACTTCGCTTTCAACTTCTCCGAATATATTTCTTGCAACGACTTTCCAGTTGTACTGCGTTCCAAAGTGGAGTTGTGGCAATGTGTATTCATTTGTTTCAAGTTTTTCAACAAGCTCCAATTTAACTGTTCCAAAGTAAAGTTCGAATTCTTCTGCTCTTTCACTCATCCACTTGAGTGTTACATCAACAGGCACCTCTTGTGCTCCGTTTTCTGGGTAAATAGCTTTCGGTTGCTCTGGCACCTGACCAGTTGTAAACTTCCAAACTGGACCTTCTGTGCTGCCAAATCTGTTCTTTGCAACAACTTTCCAGTAATAGGTTGTTCCAAATAGTAAGTCCGTAACTTCAACCGCACTTTCTTTACTATCTTCCAAGTAAAGTTCAAGCATTTCTTCCGAGAATCCCAAATAGAGATCATATGAATCGGCTTTCGAACTTTCCCATCTCAAAACCAAGTTGTTGAATTGGTCAACAGCACCATCTGGTGGTTCTGGGTTGAATGGAACAGCTGGAACATTTCCTACTGTGAATTTAACTACCGGGCTTTCTGCTTGACCGAATCTGTTCTTTCCAACAACCTTCCAATAATACGTTGTACCAAGTTCAAGGTCTTCCACAACAAATGTGTTGCTTGTTGCATCTTCTACAATAAGTTCGAGGTCCGTTGCTTCTTTCCCAAGATAGACATCGTACGTATCAGCACATTCAAATTCCCAGCTAAGCTCTGGGGCTTTCCAAACGTCTTCTTCACCGTCCAGCGGGCTCACAATCTGTATGAATTCGGGTGCTCTACCAGTTTTAAACATTTCTAGTTCGCTTTCGTTTGTTCCAAAGTCGTTCTTTGCAACTACTTTCCAGAAGAAGGTCGTATCCATTGGTAATTCATATGGTAAAGTAATTTCAGATTCTGTAGTTGTAGCTACAAGTTCGAGTTTATCCATTTCCTCACCAAGATACAACTCGTATTCGTTTGCATCTTCGCTTGTCCATTTGAATGTTGGCTGGATCCATACTTTTTCACCTTTTGGCTCGACAAGTTCAGGTTTTGTTGGAACGTCACCTGTAGAGAATATCCACACAGGTCCTTCCGTTTCACCATAAGCGTTCTTTGCTACAACTTTCCAGTAATAAACCGTTCCAAGTTCAAGTGGCTCTGTATCGTATTCAGGTTCGTCAACAGTGGCAACAAGCTGTAATTCATCTGGTGATTTTCCAAGGTAAATATCATAGCTTGCCGCTCTTTCTGCTTGCCACATTAAGCGTGGTTCAATCCAAACCTTCTGTGCACCATCGTATGGAACTGGATTCTCTGGAACTGTTGGAGCATCGCCTATTCTGAACGAAAACACTGGGCTTTCTGTTTCACCAAAAGCGTTCTTAGCAACTATTTTCCATTGATAGGTTGTTGATGGCTTAAGGTTTTTAACTTCGTATTTATTGTCAAAGTAGTTCTTTTCCATCAACTGTAGATTTCCTTCTTCTCCAAAATATATGTCGTATAGTTTTGCTCGTAAAGAATTCCAGCTTAAGGTTACGTCAGGTAAAACATCGGTTGCACCATCAGCAGGTTCGATATCCACAATCTCACCTGGAATAAATTCGGAGTTCTGAAAATCAACCAAGGCATTGATAAGAACTCCTCCTGAACCAATGAGGACGTTCAATGGAATATTGGCTAAAGAAATTCTATCTCTTACAACCTCTACGCCATCTTTTCGACCGTACGCAACCACTCTTTCGTCTTTATTATCAATGAGTCCCAGAACTTTGACGATAACATTGTACTTACCAGCCTTCAGTTTTGTTATTAAACCTGTTGCTTGTCCGGTCTCTCTGTCATAATTCAGAAGGAAAGGACCTTCAACAACTTCCTGGTTAAAAATTTCAACAGTTGCCCTTGTAATCCAGATTCCGTTTTCTAAGAGTGCCTTGTCTAAGTCGGACAACCCAAGGCTGTACTCTTCGTATTCGCCTGGAGGTAAGATTGGCTCAACAACAGGTGCATACTTTTGAAGTAACATTTCAAGCGCTTCTCTGATATCCACGTTTGGATTTTCAAGTAATGCCTTTAGTTCGTAGTAGAACCTCGCTAATGGTGTTGTGTACGTTACCTGGGAGAACGCAATAGTAGATACAATTGTAAGAAGAATAACTATCCCTAGGAAAACTTTCCGCATGTAATCTCCCCCCTTTGGTTGTGATTGAAATCATGATTTAAAAATTATTCTACTAATTTGAAACTTACTCACTTGTATATTATACCACTAATCTTTTCAAATTTTGCAATACTTTTTTGAAAGAATTCCAAAAAAAAACAATGGGATTTTACTATGGAGATTGGCAAACAACGAAAATATGTGAATGTTTTTAGCAAAATGTGTTTAGCAACGGTTCTACGCAACATTATTTTACAGGTCAAAATTTAAACATTTTTCAAGATTATGAATGTAAATATTTACATAAATAAAATACAAGCGAATAATATCCATGCCCTTATGGGCAAATCATCTAGATAGGAGGGGTCGGTATGAAAAGGTTTTTCCTGTTGATACTTCTCATGATTGTCTTGACAACAGTCATATTTGCCGATGTCGTTTACAAACGCGATGAAACGTTGTATGCAGGCGGAGGTATGTGGTCACCACCGTCAAACTGGAACCCAATCACTCCATGGAATGCGGTCACAGGAACTGTCGGGTTGATTTACGAAACGCTGTATGGATACGACCCACTTAAGGATGAACTAATTCCTTGGCTTGCAGAAAGTGGAAGGTGGACCTCGAAAAATACTTTCGAGATTAAACTAAGAAAAGGAGTTACATGGCATGACGGGATACCATTCACTTCGAAAGATGTAAAGTTTACACTTGAACTTGCAAAGAAGATACCTGAGATTTCCTACAGCTATCTGTGGAATTGGATAGCAAAAGTTGATACACCTGACGATCATACCGTAGTATTCACATTCTCATCGCCAAGATATCACGAATGGTATTACCAGTTGTATCAATTACCAATAATCCCAGATCATATTTGGTCAAAGATGTCAAAGGACGAGGTTTTAACAGGTGCAAACGAAAAGGCGATAGGCACGGGACCTTACATGCCTGAAACATATTCCGATGACAGAATGGTTTATTTAAGAAACGATAACTGGTGGGGCAACAATGTCTTCGGGCAACCAAAACCAAAAAGGATAGTTTATTTAAGAGTTCTGAGCAACAACGTAGCACTTGGAATGATAATGAAGGGCGAATTGGATATTTCAAACTTCTTCCTACCAGGCATTCCAACACTGAAGAAAACATACTCAGATATCCACACTTGGTTTGCAAAAGAACCATACATGCTCTCTGACAACACCGCTTTCTTGTTTATCAACACTACAAAGAAGCCTTTGAACGATCCCAACCTTAGAAGAGCAATTGCTTTTGCAATTGATCCAATTTTAATTGCAAGGACTGTTTTTGAAGGTCAAGTATTGCCAAGCAACCCCGTTGGATTCTTACCAATCAAAGGTTGGATGAAATACTATCCAGATAATGCTGTGAAACAATTCGGATTCAAATATGATCCAAAGACTGCCAAGGAGTTGCTTGATAAAGCAGGATACAAAGATATAAATAGAGATGGTTACAGGGAAGCACCAGATGGTAGTAAATTTAAAGTCTCGATAATTGTACCATTTGGTTGGACGGACTGGATGGAATCGATTAAGCTCATAGCATCGCAACTTAGAGCTGTAGGTATTAATGCTGAGGCCAAGTTCCCAGATTACAGTAAGTACTGGGAAGATTTGACAAGTGGCAATTTCGACATGGCGATTAACAATTTTAACTCACAGATGAGTGTCTCACCATGGACGATGTTCAACTGGCTGTTTAACTCCAACTTTGACAAATATATGTACAATGGCAACTTCGGTAGGTACAACAATCCAAAACTCTTTGATTTAATAACACAACTGAATTCTACTCCGATGGAAGATATTGCTGCTAACAAGAAGATAGTCGAACAAATCGCTGAAATCTTCTTGAGGGATATGCCAGCAATACCGCTTTGGTACAACGGCATGTGGTTCCAGGCAAGTACACAAGTGTGGAAAAATTGGCCAGGTGAGAAAGCTCCGTATGCTTATCCAGTAACTTGGGGTGGCAGATGGCAAACCGGCGGAGTACTGATGCTTATAGGAATTACAAGTAAATAATTTTAAAAAAAGAGATGAAAAATGCTAAATGATTCCATAAGATTAAATCTTTAGAGGTGTATTAGATGAAAAAGTATCTGAGAATGAAAATCTTTGTTTATCTCCTTACGTTCGTATTTGCAGTTACAATAGATTGGCTGATTCCCAGGCTCATGCCTGGGAATCCTATACTTGTTTTAGTCTCACGATTTGCTACCTTGCCAGAATCTGCAAAGGTGGTTTATAGTTACCTGACAAAAGCATTTGGATTGGACTTGCCTATGTGGAAGCAGTATATTAATTTCTGGATAGCATTTTTCAAAGGTGATTTGGGAATAAGCATATATCTATATCCGAAGCCTGTGCTTGATGTTTTAAAGAGTGCCCTTCCATATTCTTTGGGTATTCTCATACCTTCCATTTTGGCGAGTTGGTTCGTCGGAAACACTCTTGGTGCAATTGCTGCAAGAAGGAAAAAGTTGGATTCCGTTATGCTACCAATTATGTATTTTATCACAGGAGCACCCTACCTTTGGCTTGGAATTTTGCTTGCTTACTTTTTTGGCGTTGTGCTTAGATGGTTCCCAATAGCTGGAGCGTACAGTTTTGCCCTTAGACCACATCTTTCTTGGCTTTTCATTCTTGATTATCTAAAGCACTGGGTGTTACCTTTCCTTTCGTTGTTCATAGTCCAGCTTGGTGGATGGGCAATAGGGATGAGGAATATGGTTATTTACGAGCTTGAGGCTAATTATGTAAGATATCTTGAAACCCTCGGTGTCAGTCGCAAATTAATTAGAAAGTATGCATTTAGAAACGCTATACTACCCCAGGTAACAGGCTTAGCATTGCAACTTGGAACTGTGATAGCTGGACAGGTAACAACGGAAGTGGTTTTTTCGTATCCAGGAATCGGTTACATACTCACCCAAGCAATACTAAATCAAGACTATTTCCTCATTCAAGGATGTTTTCTCTTTATAATAATCGGTGTTTTGATTGCTAACTTTACTGTTGACCTCGTCTACATGGTGCTGGATCCGCGTATTCGGTATTCATATGGTGGTGAGATATGATGAGTGAAATCTTGTTTTTCGCATTCAGGAATAAAAAGTTGAGGATAGGATTTTCACTTGTTCTTTTCTTCTTGATTTTGGCGATAATTGGTCCATATATTTCCAAGTACAAAGACCCACTAGAATACGTAGGACCAGGATATCAACCACCCAGCAAAGATTACTGGCTTGGAACAACTACATTTGGTCAAGATGTTTTCACACAGTTGGTACATGGATTGAGGTCTTCGTTTTTCATTGGTTTTTTCGGAGGCGGACTGGCAACTTTGATTGGTTTGGTTGTAGGATTTTTGGCCGGATACGAAGGTGGTTTGTTCGATGAAGTATTAATGATGATTACAAACATTTTACTTGTTATTCCAACGTTGGCGTTGTTGATTATAGTAGCTTCTTATCTGCCATACAGGGGAATTTTTATACAGAGTGTTATCATTGGGCTAACCGCATGGCCATGGACCGCAAGGGCGGTGCGGGCGCAGACTTTGTCGTTAAAAGCTAGGGAATACGTGAATCTTGCCAGAATTACCGGTAGAAGTCATCTGAAAATAATAGTTTATGAAATCATGCCAAATATGATGTCCTATGTTTTTATGGTCTTCATTCTTCAATTTGGAGGAGCAATACTTGCAGCAGTTGGATTAGATTTCATAGGTCTTGGACCGACCAAGGGAATTTCGATAGGATTGATGCTGCAAAACGCGGTTCTTTGGAACGCGATCCAGCTAGGTATTTGGTGGTGGGCACTACCACCTGGACTTGTGATTACATTAATCGTTGGTGCACTCTATTTTATGAACACTGGATTAGATGAAGTATTCAATCCAAGATTAAGAGAAATGTAAAAACAAAAACACAGTTGTGGTCGGTTAAAGGAGTAGTGATACAGATGCTAAAAGTTGAGAATCTGAAACTTTACTACAAGACCTTGAAAGGATATGTCAGAGCCGTTGACGATGTGACCTTTGATCTTAGAGATGGAGAAATACTCGGCCTTGCTGGTGAGTCTGGTTGTGGAAAATCCACACTTGGCAACGGTTTGGTATTGTTGAAACCCCCATTGAATTATTTCGGAGGTAATATCGAATTAGATGGTGAACTTTTGCCAATTGATGATTTTGAGAAGATGAATGAATATAGGTTTAAAAAACTTTCTATCATTCCTCAGTACGCAATGGATGCATTGAACCCAACAAGGAAAATAGGTACATATATAAAAGAGGTGTTAATTAGCAGGGGAATAGAACCTGATAGCATAATGGAGAGATTAATAGAAAGATTGAAATACGTTAATTTGAGCGAGCGAGTCCTGAAGATGTATCCAATAGAACTTTCCGGCGGTATGAAGCAAAGGTTGGTCATGGTAATATCTACTTTGCTTAACCCTTCACTTCTAATAGCAGATGAGGTAACTTCAGCACTTGATGTCTCTTCACAAAAGGCAGTGTGTCTGATGATCAAAGGTTTTAAAGACGATGGAATTGTTAAGTCCTTGGTATTTATCACCCATGATTTGTCAGTTCTTTATCAAATAGCCGACAGGATAATGGTTATGTATGCCGGAAAGGTTGCGGAGATAGGAACTACCCAGCAACTGATAGAAAATCCCTTACATCCTTACACAAAGATGCTATTGAATTCTTTACCGGAAGTTGGTGTTCGATACACAGAAAGGTTGCTGGCTGGCATACCGGGTCAACCACCTCAACTTCTCAATCCTCCAACTGGGTGCAGATTTAAGGAACGTTGCCCGATGAGAGGACCTCAGTGCGACGAAGAACCTCCAAAAGTGGAAGTGGAAAAAGACCATGTTGCATACTGCTGGAAGGTGAAATCAAATGCTTGAGATTGTTAATTTATCAAAAGCTTATTCCGTTGGCGCTTTTGGCAGAGAAAAGTTCTACGCAGTTGACAACGTCACATTTAAAATAGATGATAACGAAATAGTATCACTCATTGGTGAAAGCGGTAGTGGAAAAACCACCATTGGAAAGCTAATTTTGAAGCTTATAAAACCAACCAGTGGTAAGATTCTTTACAATGGCGTAGATATTTCATCGTTCAAAAGTCTAAAGGAATACTACAAACACGTTCAGGGTGTTTTTCAGGACCCATACAGTTCCTATAATCCGATCTTCAAAGTTGATCGTGTATTTGAAATGGTCAGAGAAGAATTTTATGTTTCAACGAGTCATAACGAATGGAGAAGCCGTGTTGAGCAAGTTATCTCTTACATAGGTTTAAATCCAAAAGAAATACTCGGTAAGTTTCCACATCAGTTAAGTGGGGGGCAATTGCAACGTTTACTGATCGCAAGAGCGCTATTGATGGAAACAAAATTTTTGGTCGCCGATGAAATTATTAGCATGCTTGATGCTTCGACAAGGATAGATGTTCTGAACACGCTTATTAAACTGAAGGAAACAGGTCTCTCCGTACTTTTCATCACACATGACCTTTCACTTGGTTACTACACAAGCGATAGGACCATCATACTTTACAAAGGTTCCATCATGGAATACGGCTCAACTGAGAAAGTTTTCAACAATCCACTTCATCCATACACAAAAATGCTTTTGGAATCTGTCCCGACAATACACAAGAAATGGACCAAATCACAAATTACACTTGAAGGCAAAAGTGTGCCAAATGGTTTCTGTAAGTTTTACGACAGATGCCCTCTCGGCGATACAAATTGCAAAAACGTCGTTCTAAAAGAAGTTGAAAATAATCATCAAGTTGCATGTGTTAAGATATAGTATTAAAATACTTAAAGATTCAAACTTTTGATGTATAGGAGGGATTTTCATGTTCCCAAAGTCATTTATGCTTGGTGCGTCACTTTCTGGGTTCCAGTTTGAAATGGGGAATCCAAATGATATTAAAGAGCTCGACACCCAGAGTGATTGGTTTGTCTGGGTTAGAGACATCGAAAATCTTGTGAATGGTATTGTGAGTGGGGATTTACCAGAAAATGGTGCTTGGTATTGGAGAAACTACGAAAAAATTCACCAACTTGCAGTCGATTTTGGGATGGATACTTTAAGAATTGGTATCGAATGGTCGAGAATATTCCCAGTTTCTACAAAAGAGATTTCTTTTGGTGAAGGGATGCTCGAAAAATTGGACGAGATTGCAAATAAAGAAGCTGTTGAACATTACAGAAAGATAATGGAAGATATGAAGGCAAAAGGTCTAAAGGTATTTGTCAATTTAAATCATTTCACATTACCACTCTGGATCCACGATCCATTCGCAGTACGCAAAGGCAAACCGACAGATAAGCTTGGCTGGGTAAGCGAGGACACTCCAAAAGAATTTGCTAAATACGCAGAATACATCGCATGGAAATTCAGTGACATCGTTGACTACTGGTCGAGTATGAACGAACCACATGTTGTAGCACAACTTGGATATTTCCAAATAATGGCAGGTTTCCCACCAAGTTATTTCAATCCAGAATGGTATATCAAAAGCCTTAAAAATCAAGCCATGGCTCATAATTTAGCTTACGATGCTATTAAAAAGCATACAGACAAACCAGTTGGAGTTATTTATTCCTTTACATGGTTTGACACACTGAAACCAAACGATGAAGATATATTTGAAAATGCAATGTGGCTTGCAAATTGGAATTATATGGACCAAGTAAAGGATAAAATTGACTACATCGGGGTTAACTATTACACTCGCTCCGTCATTGACAAATTACCTACACCTGTTAAGTTCAAAGATTTCGAGCTTAACTGGTATACGGTTAGAGGTTACGGATACGCTTGTCCAGAAGGTGGTTTTGCACTTTCAGGAAGGCCAGCTAGTGAATTCGGATGGGAAATATATCCCGAAGGACTCTACTATTTGCTCAAGGCTATATACGAAAGATACAATAAACCATTAATAGTAACAGAGAACGGTATTGCCGATGAGAAAGACAAATACCGCTCACAAGTAATTATTTCACACCTTTACGCTGTTGAAAAAGCGATGAACGAAGGTGTCGATGTACGAGGATATTTACATTGGTCAATAGTTGACAATTATGAATGGGCAAAAGGTTACAGTAAGAGATTCGGACTTGCTTATACGGATTTGGAAAAGAAAACTTATATCCCCAGACCTTCGATGTATATTTTCAAAGAAATCGCAAGGACAAGAAGTATAGACCAGTTCAAAGGATACGACCCTTACAATTTGATGAAATTTTAAGAAATCAATGAAAATAGTTAAGAGGTGTTTGAATGCCCAACATTTTTGACGTTGCTAGGGAAGCAGGTGTTTCAATTGCTACGGTTTCAAGGGTATTAAATGGTGCGAAAAATGTCAGTGAAGATACTCGACGGAAGGTACTCCGAGCAATCAAACATCTAGGCTATAAACCGATGCCTTCTTTAAGGAGGGCGTCGGATTTATTATACACAATAGGCGTCTTATTACCTGATTTAAGAGGGTATCATTACAATGAAATTGCTATGGCAATCGAAGATTACGCGAGCAAGCACAATTTTGAAGTGATGGTATCTGTTCCAAAAATGATGCCAGAAATGGAAAAGCATGTTCTTGACCAATTTTTCAAAAGAAAAATCGACGGAGTTATCCTTTGCGAGCTCCTAGGTGGTTTAAATTACATCGAACCATTCATCAAAAGTGGTGTACCAATTGTAACTCTTGATTACTATATTGAAGAAATACTATGTGACTCGGTGAATATAGACAACATTTCAGGAGCCATAACTGCGTTAAAACACCTTTACCAAAATGGTCACAGGAAGATTCTCTTCTTGAGAGGTCCTCATTACTCACCTGCAGCTGCACAAAGGGAAAAAGGGATAAGAAAGTTCTTAGATAGACACAAGGATATCGAAATATATTTAAGTGAAAATGAAGGATACGAACCAGAACATGGTTACCAAGGAGTTATGAACTACTTGAAAAAGCATGGAAAGAATTTCACCGCAGTCTTCTGCATAAACGACTGGTCAGCAATAGGTGCGATGCGAGCTCTAAGGGAATCAGGCTTTTCTATTCCAGAAGATGTATCAATAATTGGCTTCGACAACGCACCTTACTCTGAGTTTTTGTATCCACCACTCACAACAATACATCAACCAAGGTGGGAAATGGGACAAACAGCAGCACAACTTCTCATCGAAAGAATCCTGGGAACGGGACCGAAGATTCACCGAAACGTTGTTCTTCCGACAAAAATTGTGGAACGTGCCTCGGTAAAGGACATTTCAAATGACGTTGCAAAGTGAAGGTTTTCATTTATCTTGTTCATTAATGGGGTGAGCAATATGGTAAAAAGACTCTTAAAGTTTGTTCTTATTTGCATTTTGTTTGTTGTTATGATTCTAATCACATCCACGCAGTGTGGAAAAGATGAAACAAGCAAAGGAGTCGATAGCATGGAGCAGTCAGTTGCTGAAATTAAAAGCAAATCAGCATTTGAATACAACAAAATGATAGGCAAGGGAATAAATATTGGAAACGCTTTAGAAGCTCCTTTCGAAGGCGTTTGGGGAGTAAGAATTGAGGACGAATATTTTGAGATAATAAAGAAAAGAGGGTTTGATTCTGTTAGGATTCCCATAAGATGGTCAGCGCATATATCCGATAGGCCACCATACGATATTGACAAAGATTTTCTTGAAAGAGTTAAGCACGTTGTCGATAAGGCTCTTGAGAATAATCTGACAGTAATTATCAACACTCACCATTTTGAAGAGCTTTATCAAGACCCTGGCAAATACGGAGATGTCTTGGTGGAAATTTGGAGACAAGTTGCCAATTTTTTCAAAAGTTATCCTGAGAATTTATTTTTCGAGATTTACAACGAACCAGCCCAAAATTTGACTGCTGATGAATGGAACGAACTTTATCCGAAAGTGCTCAAAGTTATAAGGGAAAACAACCCAAATAGGATTGTTATTATCGATGCTCCAAACTGGGCACACTACAGCGCAGTGAGAAGTCTAAAATTGGTCAACGACAAACACATCATAGTCTCCTTCCACTACTACGAACCTTTCAATTTCACACATCAGGGTGCCGAATGGGTTAATCCCATCCCACCTGTTGGAGTCGAGTGGAATGGCACGGAATGGGAAATTAACCAAATCAGAAGTCATTTCAAATACGTGAGCGATTGGGCAAAGCAAAATAATGTGCCAATCTTTCTTGGTGAATTCGGTGCTTATTCAAAAGCGGATATGGATTCGAGGGTTAAGTGGACTGAAACTGTTCGAAAGATGGCTGAGGAATTTAAATTTTCTTATGCGTACTGGGAATTCTGTGCTGGATTTGGTATCTACGATAGGTGGTCAGAGAGCTGGATAGAACCTCTGGCAACAGCTGTAGTGGGTAGATAAAATATTCTGAATTTGAGATAACGGAGGGATGATGAAATGAAAATTTATACGCAAAGTCTTTCAAATTTGCCGTGGGAAGAAAGACCAGCTGGTAGTTCGGACATATTATGGAGATATTCTCAAAATCCGATAATCAAAAGAAACCAAGCAAAAGACGCAAATAGTATATTCAACAGTGCGGTTGTACCGTTCAAAGATGGATTTGCAGGTGTGTTTAGAGTAGACGATACACAAAGAAGAATGAATATACGAAGAGGGTTTAGTAAAGATGGAATTAACTGGATAATAGATGATAGACCAATAGAATTCATCCAAGAAACCCGCGAACCAGTAGAAAGTGAATACAAATACGACCCGCGTGTAGTTTTCATCGAAGATAGATATTGGATAACTTGGTGTAACGGATACCATGGACCTACCATAGGGGTTGGATATACATACGATTTTGAAAAATTCTATCAGGTAGAAAACGCTTTCTTACCGTTTAATAGAAATGGAGTGCTCTTTCCAAGAAAAATCAACGGTAAATACGCCATGTTAAGCAGGCCATCGGATAATGGTCATACACCATTTGGTGATATTTTCTACAGTGAGAGTCCTGATATGATTCACTGGGGAGTTCATAGATTCGTTATGGGCGCAGGGTACACACCTTGGCAATCACTGAAAATCGGTGCTGGTCCTGTTCCTATAGAAACCAGCGAAGGATGGCTACTCTTCTACCACGGTGTGTTGTTATCCTGCAATGGATATGTCTACAGTTTTGGTGCAGCTCTGTTAGACCTCGATAAACCATGGAAGGTTATTAAACGTTCGAAATCGTATTTACTCTCACCACAAACACTTTATGAATGTGTTGGAGATGTTCCAAATGTTGTATTTCCTGTTGCCTGTCTTGTTGATGGGGATACAGGACGTCTTGCTATCTATTACGGTGGTGCTGATACGGTCGTTGCTCTGGCTTTCGGTTATGTGCAAGAGATTATTGATTGGTTAAAGTATGATAACTGAAGAACGTGATAAATAATACGAAAAGTGGCGGTTTCCCGCCACTTTCTATTTTCGCTATTTCTGATTTCGTAATTATCCAAGTGCCCTTGGGTCAAATGCGTCTCTAAGACCATCACCAACGAAGTTAAACGCGAGAACGACCACGAAAATGAACGCACCTGGAATAAGGAGCCACGGAGCTTTTTCAAGTATGTAAACATCCTGTGCTGCAGTTAACATGTTACCCCACGATGCAGAAGGTTCCCTAATACCAAGGCCAAGGTATGAAAGACCAGCTTCACCAAGGATGTAACCTGGTATTGAAAGTGTTGAACTTACGATAATGTATGTTGCAAGGTTTGGTATAATGTGCCTCCACATGATTCTTGTATCTGGAAAACCAAGAGCAATTGCCGCTTCAACGTATTCTCTTTGTCTTTCCGCCAGAATTTGGCCCCTGATAATCCTTGCCCTTCCAGGCCAACCCAGGAATGCAAGAATGAATATCAAGAGCATGTACGTTTGGGAACTTGGCAAGTCTATAGGAAGAACCGCACGTAACAAGAGTAACAAATAGAACCCTGGGATTGCCATTAAGATTTCACAGAATCTCATGATAATTTCGTCGACAAGCCCACCATAAAATCCTGCGAGCGCTCCAAAAAAGAGCGAGAGCGTCAATGTAACAAACAGACCTATGAATCCTATGGTCAATGAAATCCTTGACGCAAAAATAATTCTGCTCCAAACGTCTCTACCATACCTGTCTGCACCGAATATGTTTAGCGATACATATTCGTTGTTATCGTAGTTATCTACACCAAACAGATGGTAGTGAAGAGGAATAACCCAGAAAAGATACCCTACTCTTCCTGGATCGGTCTTGTCTGGTCCCCAGGATTTAATGAACCATTTTACGGGGTAGAATTTGTAATCGTAGGATACAATTTTAGCCTCATCAAGTGATATCTCATGTTCATTAAAATCTGAGTCATAATATTTGATACTCACAAGCTCTTGCTCAAGCTTTACAGCGGTCAAGCGTTCCATAGCTTCTTGTTCGCTTGTTGCAAAGAATCCAAACTTCCACCCTTCGTTTTGTGCAACAAAAGACCTTGCAGTTCTTGATTCTGTTATCCTTTCGTTCTTACCCTTCTCTAATATCTCGTTGTCTACTCCAAATACGAGTGCATCCAAATCTTCTGTTTCATCTTTATATTGCACCCATTGCCCATCTACCTGTGCGTAACCAATTGTTCTAACAACAAGCTTTATCGATTCTGCCAGGACGAATTTTTCATCGAGGCTCCTTCCTTTCGGAAGGTATTTCGGAACAATAGTGCCATCTTCTTTGATTTCGACAACATGCCTATCGATTATTGCAAGCTCTGTTCTGTCGCTAAGCTGTACCTTTATCCTGCTTGGAAATAACATCGTTTTGAAATTCTGAGTGTAGTCTAGTTTATCGATGTAGCTAACTTCCGGAAGGACATACGGCGCCATCGTTGTTTTAAGGTCTGGAACGTTATATTTCATCATGACAGTTGTAGGCTTCTTAAGAGAATGGTTCAAATTTTGTGTGAAAGGATTGTATGGTGCCAAGAAATCTGCAAAAATCATGGCAATATACATGATGATAAGGACCCACATACCAAACATTGCAAGCTTGTTCTTTTTGAAAGCTCGCCACATCAGTTGACCACGCGTAAGGTAAACTTCTTCGAAGTCTATACTTTCTGTACTTTCAACTGTGGCATTAGCATTATTCTGAGGGACTTGATTGATGTTTTTCTTTTTATCTTCAGCCATATCTCAAAGCCTCCCTTATTACTCGTATCTTATGCGCGGGTCAACCGCCGCAAGTAGTATGTCACCAACTAAGTTTCCTAAAACAAGCAAAACCGTTCCAATAACAGTACTTGCCATAACAACATAGTAGTCTTTTTGGAGCAGTGCTTGATACGTCAACCTACCAAGTCCTGGCCAGGAGAATATGGTTTCAGTAATGACAGCACCACTCAACAACCCAGAAAGACTGTAACCGAACATAGTTATCAACGGGTTTATAGCATTTCTTAAAGCGTGTTTGTATATGACAACCCTTTCGGGCATTCCTTTCGCTCTTGCAAATTCAACGTAGTCTTCTTTAAGAACATCAAGTAAGGAACCTCTCATATATCTCATCAAACCCGCAAAACCACCAAATGTCAATGTAAAGGCTGGTAATTGCATTCGCCAGAAGATATCTTTAAATGCATTCCATACATCGAGTCGAGAAGTTTCTGGACTATACATACCACCGATTGGGAACCAACCAGTGCGTGCAGCCATATACAAAAGTACAAGTGCAAGGAAGAAACCTGGAAGTGCAAGACCACTGAACGCGACAACTGTTAGAATTTTGTCGGTAAGCGTATACTTCTTCAACGCCGATACGATACCTAAAACAACGCCTATGATCCATGATAAAACAAAGGAGTAGAGTGACAAAACAAACGTTCCAAGCAAACGTTCACCGATAAGAGAAGCAACAGGTCTTCTGTAATAGAACGAATAACCAAAATCACCTCTGACTACCTTGCCAAGCCAGTAGAAATACTGAACGATGGCCGGTTTGTCTAACCCAAGTTCTCTTTCCATAGCTTTTAATGTCTCCGCCGAAACCGATGGATCGAGCTTATATTGATCTAAGAAAGTTCCAGGCGATAGTTGTATGAGTGCAAATACTATGATTGTTATTATCCACAACTCCGGCAACATTATGATAAGCCTGCGTGCGATGTATTTTATCAACCCAGTTCACCTCTCCCTTGTTCATCTTTTTAGCGTACTTCCACAATTTGGTATCCGGGTAACACTTACAAAACCATCAGACTATTAAAAATCCAATAATGGGCGGGCGAAAGCCCGCCCGAGAATAACAACTTGATAAAATTATTCTTCTTTCCAGAGCCAGTCGAGGTTCCAAGTTGTTCCACCAAGCATTGTAATCTTGACGTTCTTAACAGTGTTTCTCCATGCAAAGAGCCTGAGTGAGTTTACTGTGTAAATGAGTGGTAAGTTTTCAGATGCGAGTTTCTGGAATTTCGCCCAGTAGTCTTTCACAACGTTTTCGTCGAGAATCCTGACATTTTCCTTAAAGATTTTATCAATTTCCTTCTCAAAGTCTGGTAAGTAGTAAGCTTTTGCATCTACCCATTCTTTCACCTTTGGAGAGAAGTTCCAGAAATGTAGCGAACCTTCAACGGTCCAAACATTAGCACCACCCTGAGGTTCATCAGAACCAGTCAAACCAATAATAACTGCATCCCAGTCACCAACGTTGAGCATTCTGTTAACAAGTGTGTTGAAGTCACCAGGGACAAATGTAACATCCATACCAAGCTGTTTGAGAGCTGCTGTAATAATGTTACCTATACCTTCTCTGACAGTGTTACCTGCGTTCGTTTCAATTACGAATTTCACAGGTCTACCTTTGCTGTCGATGAGCTTTCCGTTCTTATCCCATTTGAAACCACCAAGTTTGAGTTCTGCTTTTGCCTTATTAAGGTCGTATGGGTATTTAACAGTGACTTTTTCATTGTAGAATGGTGAAGCCATTGAAACTGGCGACCATTGTTCAACTGCAAGTCCGTTGAAGAGTGTATCGATCATCTTTTTCTTGTCCATTGCGTATGCAACTGCTTTTCTGAAGTGCACATTTCTGAACCATTCTCTCTTTGCTTCGTCTTTGTTGTTCCAGTTGAATGTAATGAATTGTGTACCATATGCTGGACCGTATGCAAGAACTGTAATGTTGAATTTCTTTTCATTTTCTTTGAAGTAGTTGAACTCTGTTCCTCTTGGTGAGTAGATGTCAACTTCTCCTTTTTCAAATGCGAGTTTCTGTGCATCTTGTGAGGAAATTATCTTGTAAACAACTTCATTTAAGAATGGAAGCTGAACACCGTCTTTTGTCTTCTTCCAGTAGTTCGGGTTTGCAACGAACCTTACGTATTGGTCTGGCACGTATTCAACAGGAATGAATGGTCCCAAGCCAACAATTTCTTTCTTGTTGATTGCGTCAACTGTCCAGAATTCTGCGAATTTCTTTTCCTTGACCCATTTTTCCGCCTTGTGTTTTGGGAATATGTACATTCCGCCAAGGTATCTGAGAGCAAGCCTGAATGGTTCTGGATAGTACATTCTGACAGTGTAGTCGTTAATCTTTGTCGCTTTTGGTAAGTATCCGTTTGTACTTCTTATAACATCCTTGTATGAACTTGGGATATCAGGATTTGTGTAAATTTCGTTGAGTGTGAAGACAACATCATCTGCTGTAAATGGTGTACCGTCGCTCCACTTTACGCCTTTTCTAAGATACCAAATGATTTCCATTCCGCCATCTTTTGTTAGCCTTGGACCGTCCCACTTTTCTGCCAGTGCTGGATAGAATTTACCATCAATAGCGGATCTTTCAATAAGAACTCCACCCCAGCCCATGAACATAGCAATAACATCTGAGGAGCTTGTTTCCTTGGACACAGTGTCGTTACATGTCCTTGGACCGCTCAATGTTGGAAGAATGAGTGTTCCACCCTTCTTACCTGTTGCGTCGAAACCAAGGTAGTTAGCAAATGCAAAGAAAACAACAAGAGTTAACAAAAGTGACACGAGAACCTTCCTCATACCTACACCTCCCTTTTATCTACCAGGTGGCAAGCAACCTGGTGGTTTGAAGAAACAGATTTCATCTCTGGATATTCTTTCTCACAAATAGGCATTTTGAATGGACATCTCGGATGGAAGAAGCAACCACTTGGTCTTGCTATTGGACTCGGCACGTTTCCTGTGAGTATTATTCTTTTCCTCTTCTTTTCAATCGCTGGGTCTGGAATCGGTGAAGCTGATAGCAATGCTTTTGTATATGGATGAACGGGATTATCGAACACCTCGTTGACGTCTCCCATCTCCACAATCTTACCCAAGTACATAACCGCAACTTGATGGCTGATAAACCTAACAAGGGCAAGGTTGTGGGAAATGAACACATATGTCAGTCCAAGTTCTTCTTGGAACTTCAAAAGCAAATTGACAATTTGAGCCTGAACAGAGACATCAAGTGCCGATGTTGGTTCATCCAAGTATATTATCTCTGGGTCAACGCTAAGTGCCCTTGCAATAGCTATCCTTTGCTTTTGACCACCGCTGAATTGGTGTGGATACCTATCCATGTGAAATGGTTTCAAACCAACCATCCTCAAAAGCTCTATTGCTTTTTGGTCAGCTTCTTCTTTTGAATTAACTATCTTATGGAATAACATAGGTTCTGTCAAAATCTGTCCAATCGTCATCCTCGGGTTCAAAGAACCAATTGGGTTCTGGAAAACTATCTGCATCTTTCTTCTGAAGGGTAAAAGTTCTTCCCTTGACAATCTGGAAATATCAGTTCCCATGATTTCTATTTTTCCATCAGTTGGATCGATAAGTCTTAGCATGACTCTTGCTGTTGTTGTCTTTCCACATCCGGATTCACCCACAAGAGCAAATGTTTCGCCCCTCCTGACTTCAAAAGAAACATCATCAACAGCTTTAACATCCGCAACGTGCTTTTTAACAAGAAAGCCTTTGTATATAGGGAAATATTTTTTTAGGTTCTGTACTCTGATAATTACTTCATTACTTGGCATTTATATCCCCTCCGACTTCTACTGGGTTGAAGCATCTGACAAAGTGCCCTGGTTCAAGTTCTGCAAATGGTGGCAATTCTTTCGCACACTTATCAAGTCTTCTTGGACATCTTGGTGCAAATGGACAAACATCGGGAACATCTATCATTCTCGGTGGTTGACCTGGTATCGATTCTAATTTGTCCTGTTTTATGTCAACCCTTGGGATAGATTTCAAGAGCATATTGGTATATGGATGCATCGGCTTGTGGAACAAATCTTCTGCAGGTGCTAATTCCATCTGTCTTCCACCGTACATTACCATAACCCTGTCAGCCATCGCAGAAATAACACCGAGGTCGTGAGTAATAAAAATTGTTCCCGTCTTCAATTCTTTCTGAAGCTCTTTCATCAATTCAAGAACCTGGGCCTGTATGGTAACATCAAGTGCTGTTGTTGGCTCGTCAGCTATAAGTATCTTCGGGTTACACGAAAGTGCGATAGCGATAACAACCCTCTGTTTCATCCCACCACTAAATTCAAAAGGATAGGAGTTCATTCTCTTTTCCGGTTCGGGAATTTGGACCTTTTTCAACATCTCAACTGCAAGTTTCCAAGCAGTAGCTCTGTCAACATGTTGGTGTTGCATAATCGTTTCCATTAGCTGGTCACCAATCGTGTAAAGTGGGTTCAAAGATGTAAGTGGGTCTTGGAAAATCATTGATATCTCTTTACCACGGATTTCGGTAAGTTCGTCCTCGTCCATCTTTACAATATCTTCTTCTCTCCCACGGCCTCTGTATATGATCTGACCGTTCACAATTTTACCAGGATAGTGGATGAGTCTCATGATACTTCTAACAGTAATACTCTTTCCTGAACCCGTTTCACCAACAATCCCCAAAACTTCGTTTTGAGACAAGTCAAATGAAACATCGTTGACTGCTTTCAGAACTCCTTCTTCAAGATAAAACCATGTGCTTAAGTTTCTAACACTGAGAATGGGGTCCAAATCTACCAGTCCTCCTTCAATGCTTTATCTTTAAGAAATTCATTTAAGTCAGATTAAAGCCGTTGGAGATGTGTACTCAAATTTGACTGATACATATTATACCACAATTTGGTTGTAACTTACAAGTTTCCTAGAATTGATTTTTTTAGCTTAATTGATAAGTTTTACGACTGCTTTCTCAAAAAATGAAGCTAATTCCCCATAAAAGCAATTATACTCATCGTTAGAAAGTTTTGTACGTTAGTCCTCAATTTGATTTTTGTTTAGTAAGTGCTTGAACAATAACCGTTAGTTTGTTGATAGTTTCGTCACGGACATTGTTAATATCCCCAAATTTGTTAGTTACTTCTTCTTCAAAGACCGGGACCTTAACGGTCCCACCTAAGGTTCGAATTTCCAAAAAGTACGCAGTTGAGGAGTCTTCACCCGAAGCTGTAGAGAAAAGGATTCTGTCCTGGACTAAACCTGCCGAAAGAATAGTTTTCAAAGGTATAATACTGTAACCAGCAATGTGATAAGACTTGTGTAAGATATCAAAACGAACTTCATTGATGTATAGCACATTGTTGGCAATGGAGATTACAACATAATAGACCGGATAAAAATACTTTGGCACACCATGTTTGGATTTCACAAAGTATTCATCCGTCATCCATGGACGGAATGAAAGAAATTCACCCAGGATTGTCTGACCTCTTTCTCTAATTTGGCTAACAACGAGTGCTTTTAGCTCTTCAAAATTTCTGTCATACCTTGAAAGTGGAACAAAGCTGAAAAGATAAACAATGATTTCAAAGATGCTCGAAGCAATTAAAATAATCCCTACACCCATTTTTGCAAAATCGACTATGGTCATATAATTTTGGAGAAATGATAGGAATGATAAATCCAAGAAGAGTAAAATAAGGCCGATGGTAAAGACTAAGACGTAAAGAATCGGGAACTTTTTGAAGAAATTCTTATCCGTCTTTTCGTACATAATGCCCCTCCTATTTTCTCTCGTTTGCTACTAAATTATCAGTTTAAAAATATTCCAAGTATCTTATTCTTCTACACTTTTCAAGAATTCCTCGTATTTCTTATCTATTTCTTCCTTTTGTTTTTTAATTGCGATAAGTTTCTCCCTCGCTTTTGTAAGAAGCAGGATAGCCTTTGCGTAAAGCTCTATCTGTTTTTCTATATCCAATTCCGAGGATATGAAGTAGTTTTTAATCATATCGATAAGTTGCATGAGTTCTTTAAATGTTAGGTTGTTAATTTCTTCCTCACTTAATGCAAGTATCTTTTCGATGTCAAATGTTTCTGCAACCTTCATGTTTCTAAGCCCTCCCTTTTGATTATAGACGATTATGAACACCTTAAGCTATTTCAAATTACCTTTGAAGTTACCTGACCATCTACAAAATTAATTTTAATAACATCGTTACTACTTATTTGTTTTATACTACTAACTATTTCGCCGTTTTTCGTGATTAAAGCCCCGCCAACAGCTAACGCTTTCAAAGGTCCTCCTATACTTTCGAGTTCCATTCTCATCTGTTCTGTTTTATTGTAGAATGACAAATAACTCCTATCCATGACCGAAGATATGTTTTCAAAACTTTTCAATTCACTTATCTTTCGTTCTATATTAACCGAAAGGTCCTTACTCATTGCATGAAATAAATTAGTGATTAGTTGTTCTGACTCAGAGAACTTCGAATCCAAGTTCTTAGAAACGTTGGTTACAAAATCAAAAGAGATTTTTCTTTCTAAATCCGATAAACTTATCTTACTTACAAAATATTTGGCATACTCCTTTATATCCCTGGCAGATATAGATAAGCCGTTTTTAAATGCATCACTCAACACACTAAATGTTCCCGTTTGAATTCTGGCTTCAGTTACCCCAATAATAGCCCCTACTTTTTGGCTTAGTTCCCTGTAGCTTTGTTCCATATCGTCTATATAACCTTTTAACTGGTTTGAGATTTCCTTTGCCACCGCTGTAGGAGTAGGAAAACGTCTCCAAGCAACGTAATCTGCCACGGTCTCGTCTTTCTCGTGACCAATTCCGGTCAAAACAGGGATATATTTATTCATGTAAGCAATTCGAACAGCGAGTTCTAAATCGTCAAAAAACATTAAATCACTTGGTCCTCCGCCACCTCTGATTATGGCTATGACATCGTATCTTACGTTGTTTGTTCTGCAGAAAAGTTCGATTCTATTCAGAGCAGCGATAACCTCTTGCGCTGTTGAAACTCCTTGCATTGAAGATTCGTATAGATGTATCACAGGTCGATAGACATCCGGAACTAAGAGGTTCGAAAGAAAATCAAAATACCCTTGTGCTGTTTTTGATGTAATCACCGCAATCAGTCTGATGGGTTCCAGCTCCGAAAGTTCATGCGTCACTTCCATTAACAAGCCTTGCTTTCTCAATTCTTCTCTTATCCTCTGGCGTCTTTTCAATATATCGGATTCGCCTTGTGGTGCAATTGAATCTGCCCAGAAACTGAACTGGAATCTGTCTGGATAAAAAGAAAGCCTTCCTTGAAATTCCCATTTTTTGTGCTCTAAATCATAAATATCTCTAACCCCAAAAGAATAAAGGTAGTTCATAATCCCTTTCAGAAGATGCTTCCATACTATAACTGTAAGCTCAAACTTTTTCCCATCAGTTCCTTCTTGGGAAACGGTTATGTACAATACCCCATTGTATGGTTTTACTTTAACAACATCAGCAACAAACCTGTATCTTTGCGACAAGATGTTCGTTTCCTTAAGCTTGCTATGAACGTATTCCACAAAGTCTCTGAGTGTTTCAAAATTCAAAGGTTCACTCGATTGGAATCCTATATTCTCCATCACTACTCACCACTACGCTAACTTTCTTAACATTACCTTTTTGGTCAAAAATTTCGAATTCCCATTCACGTTCTTTCCCTGGAAATTTGTTGCTCAATGTTTTAACTTCTAAATATCCATCCTTTATTAAGACCTGTTTTAAGTTGTAAACACCCTTTTTGTAATCAAGTGAAGTGCCATCATCTTCGTAGAAATAGCCAACAGCTTTTGATTTCTGGGATGTTTTGAACACTTTCCAGTATATCTTGTCAACTTTCGACAAGTCAACGTAATCCGTTGGTTCAATCATCGGTATTGCCGAGTTACTAATCTGGAACGCTGGAATGTAATGGATGGGAGTATCTACAATGTTCCATCCTTTTTTGTAGACTTTCCCATCAAAAATTCCTATGCTTGTCCTTGGCAACCAAACTAGACGTTTTTGTATGTTTGGTCGGTATACAGGAGCAACCAAGATATCTGTTCCAAATAAATACTCATCTTCTATGTTGAAAGCTTCAGGCTGTTCAAAATCGTAGAAGAGTGGTCTCATGAGAGGTCTGTTTTTGAGAATGCCAAGCATGTATTGTGTGTAAATGTATGGAATGAGCTTGTATCTCCATCTTATTATCTCTCTTAGTATCTCTTCTACTTCTGGTCCGAATGCCCAAGGTTCTTGCTTTCTTGTTCCAATAGCTGAATGATTTCTAAACATTGGAGTAAATAGTCCAAACTCCATGAATCTAATAAGTAGCTGTGCATTCACATCTCCGCCAAACCCACCAACATCACATCCGTTGTAAAATACACCTGCAAGGCTTAGTGAATTCAACCTTATTATCTCTTGGAGAATATGCTCCCACCAACTGTGGTTATCACCGGTCCACACACCACCGTATCTCTGAATACCAGAATACGCTGCACGGGTTATCAAAAACGGCCTTTTATTCTCTCTCTGGAGCATCTCAGATGTGGCACGCACCATGTTCAATCCGTATGCATTCTTCACCTTCCAGTGTGGGGTTCCATTAAGATGCACAATATCTTCTCCGTGTCCCCTGCGTCCAATCTCGCCTATAGCCCCCAACATACCTGCGAGGTTTATGCCATCTTCCAATTTTGCATCTTTTAACTTTCCCCTTGCCTCTTTTAAGTCTTTTTCTGTGGCGAATATTGCTATCTCGTTCATATCGTTCCAAAAACCATCTATGCCGTCATTCAAATACTTCTTCGCATTCTTCGCCCACCAACTTCTGACGTTTTTGTTCAAAAAGTCAGGGAATCTAACCCTGCCAGGCCAAACAGCGCCTTCAAAATCTTCTCCAGTATTGTCTTTTAAAAAGTACTTATTCTTCCCTTCTTCAAATGCGAAATATCCTTTTTCTACCTTTACACCAGGGTCAAGAATCGACACGACTTTAAATCCATCTTTGTGGAGTGATTCCAGCATATTTTTGTAGTTTGGGAAGTTTTCTTTGCTCCAAGTAAAGACTTTGTATTTTTCCATATAGTCTATATCAAGATAAATCACATCGCAAGGGTTTTTTTTCTCTCTAAACTTTCTGGCAATATCCAGGACTTCGTTCTCGTTGAAATAGCTCCATCTAGATTGTTGATACCCAAACGCCCAAATAGGGAACGCGATGTTTTTACCTGTCAGTTTGAGATACTGTTCCAAAATCTTTTTTATTGAATCTTCGACGATTATATACTGAACAAATCCTTTACCTTTCGATTTAAAAGTAAGAGTATTATCGTTGTTCGAATTCAAGTCTATCTCCAAATACCCCGGATAGTCAGTGAAACAACCATATTTAGTTTTTAAATCCTTTGAGACGTAAATGTAAAATGGAAACGATTTGTAAAGCGGGTCTGCACCTGGATGGTGTGTGAAATTATCTGTATTCCAGAATATGTATCTTCGCCCATTTCTGTCAAGTAGACCTACTTTATCACCAAAGCCGAAGAAGTATCCATCAGCACGATATCGCCTTTTCAATACAAAAAACTCTTGACCATCGTGCACTTCAACTTGAGCATAAAAATCCTTGAAGAGCGATTCAAATTCCTCGGATTTCGCTGTCGAAATCTTGTTTGCGTATTTACCTAACACTGCAAAACTTTCTACATCGGCTTCTCCGTAGACTATCTTATATACCAACTTCAAAACCTCCCTAGCTAAAGCTTATTTGTTTTAAACTTCAAAAATCATGTTGTCTATCAACCGTGCCTTGCCAACAAAAACTGCGAGAGCCACGATAACTTTCCTCTCTATTTTCTCAACTGGTCTCAACGTTTCTTCATCAACTATCTCTACGTAATCAACCTTCAAAAGTGGATGGTCAAGTATTTTTAGCATTTCTCTCTTTATTTTCTGTACGTCACGTTCCCCAGATTCGATAAGCTCTTTGGCTTTCAGAAGCGATTTATACAACCTTGTTGCTTCTTTTCTTTCTTCTGGACTTAAATACACGTTCCTTGAAGACATAGCCAGTCCATCTTCTTCCCGAACGATGGGCATCTCTATCATCTCAACATCCATATTCAAATCCCTTACCATTCTTCTCAATACTCTGAATTGCTGGGCATCTTTTTGCCCAAAATATGCTTTCGTTGGTTTCACTATGTTGAAAAGTTTTGTCACAACAGTACAAACTCCTCTGAAATGCCCTGGTCTACTTGCACCGCACAGATACTTTGAAAGCTCAACCTCCTCGACATACGTTGAATACATAGCTGGATACATTTCCTCGACGGATGGATTAAATACATAGTCTACACCTATTGGTTCCAACAACCTCAGGTCTCTCTCGAGGTCACGCGGATACCTGTTGTAATCCTCATTTGGTCCAAACTGTGTTGGATTGACAAATATACTGACAACAACAACATCATTCTCTTTACGTGCCGCTTCCACCAAACTTAAATGTCCTTTGTGAAGATACCCCATTGTGGGCACAAAACCTATACTCTTACCACTCTTCAAGATATCGCCCACTATTTTCTTCATCTCCGCTACTGTGTGAACAAGGCGCATGTTTTCGCCTCCTTCCATACGTTCCCAAAAACATCTCAAGCAATCGATATTACATCCGCATATTGCCGTGCGCTTTATTATACCCTTTTATATATATTTACATAGCTCTTGCATACGTATTGCGTTCGGTCCTGTAAACAAGACCTTTGAGCTCCAAAGTCGTTAAAATGAGCATAACCTGTGAGATTGGGATATTTAGTTTCTCTGATATCTCTTCTATTGTTATCTCACTTTCAATGGTACCGAAGATTTGAGCTTCATCATCTGTTAGTTCCACTATCTTCCTGTGGTCCTTAAAGCCGTAGTATTCAAGTATATCAGAAGGTTCGGTTACAACGAAAGCTCCGCTTTTAATAAGGTAATTTGTCCCTTGAGAAGTTGTTCTAAAGATATCTCCTGGAACTGCAAAAACATCCCTTCCTTGTTCAACAGCATACCTCGCCGTTATCAGTGCACCACTTTCAATTCCAGCTTCGGTGACCAATACACCTACGGAAAGACCCGATATTATTCTGTTTCTCTCCACGAAAGTGAACTTCTTGGGCAGTTCCCAAGGCAGGTATTCACTAAGTACGCACCCGTTATCTATTATTTGTTGATAAAGCATTTTATTTGATTTGGGATACACTACATCCACGCCACATCCAAGCACAGCAACGGTGGGTCTGTTCGACCTCAAAGCACTCGAATGAGCTATGGTATCAACTCCGTAAGCCATACCACTGACGATTACAAAATGTTTTGAAATTTCGCTAACAAATCTTTCAGTTACCTGCTTGCCATAGCTAGTCATCTTACGCGTTCCAACAACTGCAAAAAGATTATACGACAAATACTCCAATTTCCCTTTAACAAACAAACATACCGGAGGATCCGGTATGTTCTTCAACGACTGGGGATACTCTTCGTCCCAGTAAGTTATCAGCTTAGTATCTGTTTCGCTCAGATAAATCGACAATCTTTTTATTAGTTCTGAAAACTCTCTTGAAGAGTTTGCAAATTTTTCAAAGATTGTTGGATTATAATCCAAATATTCCTCTATCTCTGTGACACCCTTCTTAAAAACCTTAGAAAGTGCAACAATGCTTAGCGAAGTATCCAACCCCATCCCCTATCCCCCAAGATGTATAGATTCTAATCTTTAGCGGGCGTTCAAAAAATCAGCACTTAGTTGTTTTTCTGACTAAGTATCTGCTTGATTTTTTCTTCAACTCCAGATTTTTTACCTGGTAAACACTTATCTGGTTTATCTCCTTTAGCAATGGCTTTGGCGTAACCCTCACATCCAGGATAACCACATGCGCCACAGTTTATTCCGGGCAAAGCCTCTAAAATGAGCTTGACTGTTGGGTCTTCTTCGACTTTGAACTTTTCAGAAACATATGAAAGAAACAGTCCAAAAGCAAAACCTAGTCCTCCAAGCAGGACAGCTGAGTAAACGACCACCACACCGTTCACCTCCGAAGAGATAATAAAAAATGTTCGAAAAAAGCAATGCTTAACATAACGTGTTTTTTATTATTATTATACACCAAAACAAATTTCAATGCAAACTCATATGGCACATTCCTATATTTATACTTAACAACACATAGGTTGTCCGCGTCAATGACTAGTGGGACAAATATTCGAAACCCAGTTTATCTAAACATGAATTTGAACTAATCGTATCATTCCATTAACACTTGAATACTTGAAACTTTACCTCACATATCTGATAATATATGTGCAGCGACCCCCCTATCCCCCCTTGGAAGAGTTGAAAAACTTTTTCAAGACCCCCCGGATAATAGACCGGGGGTATTTTTTTATTTAGGCACATATTGTGCTATAATTTCAATGTAACCGATAATCTCATAAAAAAGGGGTAAATATGGCAGGGATTGGCTTTGAACTCAACAAATTGTTAAGCAAAAACTCTTTTTTCTCTGATATATTCAGTTTCTTTTATTCAGCAAATGTCAGCGCTGGACCTTGGATAATGTCTTCAGTTACGCTTGTTGTCATACAACTATTCATTCCACAAAATGAGATACCCTTCTTTATTTCGGCAATCATATATACGTTCATCTTCTCCACGATAATCTTTGGGAGTGTCTCCACCTCTGTAACGAGGTTTCTTGCTGATTTAATCTACAAAAAGGAATTCGAAAAAATCTACGAGCTTTACATTTCATCACTTAACTATGCAATCATTTCTTCTGCCACCTTCTTAACCGCCTTTTTTTTGATTAATAGAATAACCGATCTTTGGAAAATATTTTTGTTTTCCTATTCTTTAACCGTCTTGACAATCATTTGGGTCCAAGTCATTTTCATAACAGCGATAAGGGTTTTTACTCCTGTTGTGGTGAGTTTTTTATTTGGAAGTCTGCTGAGTTTATTTGGGAGTGTTTACCTTTATAGATTTAGAGGCGAATACTTTGCTTATTTGGGTTACAACTTTGGATTGATGTTTATAGCTTCAATGATGCAGTTGTTCATAAAACGTTATTTGTTCGTCGAGAAACCTTCCAAAGAAACTAAATTTTTATTCCTGGAAGCCATAAAAAAATACAAAAAACAAGCTGTTTCGGGTTTCTTAACCTACATGGCAGCCTGGATAGACGATTTCATCGCATGGTTTTATTTCAAATACTCAATTTCAAAAGGTTTCATTTTTGCTCCTCAATACGATATCCCCATGTTCATTTCTTATCTTTTTATAATCCCAACACTGACACTCTTTGTGCTGAACTTAGAAACTGATTTCTACTTTAATTACAGGGCTTTCTACCAATCAATAGAAGAAAACCGCACACTAACATATATTAAACTTGCCAAAGAAACACTCGATAATAACTTATACACAAACACAAAACTCATTCTTTCAGTCCAATTTGCTTTCATGCTTTCTGGCTTAATACTCTCAGGTCCTCTTGCAAAAGCTTTGATACTGAATGATTATGGTCTTAAGGCTTTAAGATTCGGTATTTTGGGAGCTGCAGCAAACGGTATTTTTCTCTACGTTTCACTGATTGCTCATTATTTTGATTTGCCAGATATTCCTATGAATGCTTCCATAATCGCATTCACAGTTAACTTCGTATTCTCGATGTTAACTATCATCCGTTTCCCTGGTATTGGATTTGCTATAGGATTCATAATAGCAGTGATTTATACCTGGACAAAATTCAGAGTCGTATACAAAAATCTACTTCACTTTGAGTTCATACGAAACAGACTAAATCTTCCTTTAAGACAGGTGATTATCCATGAAAACAAGCATTTGGAAGAAACGGAATGATACAGGAAAACACAAAACTTCCAAAGTAAGAAAAGGAAAAGCATTGAAAAAACTATTCCAGAGAAATAACTTTACAAACTTGAAAAGCTTCTTTTTCCAAATGTTGGAACTGATAATCTCGTTTGCTATAGTGATTACCTTGCACCTAGCTTCTGTTATAAGTTCTTCAGTTACAATTGTTTTCCTTGTTGCCTTCATCTTCATATGGTCTGCGAGGTATGGACTATTGCCTTTCTTAGCATCGATTTCGATATTCCAGTTGTTGCTACTTACACTTTTCAAGCAAGTGGGGGACATTGGTGGGCTGAGTCTAAATACCGTTTCAGTTTTTACCATTGTTGTTGGACTTATAATCGGGGTTATCGGTGAAATGCTCAATAAAAAAATAAGGGATTTACAAAACGATAAAAAGAGACTGGAACTGGAAAACCAAAAGCTACTCTCTGCTATCAACGACATGAGAATAGTCATTTCTCAACTTCAGATGAGGATTTACTTTGAAGGAGAAGGACTGATAGTCTTACTTGAAAGACTTCGGGAGTTGGAAATACTCGATGTTGATGAGATGTTAACGAGAGCTGTTGAAATCATAGCTGAGTTCTTCGAACTCGATACTCTACATCTTTACCGCTGCGAGGGAAATTTCATGAGGTATATAGCAGGCATAGGTCAAAAAAGACTACCAAATTCGTTCGATGCAACAAAATCTAATGTCATTTACGATGCTCTGCAAAATGGATATTCAACGCTTCCGAAGATTATACTGAAAGCAGATATAACTTCCTTCGAACCTTGGTTTGCCGTATCAATAGGTGAAAAATCAAATGCTTTTGGTGTTTTCGTTGTCGAAGATATCTCGCCCGAGAAATTTTCAGAAACACTTGTAAAATACATAAGTGCAGTTGCAAGCTGGTTGTATGCGAACGTTAGGACAGTAATACAAGAGGAGAAAGCATTGGAAGAAATTTACAAAAAACCGGACGGAACTTGGGACGAAAGTTACTACATTAAAAAGAAGAAAGTCTTCGAGAAACGAAAAGAAAGATTTGGCATACCTTACGAGGAACTGTGTATAACCTACAATCCCGAATATCATCACTCCATAGTAAATACTTTCAGAAAATCAGACGTGCTAGTAGCATACCCTACAAATGGTAAAATCATTCTAAAAGCTCTCTTGGCTGTTTGCGACGCTCAAGGAAAGTCAAAAATACTTGAGAGGTTGGCTGGTAAGTATGAAATCGAGGTATGTTAAGAACTCCAATCTTACAAAATCCAAAGGTCCAAAGAATAGGAATAAATTTTTTGCCAACAAACACCAGCAGTTAGGTCGCAAGATACTTTCAGGCACTAACCTGATTATAGTTTCACTTAACCTTTTCTCCATACTTTATTATGGACTCCGCTTGGAGAACTTTATCGTCATACTCATTTCTGCAGTTCTTTTTTACATTGAACGAAAGAATTTACCGGAAGTTGTTCTTTTCGTGTTAGCGTATCCATTATCCTGGCTTTTCTTTATTCCTTTGAAAAATGAAGAAATTGAAAACTTCTTCAACATACCACTACCACCGGAGATCCGGCTAAATATCGACGAAACTGTAAAATCGGTCCTTCCAGTAAAGGCAACCATTATTATTGGAAACACATCTGAAAAGAAGGCAGTTACTCGAAAGCTTGTCACATATATAACGCATGGTATCGATGTTGAGGAGAATATGAAATACCTCCGGATACTGCAAAAGGACCCCCACATGGATGTTGCTCTTTACGCTGGACAAGCACTTGAAGACATAGAAAATTACTTTGAAGAACAGATTGCAAAATCTAGAAATATCAACGATGTAGAGTCCTGCTTGACTATTTACAACTATCTGAAAACAGGCATCCCAAAGGGTGTTGTAAGACAAGACCTTGAAAGCCTTTTACGTTCAAAAATGGAAAACGTAACCAAACGTCTACCAGAATACTACGAAATCATGTACTACCTCGAAAAAGATGAAAATTACTTCTTAAAAGGATATGAGGTAACAAAGGAGCCAAGACTTTTGAAAAAGTATCTTTTGGAAAAACTCAGAAAGAGTGAATACAACGTCGTAAAAGCATACCTATCAGAAACAACCAGAAAGCTCATTTGTGATAACTAAGAAAGCCCTAAAACAATAAAGACTGTTTTGCAAGAACTCATAACCTTCTCTCATCCTTTAGTACTCGAGGTGTTGCCATATGGGGGGAATAAATAAATCCACATTTTTTGATTATCGGTTTATACTAGAGACACTTCCTCCAAGGGGAACAAATCCAGACAAATACTTATCTTTTTGCAAAGAAGCTGTTGAACATGGAGCCCAGATAATTGCAGTCACGGATTTACCCATGGGAAGTGCAAGGGTATCTCCCATAGCACCTGCTCACATGTTGGTAGAAATGGGATTAGAGGTGCTGATGCATTTTTCACGAACTACGAGAAATGCAATCCGAATAGAAGGTGATTTAATCGCTGCACACATGCTTGGTATTAAGAATCTCTTGATTCTCTCGGGAGATGACCCAAGAGTTGGAACCTATCCGTTTTCATCGAGTATTGAGGATTTTAGTATTTACGATGTATTCAAACTAACGAAGCTACTAAACGAAAAGGGTGAAGACCTCGCAGGTTTGAAAATATTTGGTTCTTTTTCGTTCAATGCGGGAGGTGTCTTTAGTCCGTTTGAGAAAGATTTGAACCAGACTTTGGAAAGAATGGAACTCAAAATGCAAAACGGATGCCAATTTTTCGTCTCGCAACCTGTCTTCAATTCCGAGACTATTTTAAAATTATTTGAAAAATCTGAAACTGAAGAACTTTTCAAAAGAACGAAAATCTACATTGCTCTCATGGTTTTTGAATCCTTTCAACAACTTGAGCATTACTCAAAAGTCCCGGGTGTTTTCGTTCCAAAAGAATACTTCTGGCAGAAAGATGATACACATTTAGAACAATACTCAATTAATCAGTGCATCTCCATAATTGAAAAGCTTGCACCATATGTCCATGGCTTTTACCTCACTTCCACAACAAAGAAAATGGAAACGATAAAGACAATTTCTGATGCCGTAGTTTCGCAGTATTGAAAGACCAAGATAGTTAAACAAAAGGAGCAGGTAATGATGTATTACGTTGTAGCAATATCGAATTACTCTGAAAACAAGATGTTCGTATACTCTTCTGCTGAAGACATAACCCTTGGAGAAAGGGTTTTGGTATCTTTTAGAAATAAAAAGACTTTGGCGTATGTGATTCGGAAGTTTGAGAGTATCGAAGAAATATGGAAGAGTAACATAAAAGAGCTTATTGACCTTGAAAAAATAAGATTGAATTCATCTAATGTGCCGAAAATCATTGAACGTTGCGATTATGTTTCATTTATCGACAATGCCCGACTAAATGCATTTATAGACTGCTCACTTGCTTTGGGTTATCCAATAGGTCGATTGTTCGACTTGTCATTTCCTCCAAGCTTTGATAAATACTTCACACTATTTGTTGAAAGTGCTACCCCGTTGTTCAACCTTCCAAGGATGAAGTATGAAGAATTCAAGAAAATAAGTAAAGCAAAAGAGTACATCGAAAATGGGTTGGTTAGAATCTTCCGCGATTTCGAAACTAAAAAGCCAAGACCTAGGGGCAAAGAAGAATATGTAAAGCTTGTAGCTTCACCAGAAGAATTAGCAAGATTACGATTGACCTCAAAACAATCGGTAGTTGTAAATTATCTGCTTTTAAAGGGAATATCAACCGTTAGTGATATACTAGGCGACTTGGAAGACGAAGGTATAGAAAAAAGTGTTTTAGTGCAACTAAAAAACAAAGGTGTCGTTGAAATAACAGAACAACCAATTACAGGCGGAACAACTGAACAACTTAGCATGAAAAGAAAGCTAACAGACGAACAACATAAAGCCGTAGAAAACATCTTAGAAGAACTAAACGACCGAAAAGCGCAATCAAAACACCTACTTTTTGGTCCTACAGGAAGTGGAAAAACAGAAGTTTATTTAGATGTTATTAAACACGCTCTGAACTTTGGCAATGTCATTTACCTTGTGCCAGAGATATCACTAACAGAGCAAACCATTGCAAGACTGCGAAAACACTTCCCAGATATCTCCATCGCGGTGTATCACAGCTACCAGACGGATGCAAAAAGGGTAGAGATATGGTCAAAAGCAGTAAAAGGGGAAATAAACATCCTTGTTGGTCCACGTAGTGCACTCTTTGTTCCTTTGAAGAATTTAAAACTTGTCGTTGTTGATGAAGAACAAGACGAAGGATACTACAACAATAATGAGCCATATTACGATGTGCGAAAGATACTCCATCACTTTCCAGTAACCGTGATATTTGGCTCTGCAACTCCACATCTTGAAACTTACAAATTTGCAAAGGATGGAATCTACAAATTCCACGTTCTTACAAAAAGATTCAACGTAGAATTACCAGAAGTCAAAATCATCGACATGAGAAAAGAAAAGAAAGTGACACGTTCGATATCTAAAACACTTCACGAAGAAATTACAAACATCCTAAACAGGGGCATGTCAGCTTTGATATTCACCCGTCGAAAGGGATTTTCAAGGGTTCAATGTGCTATATGTGGTCATATTGTGAAATGTGACAACTGTGATGTGTCGATGACTTACCACTCCGATTCCGAAAAGTTGAAATGCCATCTGTGTGGTTTGGAAAAAGGTGTTCCGAATATGTGCCCAGTTTGTGGCTCTCAACTATTCACAGACAAAGGCACGGGAACTGAAAAGATAGAAAGAGAACTCAGAGAGCTCTTCCCTGGTAAAAATATTGGACGAATAGATGCAGAAATTGTTGACACACCTGAAAAACTGAAAAAAATCCTCGAGGCTTTAAGAGAAGGAAAATTGGAAATCGTTACAGGGACGAAGATGATAACGAAAGGACTAGATATCTATCGAATAGGTCTTGTTGGAATCGTTGACGTTGATGCGTTAATATCTTATCCTGATATAAACGCTCCACTAAGAACTTTTCAACTCCTTGTTCAAGTCATCGGTAGAGCTGGAAGAAAAGAAAAAGGCAAAGCTGTCATACAAACCTACGACCCGAACAATCCTGTAATCGTTTACGCAAGTGCACAAAATGTTACAGATTATTACGAACGCGAATTATCGTTAAGAAAAGAATTGAATTACCCTCCATTCGCAGATGTTGTGCATGTTATGTATTCAAACCAATCGGAAGAAATAGCCAGAGAAACAATAGACGCTGTTTACAACGAAATTTTCAACGCAGAAGGGCTGTATATAGAAATACTTGGTCCTTCTGAACACCCCGTATCTAAAGTTGCAAGCAAATATCGTTACCAGTTCTTCGTTAAAACCAGAAATGTATCTAAAGTTGTTAATCTAATCAGTGAAATCAAAACCAAATACCCGGGGGATTGGGTTGTTCGGGTCACTCCTCCGGAAATATAACATACGAAAATGGGGTATTAAGATGAAGAACGGTGAGCTTACCAAGTTGAGGGGACTAAATCTGTTTGCAGCAATTTTCCATCTTATGCAAGGGATACTAGTATTAGTTCTTGCAAACGACTTTTCAGTAACCATAATAAGGGGATTTTTGAAATTCGATGAAACTACACGCAGTCTAATCCCAGCAGTGGAAAATCTCTTCGATGTTAAGCTCGCTTATCTTATAGCCTCCCTCCCATTCATAACGTTTATTTTCCATCTACTAGTTGCTACAGTATTCAACAAAAAGTACAATGAAGACCTGAGTAAAGGTATTAACCCATTCAGATGGGCGGAGTATTCAATCTCTTCCTCCATCATGATGGTCATCATAGCTATGCTTGTAGGTATCTCTGATTTTGGAACTTTACTACTTATATTATCAATGCAACAATGATACTTTTTATCATCTTGAGCTTTGTTTCGAAAACAATCTTAGTTTGGCAAGTTTTCGCCGGAACGTTGCAACCTAAGTAATTAAAGTCAGTCTCTACGGACTTTTATCACAACCTTAGGAGTCTTAGTAATGCACAGTTAAATTCTTTTGGGAACAATTTCTGAACCGGATAAAGTTGGTCATGTGAACAAAAACATACAGCCGCCTTTGTAAGGCGGCTTGTATATGTTTGAAGTTTTTATTTTGCTTTTTTTGAATTCTTTAAAATAGTCCCTATTGCAGCTATAGAGAGTAGACCTATGAATCCCCAACTGGTAAGCATAAAAATCAATGCGGATGTGCTCATTATTTCTCACCTACCCTGTTTTTCTGCATATTATCTAGAGACTTATAAACCAATATAAAACTAAGCACGAATATGAAAACCATAACTGACCTTGCAGCAAAGACCCATGGAATTAAGTTTGGATAATTTTTCGCAAAATCTGGCACTATTTTTAGATAACCATTTTTGGCGTAATCGATGGTCGAAAATACAAGCAATATAATTATGAACGCTGGAGTTATCAATTTCATGACTATTGAATAGAACCATTTTGGCACTTTCCAGTAACTCCCATTATTGATTTCTTCTAAACCTTTCTCTTTGAATAGCCAAACAGCTGATATTATTTCAATCAATCCTAAAACAACTAACAAGTAAGAACCTACCCAGTTGTCCAGTTCTGTAAGATAGAAAAGTTCACTTGTTTTTGTAATTATTGGCTCCAGCGCGATAGGTAAGCCTGCGACTATATAAAGTGCGAATATCACACACGAACCTTTCTTGCGTTCAACTCCAAACTGTTCCTCTAAGAATGCTACCAAGTAGTTGAACATCGCTATAGAGCTTGTGAGACCTGCAAAGAAGAGTAGCAAGAACCAGAATGTTCCAATCACATTACCCCCCACCATCGTTCTAAATACGTTTGGCAAGGCTATAAAAGAAAGTCCAACACCGCTCTTCAATCCTTCCGGTCCAAGGAAAGTAAAGGCGATAGGTATCACTATAGTACCGGCGAGGACTACTTCTGCGAATTCATTTAGCGAAGCAGTAGCAACCGCGGAAGTTACTATATCATCTTCTTTTTTCAAATAAGAAGCGTAATTTTGGATTATACCCATTCCAAGTGAAAGGGTGAAGAATATTTGACCTGCCGCAGCAAGTGTTGATGACCAGTTCAGTTCATTCCATCGAGGTGCCCACAAAAAGTCCAGCCCCTTGAGAGGTGTCCATTCAGGTTTAACAGGTGAGCCGAGTGTGAGTGCTCTGATGAGAAGAATCAATGCAAACACGTATATTGACGGCATTGCAATTTTTGCCAATCTTTCTAAACCTTTCTGAACACCGCCTCGTGCTACATACCACAATATCGCCAAGGTAATTATCCAGAAAGTGAAAACCAACGAAGGGCTTTGAATATAATGAACAAAATACGAAACTGTATCAACTGAAGGCTCCATATATCCGCCAGTTGCTGTCAACCATGCATAACCAAGCGTCCATCCTATTATATGATTGTAGTAAGAGTTCAACAATACAACAACAGAGAGTGCAATCGCTCCAGCCAAAGCACCAAGAACTAAGGCTACTTTTTTGCTTGCCCCTTCTTTGGCTTGCAGGTAGACCATAGGTCCTATAGTTCCATATCCGTATCGTCCACCATATCGTCCCATGGACCACTCTATTATTAAAAGAGGTATTCCCATGAACAGTAGGGCAGTAAAATACGGAATCATAAAAGCTCCGCCGCCGTTTTTGGCAGCTTGATATGGAAACCTCCAAAAGTTTCCCAAACCTATCGCGTTACCTGCCATCGCAAGGATCAGCCCTAACTTACTGCCCCAGTGTTCCCTTTCGTGGAAAGCTAAGTTGTTAGAATCCTTTGTCTTACCAGTAGACCTTTTGTCACCCATAGAAAAACCACACCTCCCAAAGTTCTTAGGATTAAAAGAAAATAAGAAGAAACTCAAAAGGCAGATGTTCTATCTTGAATGATAACTCAACATAAATCATAATGTAAGTAATACGAATTTTCAATTAACAACAAAGTTTTACTTCGCTAAAAATTAAAGATTTAGACTTTTTTCCAGATGATGATTTTTCACCTCAAAATTAGCATGGATAAAAAAAGACCGCCTTTCACAATTTTTTGACGAAAGGCGGTCTTTCTAATTTTTGCTTCTTTTTATTCCTTTTTTATCATTTGCTCATGAGAAAGTGTTATACGAAAATTATCGTAAAACAAAGCATTTAAACAACAAACCAAAGTAGTCGTGCACAAATTTAATAATCCAAATCACTTGATTTTTCCGAATGTTTCATTTAAATACTGGATAATATATGATTTTCGTTGTTTAGCAAATATTTTCATCCATTCCACACGTCGTTCCCACAAGTTCATATGTGGTTTTCCCCAACGTCTGGAGTGTAAGGCTATCTCTGTCCTTATCCGATTTGCATGTTCGTCTATGATTTTTACAACCCTGTCCTCATCAAATACTACGTTCAGTATATAGTCGAACCTCTCCAGGAATTTATTCTTAAAGTCTTCATTTTCTAATAGCTTCCTGAAAAGTAGTGTCGACGTGGCCCCCACCGTTACAGTAACCCAAACATTTGGGTCACCATACATTGCTACTTTTAATGTGTTATGTGTTGGCTCCCAGAACGAAAGGTCAGTGTCGTACATCATCCATCTCCATTTACCGTCTCCAAAAGGCTTGTCCTCAGGCTTCAAAACTCGCCACATCCGTTCGTTGTTACCGGGCCAGTCCATATTTCCGGCTATGATTTCAGCAATTTTGTAGTCTATATAGCTGTCAATATCTATCATGCCCGCAACATACGAATAATTTTCTGGTTTTGATAAATCGTTGTTTCTAACAAACTCGGCGAGTTTGACAAAACTTTCCTGGTTGCCCTCTTTTCCGTCTTGTATACTCAGATCGCCATTTATAATCACCGTGTTTTTCTCATTAACCCCGTGTTTTACTTGCAGGTATCTTTGGTCGTAATACTCCATCAGATAGCTTATACCCCAGTATTCTCCGTTGATGTAATGAACAACAGGATAATTATCTTGTGTGTCAAAATTTAACCCCTTAAAGATTTCTTGCACTGCCGAATCTCGAATATACGTTGTTTCCCAATCGTTGCCAGAGTTTCTCAAAATAAGCTTTTTGTAACCTTTCCTTCCAAAGAATGGATAGGTGAACTCTCCTTCTTTGTTTCTTGCATACAGCCTGAGAGATTTTATCGGGAAATTCCGAGTGTATTCACCATGGATCCTCAAACCTACATCCGTCCGGTAAACAAGTTTTCCATTTTCGAAATATTCCATAATAGCCTTTCTTTCCCACTCGCTTCCCCTTTGGTGGTAGTTACCACTCCACTCAGGGTTCGCGGAATCAAAGAGTTTACCAGGAACGTAAACACCCTTTTCTTCATCAAAAAGGTTTGACGGGTCTGTAATTATCGAAACAACTGGTAAGTCGTGGTGTATTCCTACGAAGTATGTTCTAACAGCAGCTATCGGTAACCTTTCCATTCACAACTTCGACAATTTTTAGAACTGTTGCTTTTTTGAATTCTCCTTCGGGTTTTTTCCAATATAAAGGAGATGTTGGAATATAAATGAGCGTATTATCATATCGTTCAACTATAGGTATAGTTGTTTCATACTCAACAGTCCCTTTATTACCAATGACTGGGTCAGTACCATCCATGGTATAGTAAATTTGCCCACCGACTGTTGATTTGATTTCTACTTGGAATGGGCTCTCGTAAAATCCCGACTCATGGGAAATGATGAGTTGGGAAAAAGCTATAGCCGAAACCAATACAGCTAAAACAATCACAGCAATCCCCCTATTTCTCATTTTGCTTCCCCCTTTCCGCAGAAGTGGGTCCAGCCTCTCACTTTTATCGTGAATTATCATCCACCATTATCTGTACGCTCTTATCCAAAACTCATACACTACACTTTGTCCATCCAACCGAATATTAGGTTTCCCAGCAAGTTCTTCCAAAACGTTAACAGGAATTTCGTACTTTGGTTTAATGAATATGGTGTACCCTTCTCCGGAAAGCTTGTAACCCACCTCGTATCTTTCTGCCAAATACTCACCCATGTAGCCTTTGGAATAAATCGACTGCGAATTGAGAGTTGATATCTTAAAACCTCCACTTATATATTTCCTAGCAGCCTGTTCAACTTCTTTCAATTCATTATATATGTCCAGAGCTGTCATGTTGGTAGCTTCCGTTGCGGTAGTTACAAGCGGTATCAACAGTGTGTCCGTTGTATCACCGGTCTTCAAAGTTTCAGCACTGGTTGTTGAGTGTTCTGTGTCCCCGGTATATCCGGCGGGTCCGGCTGTATCTTGCGTGCTAACTTGAGAACTTGTGGATTGAGCGTAAGTTTCTGAGGCTACTGAGGATTGTGGAACTTTTTCCGAACTTTCAGATTGCACGCTTTGTGCAACATTTGGAACCAAAGTATCGAGACTTTCGCTAACGTGTTGAGAGGTCTGCCAACCCAATGAAATTTGCCTTTTAGAATTTACTGAAATGATAACGACCAAAATTACCAACAACAGCACAAAAATAAGCTTTACCATCTCTCCCAAACTTATCCCTCCGTCTTTTCATTTTCCATTTTTTATGCTTATCATCTTTCTCTTTTCTCAAATTGTCAACTCTCTTTTTGGTGAAAACTCTTTTTTAATGCACACGATTGATAATGCAACAAAAATAGACGCACCTACGATGGAAAAAAGAAGATTTTTAAATATTATAACCTTGAAATCGCTTTCTGTTGAGAAAAGCTGTGCTATGCGAAGTAAGTAGACTGATTTATATATGGGAATAACATTCAAAATCTTCTTTCCTATTTCTGGTAAAGATGATACAGGCATTAACGAACCGCTGGAGAAAAGTAACAGAACGCCCAAAATTGCGGCGATAAGATTTGATGACATGGTGTTTTGAGAAAATGCCGATATCGCTATTCCTAAGGCTGTATGAAACAGAGCATTTGATAAAATAATGATTAAGACAACTAGAATACTCATGGAAACCCCATTTATCAGAAAGATAAAGTAAGAAACCAAGCCCGCAACGAAAGATATAAGAAAAGTAGTCGTGAACTTAGCAAGGTAATAATGGTGAGACTTTATCTTTCCAATGGAATAATACAAAAATAGACCACGTTCTTTGTCACTAGCCACACTTCCTGCGCCTATCAACATTGCAGCAAACATAGTTATCAAAAGAATCAAACTTGGTGCGAATACTTGACTAAAATTCACTTCTTTGTCCGTAACAAGTTTTGGAGCAGGCACACTCGATGAAGTATACATCTGTTGGAGTACTTTTGGATTGAAAAATGGACCTCCACTTAAATCTTCGAAGAGTTTTTTAAAAACAAGGTAAGCTGCTGCTGAAAGTTGTGTATCAACAGGACTTGGAACATACCTAATTTCCGTCTGCCTTGCCGAAAACAAAGATGTAGTAAAATCACTTGGGATTATAACAACTGCATTAAGCTCCCCGTTCTTAAGTTTTTCAACATAATCTGGACCGACGTATTGAATTGTCCCTCCATGGAACAAAGACATGACAACTCCAACAGTGAACTTGGAGAGTGGCGATTTGTCTTCGCTATAAACCCCTATTTTCAAACTATCTGCACCAAATGAATTAAAAAATACGCCGCCGAGTAAGATAAAAAGTATCGGCAAGCCTAATAATACTATATACGTAACAGGACGTGAGATAACTCTTTTAAATTCCAATGTAATCAGGCGCATTTACACTCACCCTTGACCAATATCTAGTCAACAAATCAAGAAGTTAGAACTTGTAACGTAAAGCCAATCCGAAAGAGAGGTTGCTAAATGCTCTTTCATACTCTCCTTCGATATATTCAAAGTTCGGTGTAAATGGTCCAAAAAGACTTGCACCTATGTTGTATCCAACATGCACTAACATATCCGGAAAGTGTTTAAAATCCATTGGTAGTTGAACGAAAAGTTCTATTGAACCAATTAAGTTTACAATTGATGCGGTATTATAGTGTTTTAAATCACTCGTTGTAAAATCATCAAAATCTCGGGAGTTCCCTACGAGCAGACTTACCGTTTCATAATCAACTCCAAGCTTTCCTGAAAAACCCAAAATGATGCCTTTTTTCATATTACCAATTAACGTTTCTATCAGCTTTGCAGAAATGTCATAACTTGCTCCAACAACACTGTATCTTATCGGAGATATCGGTAAATGGTTAAGAACTGTACTCTTCAGAGTAAACCCACTAGAAATTATCAACGGTTTCCTGGGATTTGCATTTGATTCGAATGAATAATAGACAACCAAGTTGTCAAAAGGTGTCAGTTCATGAGCAGAATTATCTATAAACTTTTGCGCTACTAAAGAAGGCTTGATGTACGACAAACCATACCAATCAGCAAACGAATTCGTATATGCGTAAACATAGACAAAGAGCGATAATATTAAAAGAACAATCAACTTAGTGAAAGAGACAAAAGAAAGTTCAGGCAAAGCAATGTGTTTTCGAAACCCCATAGTTTTTCCCCTCCTACACTTGATAAATAATCTTAAAAAATATCAGCCCTTGATTTTAATTATACCACAACTTCTTCTTTGGCACTTTCCCCCTTGAAATTTTTTTAGTATGTGGTACAATCTTAACGCAAAGATGCTACTAATCAGTTACGATTATGCGGAGAGATGGCCGAGTGGTCGAAGGCGCTTGCCTGCTAAGCAAGTGTGGAGGTTTCTCCACCGAGGGTTCGAATCCCTCTCTCTCCGCCAACAGTGAAAGTTTGGGTGATGAGTTTCAAATGTCTCATCACCCATTTTTGAATGGTTAGAGAAAAGACGTGCCCGTAGCTCAACTGGATAGAGCGTCAGACTGCGGATCTGGAGGTTGTGGGTTCAAGTCCCGCCGGGCACGCCAAATAGAATTTGATAAGTCAAAAAGCTACACTTAAGGTGTAGCTTTTCTTTTTTTATGGTATAATTCTTAATGGCTCTTTTTGTTTAATTTTAAATCACTCACCAATCGAAGCGGGGGATGTATCTGAGGAATGCAATAATATTCTCAATAGGCAACGAACTCGTCGAGGGACTTATCGTAGATACGAATTCGAAATACCTGAGTGAAAAACTAAAAGCCTTGGGATATTATGTCGTCCGCATAGAAACTCTACCTGATAAACTCGAGATACTCGTTGGAAGGTTCAAAGCAGGTCTACTCGAAGCAGACTTGCTTATTACCACTGGCGGATTAGGACCTACTGAAGATGATTTAACAAGAGAAGCAATGGCTCAGGCTCTTGGGCGCAAGCTTGTTACAGACGAAAAAATTGCGCAAGAATTGGTGGAGAGGGCTTTGAAATATTACGGCAAAGCTCCAGAAAGTGTGAGAAAACAAGCCATGGTTATTGAAGGGGCGACCGTGTTAAACAACCCCGTTGGAACCGCGCCGGGTCAAATGTTAAAAGTAAATGGAAAAATCGTTCTCATTTTACCAGGTCCACCCGCTGAAATGATACCTATTTTCGAAAGCATTACTCAAACAATAAAAAGTGATGATGCGCTTTACACAAGAAGAATAAAGACGTTAGGAATTCCAGAAGCTGTGTTAATGGATGAATACAAAGACATCATCTATTCAAACCCAAATATTACGGTTGCCACGATGGCCTCGTATGAAAGAGGTGTCGAGGTTAGACTCACTGGAAGTATAGACTTGAAAGAAGAGATAGACAGAGTGGCTTCTGAACTTCTAAATGCCTTAGGCGAATACGTATATGCAACCGATGACGATAGTATTGAAGATGTGGTTTACAAACTTTTGAGTGAGAATAACCTGACTATTTCTTTTGCTGAATCTTGCACCGGTGGTATGATTTCTTCTAAATTTGTTGATATCCCCGGGGTTTCAAAAGTTTACAAAGGTTCTATCGTAGCCTATTCAAACGAAGTTAAGACCACCCTATTAAAGGTCCCAGAATCTATAATCAACACATATGGAGCTGTGAGTGAAGAATGCGTAAAATCGATGGCTGAGAATGTCAGAATCCTTCTTAACAGTGATTTCTCAATCGCTGTTTCTGGCATAGCAGGTCCAACCGGTGGAACTGAAATAAAGCCTGTTGGAACTGTTTGTTTTGCCTTTTCATCCAATTCATTTACCCACACTTTCACACATCATTTGAGAGGAAACAGGGAAATGATAAGAAAGAGAAGCACGCTTCTTGCATTTGATATCGCGAGGAGAGGGATATTGGAATGGCTAAGACAAAGAGAAGTTTCCAAAGAGTAACCATAAAAGATGTTGCGGAGTATGCAAAAGTTGGGGTTGGGACTGTCTCAAGAGTTCTCAACAACAGCCCCCATGTTGATCAAAACACAAGGCAAAGGGTGTTGGAAGCGATAAAAATCCTTGGGTATTTTCCAAATCCACATGCTAGGAGATTGTCAACAGGCTCAAGCCAGCTTATAACCGTGATAACCCCAGAAATGAAGGGTGATTTTTATCAAATATTGATGTCAGCTATTGACGAAGTCTTATTCAAATATGGCTATTCCTCACTTTTGTATCCTCTTTACAACGAGAAAAAGTACGAGGCTCTAAAGAGGTCTTCCGACATACTTCTTTCCACAGATGGGCTTATAGTAGATGCTGTAAATGCTGACAGGGTGTTAAGTAATATCATAAAGCCCCAAACCCCTGTTGTGTGTATTGAGCAAGATTCAGACGAATATGATTCAATAATGGTCGACAATTACTACGGTGGAGTTATTGCTGGAGACTACTTTGCAGATTTCGATATGGATATATTCGTAGTAACCCACAGAAAGACCCACGAACTTGAAAGTACAGTTTTCGATGAACGTCTCGAAGGATTTCAGGAATCGCTTGAAAAAAAAGGTAGAAGTATTGATAAAGTTTACTACGTGCCTTTGGACTGGGAAAGCACGTTTGAAGTTGCACGACGCATATTCTACAGATTTAAGCGATGTGCCATATTCACAACAACAGATTACTTAGCTGTTCCAATAATAGAAGTCGCAAGAACTATGGGGCTGAAAGTTGGAGAAGATGTCCGAGTATGTGGTTTTGATGACCTCCCGATTGCCCAAGTTCTGGAAATTACAACTGTGAGACAACCTATCGCAGAAATGGGGCGTTTGGCAGCGGAAATGTTGATAAAACGAATTTCCGGAAAACTTAAAGAAAAGCCGAAAAAATACATATTGAAACCCGAACTAGTAATCAGAAGTACATAGTCGACGATAATATTAGATGGTGCACAGCTACACCAAAATATCTGGAGGTTGATGATAATTGAAAATAGCTGTTCTGCTTGGCGGAATATCAAGAGAAAGGGAAATCTCAATAAGAAGTGGAAAAAGAATAGCTCAAGCACTCAAAACCTTTGGACACAAAGTAGATGAAATAGACTTCACTTTATCGCAAATGGATAATTTGAGGCAACTTAGAGAATACGATGTCATTTTCAATATATTGCATGGCACTTTCGGAGAGGATGGGCATTTGCAAGCAATTCTCGATTCAATCGGAGTACCTTACGCAGGTTCAGGTATGGAGACAAGCATTATCGCATTCGATAAATACATCTGCAATCTCTACGTCCAGGATATCGTCTCTGTTCCAAAATTTATCCTTTTGTCAAAACAGGAGTTCATCCAAAACGGTATCCAAAGAGTGAAAGAAGTAGTAGGAATACCTTGTGTAATAAAGCCGAGAAAAGAAGGTTCAAGTATAGGAACGCATATTTGCTTTTCGGAAAAAGAGCTGGTAGAAGCTTTAACTTTGGAATTCAATAATTATAATGAAATGATTGTTCAAGAATACATAAAGGGCACGGAAATAACTGTATCGATAATCGATATCGAAGGGAAACCCACGGTTCTGCCCATTCTGGAACTTCGCCCAAAAAAGCTTTTCTACGATTATGAGGCCAAATACACAGATGGTATGACGGAATTCATAATTCCAGCCCAAATTGGAGAGGAAATGACAAAAGAGGTTGAAGATATTGCATTGAACATATACAACAAACTCGGCTGTAAACACTTCGCGCGAGTTGATGGAATTGTGAGTAACGGAACTTTCTACTTCCTTGAGGTGAATACTTTGCCTGGAATGACTGAACTGAGTGACTTACCTATGTCTGCCAAAGCCTACGGCCTCAGTTTTGAAGAATTAGTAAATACGATAGCTATTGAAGCTTACAGAAACCCACCTTTTGAACAATGGCTGACTAAAAGATAGTAGAAAGGATGAAAAAATGACTAAATTAGCTGAGATAAAAAAAACAAAACTAGACCGAAAGCTATCAAATACAATCTCCATGTATATTGTTATAGTGATATTCATTACACTCAGCATTTTACTCGGTCTCATATTAGATACCCTTTTAAAAACTGTAGTTGTATTTACAATCGTTTTCGGGTTATTCTCCTTGTTGCAGGTCCTTTTTGGTTTGTCTGTTGTTGAGAAAATAATTATCAGGCTCATGAGTCTCAAAAGTTCCGACAGAACAATAGATGTAGAAGTAAAAGTAGCTAAGGATTTGCTTAACGAACTAAAATCTTCTTTGAACATCCAATCTGACATAGAACTGATGCCTATAAACTCCCCATCTATTAACACACTCGCCGTTGGACGTGGAGAGCATACACATACAATTTGCATTACAAGTGGAGCGTTAAAAAAACTGCAAACCGAAGAGCTGAAAGCTTTATTGCTTCACGAACTCTATCATATAATCCACAAAGATACAGATTATTTGACCACTGTAAGTGGAACGTTTGGAAGCCCAATGCTAATTTATAAGCTTTCACGCGAAAAGATAGCAAAACTCCGAAAAGCTTGGAATGAAGGTAAAATAAACAGGCGAAAGATTGCAAACGGTGTAGTCCTTCACTCTACGATAATGGTTGTCTCGACTCTATTTATTCCTTTGAGTTTCCTTTCAAACGTCTTTGTAAGTGTGAGTAAAGAATTCGATGCTGACCTTTTCGCAGCAGAAATTCTTGGAAAAGAGGTTATGATTAAATTACTTTCAAAGGCAATGGAAAATTGCTATAAATTCGATACGGAATTTTCATTCATAAGATACCACTTCTTCGTAGACCCAAATTGTACAGATGCACAAGGTAAAATAAACTTCATATCGGGAACATACCCTTCTATCGAAGAAAGAATAAAACATTTAGAAAATACACTGATGTAATGAAAGAGAGGTTCAAACGATGCCAAACCTTACGACACATTTAAGGATAGGTATGATTTCGTATCCTGTTTTTTTATTCATATATGGTTTTGTCTCAAAACTCCTGAACAAAAGCTTTTCCCCAACCCCTATAGAAATTTCCATCAGCTACGCTGTGTTTATTCTTGGAAGCGACTTGCCAGATTTGGACAGTTCTAATGCCCCCCTAAGGAACTTTACAAAGGCTATTTCACTTGCCTTTAGCATATACGTCTTCACAACTTTTATATACCAAAAGTTGCTCACCATCCAACAGTTGAGTGTAATTACAAAAGAAGGCATATTAGCACTCTCGGTTGCGATATCTATGATAATAGGTATCAGCCTCATCAATCTATTTCTCTCGCTCCCGATATTTTCCCATAGAGGATTTGCACATTCAATTACATTCGCCGCAATTTATGGTCTTTTGGTTTACTTATTTGCATCTCCAAAGAGCAATTCGGCCGTATTCTTCGGAATTAGTGCATTTTCTGGTGTTATGGTCCACATGATGGCTGATTACATCAAAAATCCATTGAAAATTTTTAAACTGTATTAATCCAAAGGAGGAGAAAAAATGAAGTTCTTAGATGGTGTGAATGTTACTTACGTGCACAAAGATGAGAAGAACAATCTTGCTAAAGTAATGAATCAACTTTCTAAATCCCAGACAAAAATCGAGCTAAAACCTGTCAATAGTAAGTATTACGGTAATTTCCGTATCGAGTTCTACGCTCCCATCGAAGCGATTCCCACAATAAAGTTAACAGGATTCCTTGCCTCAGATAACCCCATCGAATGGCTTATGGAAAAAGATGACCAGTCTGCAATTGTAATTGATAAAATCTTCCATGTAGTGGATACGGAGATAATCGAAATTGACGAAACCAAACCAATCGTTGCCGTCGTTATGGACCAGTACAAAGTATATGCTATTGTGAACAGCGAACTCACAAAAGATTACACACTCAACCAACTTGTCGAAGCAGCACTGAAAAGGTTATTCGAAGTTTACTTTGACAGTGAGTTTATTCCCGAAGACTATGAGCTGGAAATCCATCCTGAATTGACAGATTACTTCATGTAATCGTATTTCAAAAATCTGGCATTTTATAAGATTAAAGGAGATTATCGACGTAAGGTGAAATATCATCAATTATTTGGCTAGTTATGACCATAATTTGACTTTTTCAAGTTTTTGGTGTAAACTTTATCCTGGTATTTTGCTTTTTTTAGAACTTGAATTGGAACCGATTCAAAAAAGCTATAAGGAAAGCTTTAAAAATGAAAAATGCTAGTGAAGAGGGGTGCAAAACGGTGCTAAGAACAGCAAAGTCAAAACATATAAATGGCAAGTTGGTAGAAATTCCCAAACAGTTTGAATACCATCTAAATCATACACTTGCAGAGCACAAAGAACATTCCACACTTTTTCAAAAATTCTTAGCCTTATCCTATTCCATTAGGGATTTAGTAGCAGAAAAGTGGTTGAATACTGAGGAAGTAATACTGAAGAGAAAAGACCTACGAATTCTAAATTACCTTTCGATGGAGTTCCTCATTGGAAGGCTTTTATACAACAACATACTCAACTTGCAACTCGAAGATGAAGTAAAAGAATTGCTTGCTTCATATGGTCTTTCGCTCGACGAAATTGCACTGCTCGAAGAAGACGCAGCTCTTGGTAACGGAGGACTTGGTAGACTTGCAGCTTGTTTTCTCGATTCGTTAGCAACACTTGGTTATCTTTCTTATGGTTACACAATAAGGTATCAGTATGGATTATTCAAACAAGAAATCGAAAACGGATTCCAAAAAGAATTACCAGATGACTGGCAAAAGAACGGCTATCCTTGGGAATTTCCAAAACCAGAAGAGGCAGTGACTGTAAGATTCTTTGGAAAAAGCGAGGGTTACATAGATGATAAGGGGCGCCTGAAATTCAGGTGGGTTGACACATACAATGTGTTAGCTGTCCCTTACGATATATACATAACAGGCTACAACAGCGATATTGTTTCTGTGCTCAGACTGTGGCAACCAAGAGCAATAAATGAATTTAATTTCGCAGAATTTGAAAAGGGTAATTACGAAAAAGCCGTGTATGAGAAAAACCTTGCTGAGACATTATCGAAGGTATTGTATCCAAACGATGCATTCTTCCAAGGTAGGGAACTGAGATTAAAACAAGAGTATTTCTTTGTAAGTGCAGCAATACAAGATATCATCAGAAGGCACAAACGAAGATTTGGAAACGATTTGAGTGACCTTGCGCAGTCAGAGGTTATCCAACTTAACGACACGCACCCGACATTAGCTATTCCAGAATTGATGCGTATACTCCTGGATGAAGAAGGATACGGTTGGGAAGAGGCTTGGGAAATAGTCAAGAATACAATAGCATACACAAACCACACCGTTATGCCTGAAGCTCTGGAAAAGTGGGAAGCTCCGCTACTCCAGAATATGTTGCCAAGGCATTATCAGATTATTGAGGAAATCAACGCAAGGTTTTTGAAAGATGTCAGCGAAAAATTCAATGGAGATTTGCAGAAAATAATCAACATGTCTGTTTTCGAAGAGGGGAACATAAAGAAAGTGAGAATGGCAAACCTTTGTTCAATTGCCTCGTTCTCCATAAATGGCGTTTCAGAATTGCATACCGAAATACTTAAAAGAACCGTGCTAAAAGATTTTTACGAAATGTATCCAGAAAAATTCAACAACAAGACAAACGGTGTGACGCAAAGAAGATGGTTACTAGAATGTAACCCACCACTAGCAAAACTCATAACTGAATCAATAGGTGATAAATGGATTGTGGATTTGTATGAACTAAGAAAGCTTGAAGCGTTCCTTGATGATTCTGAGTTTTTGGAAAAACTTGACCAAGCAAAGATGTGGAATAAAGAAAGACTTGCCAAATACGTACAAGACAAAATCAATGTTAAATTAGACCCGTCTTCGCTTTTCGATATTCAGGTAAAAAGGATTCACGAATACAAAAGACAACTTTTGAACATACTACACATAATACATCTTTACAACGAAATCAAGGAAGGAAAACACCTGAAAGTTCCAAGAACGTTTATCTTTGCAGGTAAAGCTGCACCTGGATACAGAATGGCGAAGTTGATAATCAAACTCATCAACAGCGTTGCAGACGTTGTGAACAACGACCCTATTGTTAGCAAACAACTAAAAGTAGTATTCATACCAAATTACAATGTCTCTGCCGCACAAATAATAATCCCAGCGGCTAACGTGAGCGAGCAGATATCGACAGCTGGCTTTGAGGCATCAGGAACCGGAAATATGAAATTCATGATAAACGGAGCATTGACAGTAGGAACACTTGATGGTGCTAACGTAGAAATGCTTGAAGAGGTTGGGGAAGAAAATATATTCATTTTTGGTTTGAAAGCAGAGGAAATAGAAGAAGCGAGAAAAAAGGGTATCTACAACCCATTCGGTATCTATTTGGAAAACGAAAAAATACGAAGAGTTCTTGACATGATCAGAAACGGTTACTTCAACAAGGATAATCCAGAACTTTTTGTAGATATATACGAAAACCTGCTTTACGGTAAGTTTGCACCTATGCCAGACCAATACTTTGTGTTAGCAGACTTTGAAGCATACGAACAAACACAAAAAAAGGTCGAAGAATTGTTCTTAAACAAGATAGAATGGAATAAAAAATCGCTACTTAACATCGCAAGAAGTGGGAAATTCTCCAGTGATAGAACTATCGAAGAATACGTAAAAGATATCTGGAAAACCAAAAAGGTGTGAGCTGTTGGATAAAAATCCATGATAGGTAAAAAGCGGGGAGTTCAACTCCCCGCTTAAACTTTGTTTTATAACTTTGTATTGAATTAATTACTTAAGTTTCTTGTGGCAGAACCACCAGTCGTAACAGTCGTATTCTTGAGGTCTTTTCGCGGCTGTTTGACAATCAGTTGCGGGTGGGATAATAACCTCGTCACCTATCAATTCGTTATTTGGCCAATTCGCTGGAAGCGCAACACCATGTTCATCGTTCACCTGCAATCCTTTAACCATTCTCAAAATCTCGTCCATATTTCTTCCAAGTTCCTGTGGGTAGTAAAGCATAGCCCTCAGAATACCCTTTGGGTCGATTATGAAGACTGCTCTAACTGTGTTAGTGCCTTTTCCAGGATGAATCATACCGAAGAGTTCAGAAATCTGACCCCTGTCATCTGCAATTATCGGGAACTGGATTTCAATACCAAGTTTTTCCTTTATCCACTGTACCCACTTAATGTGTGAGAAGACTTGGTCAATGCTCAATCCTATAAGCTCCGTGTTGAGTTTTTTGAACTCTTCGTACCTTTTCTGGAATGCTACAAATTCCGTTGTACAAACTGGTGTAAAGTCCGCTGGATGGCTGAAAAGCACAACCCACCTGCCCTCATAATCTTTCGGGAAGTTTATTACACCATGCGTCGTTTTTGCCGTAAATTCTGGAACCTTATCACCTATGAGTGGAAAACCCATAAAAACACCTCCTTGTCCAACTTTTTTAATGTTCTTTCACTTCTACACTTTCTTCACTTTCTCAATATCCGGGAAGTCCATTCCTTCATATTTATTTATATCGATTATCATTTTATACTATGTCTAACTCTTTTTCAATTTCGTTAAAGTTACAAGAAAGTAAATGTCTTGTTGCTTTACCTATCCTTTGTTACTTGATAACCTTGATATTTTATAGGTAAGCAATCAAGTTTTGGATAGAAACCTTGCACTCTTCTGGGAGCTTGTCGTAGCCCTGGTTTTCAACATCTTTGTTCTTCAAAAATTCCAATCTCTTTTCGAACGAAATTTTTAGTAATTCTCTGTATTCGTAATCGGAAGTTCTTACCTCAAAGCCTGGTATTTCTAATATTTTCAGGCCACCGAACCAATCAACAAAGTTAGCTTTTCGCTCAACTATGAGTTCCAAAATTTCCAAGGTCAGCTCCTTCGGAACTTTCTTATTCAAATAAAATCCTGTATTGATGATGTAGCATTCTACACCTTTTTCAAATAGCACCTTGAACTTTTCATAATCTTCCGAGAGTGGATAGGTCCTAAACGGGTTGGCATAAGGTTCAAAAACAAGCGCTTCAGGGTCGACACCTGGAAGTAGTTTTTCAGCAGATGTTCGTTTGGTTGCAAGAGTTGCTCCCATTGTTGAAGCAAGAACGGGGTCTTCTATCTTTACGATTGGTGGGAGCACTGGGTCTTTCATTATCCAGAAAATGGCGTTAACAGGTTCTTCTATCTTGTCAACCCTGTTTGGCGACCAAAGCTTTGATTTTATTGCCCTTCCATTGCCGTTTCGGATGTCTTCCATAACTGGCACAACTCTTCCTTGTTCGTCAACTGTTGCACCACAATTTTGGATTGTCAGTAAATATTTGTTATCGTCGCTTGTTAACGGATAATCAGAAGTTTTATCGAAGTATGACGGTTCCAATGCTATGGAGGACAGGTCTTCAAGATTTATCACCAATGCATCGTCGTGAACAATCGTGATTTTGTATTTTCCATTGTGTTTGGCATGTGTCAATGTGGATTTTCCAGAACCCGACAACCCAAAGAACGCTGCAACGTATTTTTTTCCATCGAATTCATATTTCTTCAAACCACCATGGCAAGCAACGTAACCTTGCCTATTTCCAACGGACCATCCAAGTGTAAGCGTACCTTTTTTAAACTCGCCAAAATATCTTAGACCTAAGAGCGCAGCGCAATTGTTCTTTGGGTCAAAGAGTGCAAGCCCACCAGGAAAATCAGGGTGGGACCAATCAGGGTCTGTAAAAATGTAAATATCCGGCTCATTCAAAAATTTGGACCTTTCATACATAGCAGCATACTCTGGTGTTAGGTCTTGGAAATTCAAAAGCCAGTTATACACCGTATTCTCAAAACCTTCGGGGATAAGTATGTGGTTTTTTACCATAAAGTCTTCATGTAATCCTGTGTAACTAATCACATGATACATCTTTCTGTAGCGTGTTCCATAAACTGCTTCTCTAAGCACTTCAGCAAGTGCATCCTCGTTAACCCCCGGCATTCCTATAATCTTCCTCGCACCAGCAAACCTACCTACGGTTGCACCATCGTTGAATAAAAGAATACGTGTTCCTTCATCTAAGTTCAACAATTCCGGCTTGTAAACGGGTAAATCGGTGACTATGGTCCCTGGCGATTTCGTAGCCTTTTTGTACGCTTCTCGGCGCGATGTTAGAAGCTCCACGTTGTTACCGTAAAACGCGGCTTCAATCGTTGACCTAATCTTAGAAAAATTTGTCTTATTTACCTCCGACCACTGCCACCTTCCCTTGGTAGACATCAAGAAGCCCTCCCCTCTGAAATGCGAAATGTCTTAAAATTAAGTTTCTACGGAGCATATCAATTTTAGTACTCTTTTTGTGAAACTATAAACATTGCATACTCAAAGATTCGAAAGATAAAACGAGCATACCAAAACTTTTGCAATTTAAACAGAGCTATCACATATTTTCATTCTGAGAATAGACTAACCAACGATAGTAGCGCATGCATTTCGGAAAAATAATTAAAAAATTAAACGATTTAAAAAATAAATGGTCTAAATATATGGATGACAGATTACAGGGTAATCAGGGAGGTGAGGTATAGTGGAGGGTAAATATTTTGAAGATGACTCTTTCAATACAGAAAACATTTTGAGAAATATCGTTGAAATCGTAACTGGGATGGTAAGTCTTATACCCGAGATACCTGAGTTAGAAGGTATGAGCACAACAGAGCTTTATGTGTTTTTATTCTCTGCAACGTTTGATAACGTCTCCAATGGAACATTAGCAAAGCAACTGAATATTTCAAAGGCCGCAGTTAGCATTGCCACAAAATCACTCATAAAGAAAGGGTTGATTAAAACTATTCAATCCGAAGAAGACAGAAGGCATTTTTACATTGTTCTATCCGACGAAGGAAAAAGCCTTTACAAAAAGTTATTGAAAGCGTTCGAAGATATCTTCAACAAAATTCTATCCTCTCTTTCGAAAGAAGAACTTTCCAACCTCCAAGTCGGCTTTGAGGTTATGGTGAAATTCTCAAGAGTGCTTAATGAGTACAAAAGGCTTGATAGAGGTGATTAAATATGGTCTTAATCACGGGCGCAACGGGTCATTTAGGAAATGTGTTGGTAAAGAAATTGGTTCAAAAAGGTGAAAAAGTTAGGGTTTTGATTCAGCCGGGTGATAATCTATTTCCGCTCCAACTTGTTCCAGTAGAGGTTTTCTATTCAGACGTGCGCTCAGATTTTTCACATGCACTTGAAAATGTTGATGCAATATTCCATCTCGCTTCAGTTATAGCGATAACCCCATCGAAAAAGAAACTGGTATATTCTGTAAACGTTGGAGGAACGAAAAATGTTATAAACCTTGCGAAGAAAAAGAAAATACCGTTGATTTACGTAAGTAGTGTTCACGCATTTGCCGAAGTTGAAAAGGGGAGTTTGATAACCGAAGACACACCAGTCGATGAAACCCGTGTTGTTGGGGATTACGCAAAATCAAAGGCTGTAGCCACCAAAGAAGTTGAAAATGCATTTTCCGAAGGTCTTGATGGTTTTATCATCTTTCCAACAGGCATATTTGGACCCTACGATTACAAACTATCATATTTTTCAAGAGTACTGCTAAAATACAAAACTGTCAAATTGCGTTATACAGTAAATGGTAAATTTAACTTTGTCGACGTGCGAGACGTTGCCGATGCCATTTTTAAGCTCTACAGTATGCTCAAATCAAATAACTATAACAAAATTTCAAGACAGCGCTTCATAGTCTCCGGTAACGACATTGATTTTGCAAAACTCCCGCAACTATGTGGTCTCAATTCATTCAAGATATTGGATGATACTTCTGGAGATATACTCAGTGTAATTTCATTGATTGCTAATGTTCTCTTTTCAATACCAACAGAATTCGTTCCTTATGCACTCCATACATTGCGTTTGAATTACACATTTTCAAAGGAGAAAATCTCATCCACAATAAGTTACACCCCCAGAAAAGTTGAAGATTCAATACATGATTTTTTCAATTGGTTAAACGAATTGAACAATCTAAAGGATGTGTGTTATAATATAGTTTGAGTTAAACAGGAGGTGGATTTTTTGGCACGACTGAGGGTTTATGAACTTGCAAAACAACTTGACATGGATACAAAAGAATTGCTCCACGAATTGGAGGAGCTTGGTATTGAAGTAAAAAGTCACATGAGTTTTATCGATGAAGAGACTGTGAATATCCTCCTCGAAATTTACAAAGAAACACTCGACGAGGAGGAAGATGTAACATTAACCAAATCAAAGGAACCAACAAAGGAAAAAGTAGAGGCTAAAAAACCTCCCGTTCATATTACAGAAGAGGACCTAAAATTAGATAAATTTGCGGAAAAGATAAAAGTTCCGCAAAACAGAATCATTCAAGACTTCTTCATGAAAGGCGAGGTTCTCAAACCAGGACAGCCAATCTCAGTATCACTTGCTAAGAAAATTGCAAAGATGTATGATGTTCGACTCACATTTGAAGAAGAGGAAGGAAAAGAAGAAGTCAAGTTGGAAAATCCTCTTGACGAGCTGAAGAGGCAATTCGAGATACTTTACCAAGACAAAGAAAAGTTAGTTCCAAGACCTCCTGTTGTAACTGTGATGGGGCACGTTGACCATGGTAAGACCACTCTTTTGGATTATATAAGGAAGACAAGAATAGCTGAAAAAGAAGAGGGTGGAATTACACAAAGTATAGGTGCATACCAAGTTGTGGTCAATGGGAAAAAGATTACTTTCATCGACACTCCTGGACACGAAGTCTTTACCGAAATGCGAGCCAGAGGAGCCCAAGCAACTGATATCGTTGTTCTCGTGGTCGCTGCAGATGACGGTGTTATGCCACAAACAATAGAAGCTTACAACCATGCAAAGTCTGCAAATGTGCCAATTATTGTAGCTATCAATAAAATAGACAAACCAAACGCAAACGTTGAACTCACAAAACAAGATTTAGTCACAAAACTGAATCTCATACCTGAAGAATGGGGTGGAGACACTATCGTTGTCCCCATATCTGCAAGAAACGGAACCAATGTTGATACTTTGCTTGAGATGATTCTATTGGTCGCTGAAATGCAAGATATAAGGTGCATACCTAATAAACCTGTAAGAGCTGTAACGATAGAAACGCGTCTTGATAAAGGATACGGACCTGTTGCAAATGCGATAATCAAAGATGGTATACTCAAAGTGGGAGACTACGTCGTGGCTGGGAAGGTTTACGGAAAAGTAAAAGCGCTTATAGATGATAAAGGAAAACGCATAAACCAAGCGGAACCATCAACTCCTGTTATGATAGTTGGTTTCGAAGAACTCCCAGACCCGCACAGTATCATTTACGTTGTTGAATCAAAAGAAAAAGCGGAAGAAATTGTAGAAAAGGTCAGAGAAATCGAAGCACGTGAGTTGAGAAAGAAAAGACAGATAAAACTCGAAGAAATTTTGAAAAAGATGCAAGAAGGCGAAAAGAAGGAACTGAAACTTATTTTGAAAGCAGATACGGTTGGTTCACTCCAAGCCTTGCAAAATGCTATAGCAAAGCTTAGAACAAACGAAATTGATATAGACATCGTCCACGCGGCAGTGGGTGCCATAAACACAAGCGATGTTATGCTTGCATCAGCTTCTGAAGCTATCATACTTGGTTTCAGAGTGAAAGCTGATTCCCAAGCTTCGAAACTGGCAGAATCTGAAGGTGTTCAGATAAAGACATATACTATCATCTACAAACTCCTCGAAGACTTAAAGGCAGCCCTTGAAGGTATGCTTGAACCCGAGGAAGTTGAAGAAAAGACAGGAACAGGAGAAATTAAAAAGGTCTTTAAGATTCACAAATATGGAAACGTAGCAGGAGTGCAGGTGTACGATGGATTTGTAGACAAAAGCGGTTTCGTTCGGATATACAGAAATGGTTCGTTGGTTTTTGAAGGCAAAATAGAGAGCTTAAAACATTACCAGCAAGATGTTAACAAAATTAGCGCCCCGCAGGAATGTGGTATAAAGTTCCAGAATTTTGATGACATAAAAGAAGGGGACGAGCTGGAATTCTACATAATCAAGAAAGTTCCAAGGAAACTGACAGCATTGATTGAGCAACCATCGGAAAATGAAAAAGAAAATGAAAATCAATAAATAATAAGAAGCCACCTGAAGGTGGCTTTTTATTGGTTATTGAGTTTTAAACTTACTAATATCTTCATCAACTTTTCTAAACGCTTCTGTTAAAGCATCTGAAGATACTTGAATCTTTTTAAACGATGCACTTATAAACTCTATAGTCTCCTCGAACGTATTAACCATCCTTGCGACTTCCTCTATAGAACTCACTAACCCATTTATCGCATCCGCTATCTCTCCAACCATCTCTCCTTGACTGCGTCCTTCAACTGTCAGTTCACCGAGTATCTTAGAAATTCTCTCAGCTTCTGTACTTATAACACTGTAACTTTCAGAAGCAGAATTTATCCGTGACGTGCTATCAACAATTTCTTTAAGCGTTTCAGAATACTTCACATCTATGTTCCCTATGTCTTCAAATATACTCTGGAGAATGCTTTTTGCCTGCCCTACAAACAACTTACTTTGCTCTGCTAATTTTCTTATCTCATCTGCAACAACAGCAAATCCCCTACCAGCTTCTCCAGCTCTTGCCGCTTCGATAGCCGCATTAAGAGCAAGTAAATTTGTTTGTTCGGCTATTCCTGTTATTCCTTTGAGTACATCTTCTATCTTTGTGTTCTTTCCGGAAAGCTCATTAACAAGTTTCGAAATCTCTTCACCTGATTGCTTTGCATTTCTCAAAGCTTCCACACTTTCTTCCATCATCTTTCTTGACTCAACGGCATTTTTTGACATCATGGACAGAGATTTTGTTGCATTTTCCAATTCATTCATAAACCTGTGGATACTATCACTCATACTTGAAGCAGAAGCACCAATTTCCTCTGTACTTGCCGTAACATTGTTTATAGCTGAAGATATATTTTGAAATACTCTCTTGAGTTCTTCAATACTTTCATGGAAATTCTCAGTAGTTTCCTCAACGAGCTTTCTGTTACTATCAACTTCCAATGAAGCAGTATTCATACTATTTTTCACATCACCGATAAATGTTATCAAACTAACACGAGTGTTTTCAACGTCTCTAAGTAAGTCGCTTAATTCATCTTTACCCTTCACATCCAATGATTTTGTCAAATCACCTTTAGCAAATTCTTTCATCAAAGCTGAAATTACTTTTATTTTTCGCAATATATATGATATGAGGATTATAAATACTATCTCGAAAGCCAAGATTAAAAGCGATATGTTGATAGAATTGACAAAAGCTTGTTTCTTTACAAAATCGGCATCAAAGTCAGCTCCAATATACACTGTCTTCCCCGAGAAATCTCCGAGTCTTAAGTATACGGTCTTTAAATAACCCCATTGTTCATAGTATCTTATCTTTGTATTTGCCCAATCTTTTGATTCAAATTCTTTTGGGCTAATAGCAGGGTCAGTATCTTTATCACCAAGTTTTGAAAAGTTTTCAGAATCCATTGGATAACCATCTACAACATAAGTTATGCTACCATCTTTGTTGAAGAAAAATGTATATAGATACTTTAAACCAGTACTTTCCCTTACTTTATTAAGGTAACTGTGAATCTCTTCGTATTCTGGGATAGTATCAGACATCGTAGCAACAACTTTTCTCATACTCGATGGATTTATACCAACCTTCACAACACGAAGAGTTGTAATTGCATCATCACCAAGCTGTTTCTCAACCATGTGGTAAGAAACATAGTAACTTAGCAAAGATCCGAATACAGCCGAGAGTAGAATAATTACTATTGAAAGAGTTCTAAGTTTCATAGGCTCACCCCCATTTTTAAGGAAATAAAAGTGCAATATTTATTTCATTATATCACAAAAATTAAAAAAACAAAAAGCCAGAGAGAGCTTTTTCTCTGGCTTATTTTTTAGAATAAAAACATTATTCAGAACGGAAATATACAATAAATTCTGTTCCAATCATATGTTGTGATTTGACCTCAATTCTATAATTGGCAATATTTGCTAGGTGCTTAACCACAGCAAGTCCTAGACCTGAGCCCGAAGCCATCTTAACACCCGTTGATGTGCGGTAGAATCTGTTGAATATTTTGGGAATTTCTTCCTCTGGAATTCCAACACCAAAATCTCGAACAGAGATGTAACCTTCAGTAATTTTGATAATAACTTTTGAATTTTCGAAAGAATACTTAACCGCGTTGGAGAGGAGATTTTTCAGTATGGTCCTAATTATAAACTCATCAGCCTCCAATTTTTCAACATCTATGTGCTTTTCAATCTTTATCGATTTTGTGTGGGCAAGCTCTTTTACATCGTCTAAAACGGTCTCTACTAACCTTCTTACATTAATTGTAACAGGCTTAGGTGTGTAAAGCCCTAGTTGCGCCCTGGTTATATACTCGACCTGTTCGACGATTCTTTTAAGCCTAAGTGCTTGCCTCTCAACTGCGAGTAACTTTTTTAAACTTTCCTCGTCATCTTCATCCTCAATCATTTCAGATATAGTGCTTAGCAATACACCAAGCGGGTTCTTGAGCTCATGGGCTATTAAAACGGACATATTATCCTTAGCTTCTTGTAGAATTTTTTCTTGAGTGATATCACGAAGAATTAAGGTAGAAAGTTCTTTTATATACGAGATATGAAAATAGACCCATCCACCTTTTTTACTGGAAAAAACCCTGTCCTCAAATTCTAAAGTATTTTTGTAGTTATCAGAGTGTATTGCATCAACAAGCAAGGTTCCCTTTTCTAAGATGAGAAGTTCAAACAAATCCAAACCTTCGCATTCTCCAAAAAACTCTTTTGCTCTTTTGTTTGCGTATATAATTTTTGAACCGTTTAAAACAAAAACCGCTTCTTGAACATGGTCCAGAAGTTTCGTTGCTAACTCGGTATTTGATAACCTATTCTCTGTTGGATTCATCTGATTCAAAGGATGTGTCCCCTTTCTTTGAGAATTTGTATCCAACTCCACGAACGGTTACTATCCAATTCTTCCCGAGTTTCTTTCTCAGACTGTTTATATGAACATCAATCACTCTATCGTAGACTTCGAAATCGTCCTTCCACAACTCTTCCAAAATCTGCTCTCTGGAAAATACCCTGTCTGGACGTTGAGCAAGAAGTCTTAAAATTTCAAATTCCTTTGATGTCAGTTCTATTTTCTTACCGTCATAGAAAACTGTGTAATCTTCTGGATATATCTCTAGCTTTCCGTAGCGAATAACCTCTTTTAACCCTTTTGTTCTTCTGAAGAACGCCTTCACACGGGCGACAAGTTCTCTTGTGTTGAAGGGTTTACCTACGTAGTCATCGGCACCAAGTTCAATACCTATTATCTTATCCAAATCGGTGTTCTTTGCTGAAATAATGATAATTCCAACTTCTGGGAGTTCAGTCTTGAGCTCTTGAATTTCGTTCAACGCATTGCCGTCAGGTAGCATTAAATCGAGCACAATTAGTTCTGGTTCGAACATCTCAATTTTTTTGTACATATCAGATATGCTGTATGCAATTTCAACCTCAAACCCTTCGTTTTTGAGCATCTTGCTAATACTTTCCGCCAGCAAGCGTTCGTCCTCAACGACAAGCACCCTCATAGCAGTTCTTTTAACTCCTTTCCTGTTTCTATAAATACTATCTCTTCACATATGTTAGTCAAATGGTCAGCAACACGTTCTAAGTCACGAGCGAAAAGCACGTTCAGAACCAACGTGTGAGGTTCGAAACCTTCAACATCGTTGGTCACTTTCCTGTCTAATTCATCAATAATGTCGTCCATCTTCCAAGTTTCTATGGCAAGTTCAACGTCCCTTCTGGAGAACGCCAAAACCGTTTTTTGAAGCATATTGATAACTTCTCCAAACATTTGCTTTACCAAGGCTGAAGGCTTAAATTCAGGCATGTTGTCCGAAATCCATAACGTCTTTTCGGCGAAGTTACACGCATGGTCCCCTATTCTTTCAAGGTTGTTAGCAAGTTTCATTGCAGCTATTGTATACCTCAAATCCTTTCCAAGAGGCGTAAACCTTGCAATGATATCTATCACAAGGTTTTCAATTTCTCTGTTGAGGTTGTCAATCTCATCATCGAGTTCTAAAATCTTTCTTGCAACTGAACGGTCCAAATTCTCAAATGTCAATGACGCCATTTCTATCGAATCTGTGACTAAAGAAACCATCTTTGAAAGTTCCGCTCTAAGCATCGAGAATTCCTTTTCGAAATGGTGCTTTTCGTCTGTCATATGTGTTCCTCCCTTCATTTATTTTCCCTTATCCTATTTTACCACTAAGGAACTGCTGAGTGATTTCATTTTCTGGATTGGTTAACAGCTTTGAAGTTACGTTCTGTTCGATTATCTCACCTCGATACATGAAAACAACGTAATCTGAAATTCTCGACGCCTGACCTATGTTATGTGTAACAATGACTATAGTAAATTTCTCTGCAAGCTCTTCGATAAGAGCCTCTATCTTCTGTGTAGCAACTGGGTCAAGTGCACTTGTGGGTTCGTCGAACAATATTACTTCTGGTTCTATTGCTATCGTTCTTGCTATACAAAGTCTTTGTTGCTGCCCACCAGACAGTTTTAAAGCACTTTTCTCAAGGTCATCTTTAACCTCATCCCACAAAGCAGCCATCTCAAGTGCACTACGTACTCTTTCTTTGAGTTCCTTTTTGTCAGTTACACCTATCAACTTCAACCCATAGGCAATGTTTTCAAAGATAGACATCGGAAAGGGTGTTGGTTTTTGGAAAACCATCCCTATCCTTCTTCTGAGGGTGTACACATCAACATCCGGGTCGTATATGTTTTTATCATGAAATAGTATCTCGCCTTGCACCTTGAATTCAGGTATCAAGTCATTTATTCTGTTGATGCTTCTAAGCAGCGTTGATTTACCGCAACCAGATGGACCCATTATTGCCGTAATTTTGTTTTTCTGTATTTTCAAATTAGCATCCTTAACAGCTATTTTTTCACCGTAGTAAGCGTTAAAATTCTTAATCTCAATCACTGTATCCGTCATTTCTTTTCCCTCCTGAACATAAATGCTATTGTGTAGACTAAAATTACAAATAGTATAAGAACAGAAGCTGTTCCTTCAGCCATCCATCGAGCACCACTTCCATATGCAGCAGTTAAGAAATATATGTGGGTTGGCATAGTCATAACCGGTGAAAACAGGTTTTGTGGTAGCTGAGTTGCATAGAAAACGGCAGCCGTAAGAATGAGTGGCGCTGTTTCACCAATCACACGACCCGCACTGACAAATGAAACAGTAAGGATGGTATTCTTAACTGAAGGGACTAACATTTCAAATATTACTTCGCTCTTTCGAGCCCCCAGAGCATACGCTGCTTCCCGAAGTTCTCTTGGTATTGCTTGCATCACTTCGTAAACCGATGATGATATAACCGGCAAGACCATCAATGAGAGTGTTAAAGCACCGGCCAAAATGGAAGTCCTCATATTCATTGTGATACAAAACAACCCCAATCCGAAAAGCCCATAGACAACGGAAGGTATACCGCTCAAAATAGTAACTGCGAACTTTATATAGGTCAAATTATATTCCGAAAGCACAATTCCCAACAATACACCAAGTGGAATCGCTATCGCAAGTGATGTTACAGTCAGCAAAACAGAACCAAGAATGGCTGGAAATATACCTCCACCGGTCATGCGCTCTTTTGGAAATTGAGTGAAAAACTCCCATGACCAATATTTCAAACCTGGCATAAACGCAAGTAGAAAAAGAGCAACGATAAGTGAAGAAATTATATACGTAAGAATTCGTAAAGCGATTCTCGTCTTTCTGTTTTCAGCCACACGTGATTTAGCTATTTTCCTCATCTTCGGCTCCTCCTTAACAACATAACCGATGTGAGTTCAAATATTGTCGAGAAGATTACAAGCACCAAACCTGCAAAAAATAGTGCACTGTAATGTATCGAAAATTTAGCAGCTTCCGGCATTTCACTTGCAATCGCAGCTGTCAATGTCTTAAACGGGTCAGTCAATTTAGTAGGCACCATCGCAGCGCCACCACCAAGGAGCAACACAACAATCGTCTCACCAACTATCCTGTTCGCTGTTAAAACTATAGCGTTCATAACGCCTGGCAGCGCAGCTCTAGTTGTGACTTTCATGTAAGTCTTCAACGGAAGTGCTCCGAGTGCCGCACTCGCTTCCTCTAATTCTCTTGGAACGCTGTCTAAGGATTCCAATATTAAAACCGTGCTTATTGGTATTGTTAAAAAGAACAAACCTATTAAAGCAAGTAACAAATTCTGAGGAGAATATATACCTATTGCCGGAAAAATAGGACTGAGGTATGTAAGAAAGACGAAAGCAATAATTACAGATGGTATACCTGAAAGATACTCGATCAATCTTCTTACTATTGATTTTTCCCTCTTCGATGCAAAACCATGTAAATAGATGGCTATGAAATATGCAACAGGAACAACAAATAACGTCCCCAACACAGTCACAATCAACGAATTTATAATTAGTGCTCTCATGCCATATTCTCCTGGTTCCCAAACGGGATACCATTGGTCAGACAAAAAGAGCTCCGCCCCAACGGAGCGGATAGCTGGAAGTGACTCTTTAACGAGGTAATAGTATATTCCAAAGAGAGCAGCGATTGCTGTAACTGAAGATACTACCATCAATGCTTTTCTTGCCTTATCTTTTATTTCTCTATGCACATCGCATCCCCTTTCTTGTTCAGCAGGACCTTCTCTTTACTTTTTGTGACTCTCTTTACTGTCCAAGAGCAGCGACAAATCCTGCTTTTTCAACAAGTTCCTGTCCTTTCTTTGACATTACGAATCTTAAAAATTCCGCAACTGGTCCTTCTTCGGGCCAACCTTTGGTTATATCGATGAAAATGAAGAGTGGTCGGGAAAGTGGGTACTTTGCAGAAAGTATATTTTGTTTTGTCGGCATAACTCCGTTTACGGAGATAACTTTAACACTCTGGTCAACGTAGCCAACACCAAAGTAAGCTATAGAATATGGAGTTTTGGCAACAGTTTCAAGCTCTGCCATTGATGATTCGAGCATTCTTACCCTCGGGGACATCTTTTCATCACCGAGCACTTTTTCTTTGAAGACTTCGAACGTTCCGGAAGCTGTGTTTCTGGAGAAAGCAACGATATCTCTTGCTGGAAGGTTTGGATCAATTTGGTTCCACCTTGTGATTTTACCTGTGTAGATATCCTTTATTTGCTTGACTGTGAGGTTCTTGACAGGCAAATCTTTGTGAACGACTACTGCGATACCATCCCAAGCAACAAGAACAGGAGCAAACCACTTCTTCATCTCAATCATCTTTTGAACTTCTGATTCTTTAAACCATCTACTAGAGTTTGCAATGTCCGTTGTTCCATTGAAAAGTGCTGCAATCCCGGTTGAACTACCCGCACCCTCAAGTGTAACTTTGATGTCAGGGTTCTGTTTGTTGAACTCTTCAACCCACAACTGCGCAATGTCAAGCATCGTGTTCGAACCTTTTATAACCAACGAAGCCGAAAAACCAAATACTGCAAAAAGTGAAACAAGCGCTAACGTTAAAATGAACTTCCTCATACCTTCCACCTCCTGTTTTAAAGTTCAGTTTTATTTTCTCAGAAGTCTATTAAGTAAAATTTTTGCTATATTAAGAATTGTTAAGTTCCGTTGTTCAAGGTGTTGCTCGCACTCCTTTTTACTGGAAACATTTCCAAAACTTTGTGGAAAAAAATCTTGGATAATGTATAATACTTTGGGTGCAAAATAGTTGTGCAGAAACACCAACTTAAGGAGGTGTCAGGGTATGTTTAGAGATTCAAACAAGGGCTTTTTCAAAAAGCTTTCTGTATTATTACTCATCGTATTCGCATTGTCGATAAGCTTTGCGGAAACAGAACTGATTATCCATTATCACAGGTGGGATGGCAACTACGACGGATGGAACCTCTGGATTTGGTGGGTTGAACCTATTTCAAAGGAAGGGGCAGCCTATCAATTTACGGAAAAAGACGACTTTGGGGTTGTTGCAAAAGTTAAATTCCCAGAGACATTGACGAAAGTAGGAATAATAGTTAGACTTGGAGAATGGAGAGAAAAGGACGTAGCCATGGATAGATTCATAACAATCAAAGATGGTAAGGCGGAGGTGTGGCTCTTGCAAGGAATCGAACAGATTTACACGACAAAACCAGATACGAGTCCTCGTGTGCTCTTTGCTCAGGCAAGGGACCAATACACAATTGAAGCATACCTAACCGGTCAAGTGGACACTACAAAGGTCGGAGCGAAAGTAACAATCGATGGTAAACCTCTCAGAATTGCTCGTGTTGAGAAGGCAAATCCGACAGATATTTCCAGAACAAACCACGTCAAAGTGGTTCTTGCTGAGCCTATCAAACTTGAGGATGTTAACAAAGATGTCCAAGTAGAAATAGAGGGATACAAACCGGCAAGAGTGGTCATGATGGAAATTCTGGACAAGATTTATTACGATGGTCCACTTGGATTCGAATACACCCCTGAAAAGACAACGATAAGAGTTTGGTCCCCTGTTTCAAAGACCGTTGATGTATTACTTTACAAAAATTGGGATGATAAAGAACCAACGCAAGTTGTTCCAATGAAATACATAGGTAACGGAGCTTGGGAAGCAATTCTTGAAGGGAACTGGGATGGATGGTTCTACAAAATCAGGTACTTCAGCTATGGAGAATATAGAGAATCTGTTGATTACTTCTCAAAAGCAGTAACTAAGAATTCTGCAAAGAGCGCTATCATCGACTTCAACAAAACAAATCCAGAGGGTTGGGAAAAAGTTGCAAGACCACCATTACTTGCCCCAGAAGATGCGATAATATACGAAATCCACATTGCAGACATGACCGGACTTGATAATTCCGGTGTCAAAAACAAAGCACTTTACTTGGGACTTACAGAAAAAGGCACAAGAGGTCCCAATGGTGTAACAACCGGTCTTGACCACCTCGTTGAGCTTGGAGTTACGCACGTTCATATTCTTCCAATGTTCGACTTCTGGACAGGCGACGAAGCTGATAAAGATTTTGAAAGAAGCTACAACTGGGGATACGACCCATACCTCTTTACGGTTCCAGAAGGCCGCTACTCAACAGACCCAATCAACCCATACACAAGAATCATCGAAGTCAAACAGATGGTTAAAACACTTCATGAAAATGGTGTAAGGGTCATCCTCGATATGGTCTTCCCACACACTTGGGGTGTTGGTGTAATGTCTCCATTTGACCAAGCAGTTCCATATTACTTCTACAGAATTGACAAAACAGGTGCATATTTGAACGAAAGTGGTTGTGGTAACGTTATTGCAAGCGAAAGGCCGATGATGAGAAAATACATAATCGATACACTCAAATGGTGGGTCACAGAATACAAAATCGATGGTTTCAGGTTTGACCAAATGGGATTGATGGATAAGGTAACAATGCTTGCAATAAAATCAGAGCTCACAAAGATAGAACCTTCTGTCGTTCTCTATGGTGAACCTTGGGGTGGTTGGGGAGCACCTATTAGATTTGGGAAAGCCGAAGTCGGTGGCACAGGTATTGCTGCGTTCAACGATGAATTCAGAGATGCACTCCGTGGTTCTGTTTTCAACCCAACAGTAAAAGGTTTCTTGATGGGTGCACTTGCTAAGGAAACAGGTGTAAAACGTGGAGTCGCAGGTAGCATTGAATACGATGAGGTAATTCGAAGCTTTGCGAAAGACCCACAAGAGACCATAAACTACGTTGCATGCCATGATAACCACACACTTTGGGACAAAAACTACTTGGCAGCACAGGCAGACACAAATGTAAAATGGACTGAAGAAATGCTCAAAGATGCTCAGAAACTCGCTGGTGCAGTATTGTTGACATCACAAGGTATACCATTCCTACATGCAGGTCAGGATTTCGCAAGAACGAAGAAATTCGACGAGAACTCTTACAATTCACCAATCTCCATAAACGGGCTTGACTATGCTAGAAAAGCCGAGTTTATAGATGTCTTCAATTACTATAAAGGCCTTATCGAATTGAGAAAAGCACACATTGCGTTTAGGCAAAGGACTGCGGAGGATATAAGAAAGAAACTGACATTCTTACCAACGCCGAGAAAGATGGTAGCATTCGTGCTTAAAGATGAAAACGACCCATGGAAGGAAATACTCGTAATCTACAATGGCGACACAAAAGACCAACAGTTCACACTTCCAGAAGGAACATGGAATGTCGTTGTTGACAAAAACAACGCAGGAACAAAGGTTCTTTACCAAGTCAGCGGTAAGATAAACATTAAAGCTACATCAGCCATGGTAATGTACAAAGCTAACTAACATAAATTTGTTATCGATGAGTTGAAATAATAACAGTTCATATGGTATAATATCCCCGAGAAAGGGGGTAAGAGTATGCCCAAAAGAATTCTCGTAGTTGAAGATGAACCCAACATGAGATTACTAATAGCCGAAGAACTAATGGACGCCGGCTATGAAGTAGATGAAGCTGAAAATGCTGATGAAGCGCTAAAAAAATTTGCCGAAAAGCAATACGATCTGGTTACTATCGATATCGAGATGCCTGGAAGTATGAACGGATTGGAACTTGCAGGTAAATTAAGAGAAATCAGGCGCGAAACAAAGTTGGTTCTATTGACTGCTTACTCTCATTACAAGAGCGATATGGCTTCATGGGCAGCTGATGCTTACATTGTAAAGTCTGCTGATTTAACTGAGTTAAAAGAAGTAATCAGCCGTTTGATTAACATGTGAATGATGCCCACACCTTTCAAAAAAGGGGTGGGCATCACCCCTTTTTTTCTATTATAAAATAGCTGATAAGATAAAACTGCATTAGGAGGTGCTCAAATTGGACTACAAACCAACACTGAACTTACCACAAACAAACTTTCAAATGAAGGCAAACCTTGTCAACAAAGAACCGGAGATGTTGAAGTTCTGGGAAGAGAAGGAGATTTACAAAAAGACTTTGGAAACAAGAGCAAATGCACCAACATACCTTCTCCACGATGGACCTCCATACGCAAATGGAGATATCCATCTTGGCACGGCTATGAACAAGATACTGAAAGATTTCGTAACAAGGTACAAAACCATGCGCGGTTACAGAGTGCCCTATGTTCCCGGCTGGGATACACACGGATTACCAATTGAACACAGAGTTACAACATCACTGGGAGAAGAAGCTAAGAAAAAATCACCCGTTGAAATAAGAAAGCTTTGTAAAGAGTTTGCTCTGAAATACGTAGACATTCAGAGAGAAGAATTCAAACGCCTTGGTGTAAAAGGTGACTGGGAACATCCATACATAACACTCGACCCAGATTACGAATACCACATACTTGATGTATTCAAAACGTTGGTGGAAAACGGCAACGTCTATCGTGGCAACAAACCAGTTTACTGGTGTCCAACGTGCAGAACAGCCCTTGCGGAAGCAGAAATCGAATACCATGACCATGAATCACCATCCATTTATGTAAAATTCCAAATGGTCGATAAACCAGACACGTATATTGTTATCTGGACCACAACTCCTTGGACTATCCCAGCGAACGTTGCTATCGCACTCCATCCAGATTACACATATGTCAAAATAAAGGTCGGCGAAGAATACTGGATTGTTGCGGAAGGACTACTTCAAAAATTCGCCGCAGATGTTGGTATTGATTTTGAAGTTGTTGAAAAATTCGTGGGTAAAGAACTCGAAGGCAAACTTACAAAACACCCACTTTACGACAGAACTTCCGTTGTTGTTCTCGCCGATTACGTAACACTTGAAGACGGTACCGGTTGTGTTCATACGGCTCCGGGACACGGTGAAGAAGACTATCAAACAGGTTTAAAATACAATCTTCCAGTTCTCTCGCCCGTGGATGACGAAGGCAGGTTCACAAAAGAGGCAGGAAAATACGAAGGATTAAAGATATGGGATGCCAACAAAGTTATAGTTGAAGACTTAAGAAACTATGGTTCTTTGATTAAGGTAGGAAAGATTAGCCATAGCTATCCACACTGCTGGCGTTGTAAAGGACCGGTTATGTTCCGTGCTACACCACAGTGGTTTATCTCCGTTGATAAAAATAACTTACGAGGTAAAGTGCTCGAAGAGATAAGGAAAGTCAAATGGTATCCTGCCTGGGGAGAAAATCGTATCACCGCAATGGTTCAGGAAAGACCAGACTGGACGATTTCACGTCAAAGGGTTTGGGGAGTACCAATCCCCGCGGTAAAATGTAAAGACTGTGGCGAAGTTACACTCGACCCAAAGGTAATCGAACACTTTGCAAATATAGTCAAAGAAAAAGGCACAGATGCTTGGTTCGAGCTCGACGTTAACGAACTGGTCCCACCAGATTTCAAATGTCCAGCTTGCGGAAGTAAGAATTTTGAAAAGACACATGATACACTAGATGTTTGGATAGATTCTGGATGTTCATGGGAAGCGGTGATACGCTCCAAAGGTGAGAAGTTCCCAGTTGACCTTTACTTAGAAGGTGATGACCAACACAGAGGTTGGTTCCAAAGCTCCATATTCTTGTCCACTGCGAAAGCGGGAACTGCACCTTTCAAAGCCGTCGTCACTCACGGTTTCATCAAAGACGAACAAGGAAGGAAGATGAGTAAATCTCTCGGAAACGTAATTGACCCGATGGAAATAGTCAATAAATATGGTGCTGACATATTGAGATTGTGGGTTGCAAGCACGGACTTTTTCGATAACATCAGGGTTGGTAAGAACATAATAGAACAGCAAGTCGAGGTCTACAGAAAACTTAGAAACACTTTGAGATATTTGCTCAGCAACCTTTACGATTTCACAGAAGCAGACTTGCTGCTATACGAAAAACTGCTCCCATTAGACAGATGGGCACTTGGCAGACTCCAAAAATTCATCGAACAGGTAACACAGTACTACGAAGAATTCGAATACTCCAAGGTCTACAACGCAACTGTTAAATACTGCACCACAGAACTAAGCGCTGTTTATTTAGATATACTCAAAGACAGACTCTATGTCGAAGCAAAAGATTCCATTTACAGAAGGTCTGCCCAAACCGTTTTACACTACATACTTGAAGCACTGATAAAGATTCTTGCACCAATTATCCCGTTCACGGCAGAAGAGGCTTACCAAGAAAGCCATTTGAAGAAATACGAAAGCGTGCACCTTGAATACTGGCCAGAAGTTAGAAAGGAATTCATCGATGAAGGGCTTCTTGAGGAATTCAACCATCTGCTACTCATAAGAGACGATGTGTTGAAAGCACTGGAAAACGCCAGGGCATCTGATATTATCGGTCATTCACTCGATGCCCATGTAATAATTGAAGCAAAGAACGAAGAATTGAAAAACTTGCTCAGAAAATATGAGTCACTGCTTGAAGAATTCTTCATCGTTTCAAAAGTGACTTTGTCTGAAAACATATCTGGATTAAACGGTCAGTTCGCAAACGTTTTAGTCCAAAGAGCAGAAGGACAAAAATGCCAGCGCTGTTGGAAATATCATCCAGATACCGGTAAAGACCTAGTACACCCAGAAACATGTCCACGCTGTTCAGCTGTGCTTAGAGGGGAAAGGAAATAAAAAGTAAGAAGAGATGAGACGATGGGAAAAATTGTGAAACATGTTTTCAAAGAAACACGTTCAGTAACATTAGTAGTTCCGGCTTTGTTAGTTTTAATCATCTTAACCATCCCGGTAGTCATCGCGACTGCCGGGGTTTTGGTTCCCCAAAAATTGGGGATTGCAAAGGTTGAACTGGGAAAAGAACTCAAAGTTGATGAAAAAAACTTTCCTTTTACATTTCTTGATGGGATGCTCTTAGCTGACGGGAAGAGAACCGTAACTTTTAATGGTCAAAAATACACTGTCGAAGTAAAAACCTCTCCCGACCAAATTCGACTGAATGGAATTACGGAAGTTTATACTTATGTCTTTGACAGTACGGTCACGTTTTACGACCCAACGGTAAGAGCCCTAAAAGCTATCGATAAATCAAACGAAATCAAACTTTCTGACAGATTCTATCTGGCAGTTTCTAGTGATGATTTTGGTAATGTAGCGGATGTTGCTTTTGTTCCGCCAACACTTGAGAAGCTTGACATACTCGATTCACAAAACCCGATTACAAATATTTCTGGTAGGAAGTTCTTACTTTCTTCAAAATCACCTTACAGGATAATCAGCAAAACCATACTCCCTGAGAAAAGCGCTATTATTCTAGAGAGTGGAGTTACGATAATTCACGCTCTTAATGCTGAATTGAACATAAAAGGTGCTCTTATCACAACAGGACCTGTTAACTTTTTGGGAAGTGGAAAACTCACAGTTTCCGATAACGGTTCAGCTTATGTTAGCGCCATTGGTCCCGAAATTGATATTACCTCGGACAGAGGCGCGCTGATTTTTGTAGATGGTTCAAATCTTCGAAATATTGATGCCAATTTAACTAACTTTGTAGTAATTAGAAAATCTTCGCTTAATAGAGTATCAATCAGTGGCGTTTATGCGGTATACATCATAGATTCATCTATTGAAGAACTTGAAATCCAAAATTGTGGGAATGTTGTGATAAACAACACAGCTGTTAATAACGTAAAAGTGGGATTAGTATCAAATGTTCTTTCTTACGATTCTCGTTTTGAAAAATTTTCGGTCTCCGACCTTTCAACGGTTGCGTTTGTTTCTTCTAAAATTACAAATTTACAAGCATCCAAAGGTAGTGTCTTGAAACTTAAAAACTCATCTTTATCAAACGCAAAACTTGAAAATTATTCCATTGCCTATTTATTTAAAACCGCTATTGAGCAACTGAACATCGGAAATGCAAAATACTATCTATTAGAAAGCAAAATAAAGAAGATTACGAAAATTCAAGAACAATAACTTTTTTAGTAGTTTCGAGGGGGGTTGGATATGGCAGATTGTGTGTTCTGCAAGATTATAAACGGAGAAATCCCTTCAGAAAAAGTATATGAAGATGAAGATTTCATAGTCATCAAAGACATTAGACCTGTTGCACCTGTCCATCTACTGGCGATTTACAAAAAGCATGTGCCAACGGTAAGCGAACTTTCTGTTGAGGATAGTCAAAAGATGTGGAAACTCTTCGAAGTTATAAAGACCGTAACCAAAACAAGTGGTTTGGAAAGCTACAGAATCGTTCAAAACAACGGCAAAGACGCTGGACAAGAAGTGCACCATATTCACTTCCACATAATCGGAGGCAGAAAATTAGGACCTCTTGGATAATCTAAATCAAAAAGCGAGGTGGAGAAAATAAAGGCAATAGTATATCTTCCTATCAAACCGGAAGTTGCAAAAAAGTTGAACTTGCCGGTTAAGTTACCCATACTTGCTGAAGACCTTCTGCTTGTAACAGACCAAAATAATATACCAATCGATGTGATACTGAGAGGACTTCAAGAACAATACAAGGTAGAAAAGAGCGAATACTGGAAATCGTATTTGCTTTACTTTTTATATGAAAAGTTCAAAGTACTAATCAACGAAAGAAAATTCGAAGAAGCAGAGCAAATTCTAAAGACAGCTAAAGAACTCCAAGAAGATTACCGATACTACTTCTACAACGCTATCTTGCAAGCAAAATTAGGAAATTATGAGCTCGCAGAAATAGAACTTAAACAATCGTTGGCTCTTAATCCAAACTTCTCACTCGCTTATTACGAACTTGGCAACGTGTTGTTCGCCAAAAAAGATTATGATGAAGCAATGGAGGCCTACACAAAAGCTTACCAAAGTGACCCGAACTTCTTACTTCCTCTTCTAAAAATCGGGGACATATACATGGAACTTGGGCAACTGAGTGACGCAGAGGTAATTTACCGTTCGATAATTCAAAAGCTGGAAACACGCGAATTGTCCGCCGAAGGCATAAGATTTGAACCTATGCCAGAAGCATACTTGAGACTTGGGGTCGTATATAACCTACGCCAACAATATGAAAAAGCTGAAGAAGTCTTCAAAAAAGGTCTGGAGATTTCCAAAAAACCCGAGATTATGTATAACCTTGCCTATACTCTGACAAAACTTGGGAAGCATTTCGAAGCTTACAACCTCTTACTTGAATTAGCTAAACAATACGAAACTCCTGAAGTAATCAACGAGCTTGGCATACTCCAACGTCGACTCGGACTATATGAAGAAGCTTACGAAACATTTGAAAAAGTGCAAGAGGATTTCCCAGAAAACTTCGAAAGAATCCAGTTCTTTGTTGGTAAAAAACATTACGATGCCGAGTTCGAAAATGAAATGAAAAAATCAGAAGAAATACTCGAAAAAGCAGAGTTCCCGTTTGAAAAAGCCTTGGAAACTATTATACAATCAACCGATGATAATGGAGAAATAATCATTGAAGAATTCATAAAGTTAATGAACATTCAACCTGTATTAAAAGATGTCAATAAGGCAAGCACCGATTACTTCCCCTATATCCTGGCTGGTATCTACATAGCAGGCACTGAACCGATAATTATGGAAAAGAACGCTACTAAAATCACACTAACAACCATGGGTGCAGGACTTCCACTTGCGTGTTCAACAGCGATACTGAGGCTATACCAACACATACTCTCTGGCGATAAGAATATAGACCGCATCATTGAGGATATCCACAGTGAAATCGAAGAAATTCACTTCTTATTTTCAACAAAATTAATCTCTCTACTGGAATCGCCTTTGGACGATTTCTTTGATACCGATTGTTCGGATTATGAGACATTTACGATTAATCTTTTCAAAACAATTGGTTATCAACCATCTGAAGAGGAAATGGCACAAATAAAAGATGAAACTCTCAGAAAGACTACGAAATTCATCTTGGAAATCATGACAAAAATCTGAGCTATATTAAGAGAAATTATAAAACAAAAGCGGGCAAAATCATGCCCGCTTTATTCTTGCTTTATTGTTTTATACCGTCGTGGAGAATCTCAAGGGACGCAATGAATTTACTAACCCTCGCTTTTATTATCAAGTCCCAATACAAACTTTTCGAATTCTGTTTCTGCGATATCCTCTAAGTTCCCTTGACTAACAACCACCGTTTTTTCTGTCGGCAGTATCTTGAATCTTTCCCAAGGGAATTCGTATATTTCTCTTATATCTCTTAACTCATCTGGAACCTCAATTAGTTCTATCTCCAATTTCGAATCTTGGAAGACCCAATCACCTATCTCATATGTGCCGTAAACTACAACAAACTTCGTTCCGTCTTCCCACTTATACCAATGTGGGATAAACTCTCCAAAAGAATACAAGTTCCATCTTATCATCCTAAAACCTCCTGACTAACAAAAATAGGCTTCTCAACGAATCCTCTAACCTCTAAAAAAAATTCTTGTAGCGACCTGTTTATTTTACCATAGCTCCTCACATTTTAAAAGTGCAAAGGAGTATCACAAAGTAATGAATTAAAAGAATTACGCCGTATAAATCCTTTTGCACGTTTTTCTTCCGCTTAAAACACGTTCCGTTTCTTCAAACAGCCCGAGGTAGACTATATTGTCAAGAATTCCTTTATACGTCTTCAACTCAAGTAAATTGTAAGCAAGGACCACTTCATCAAGAATCTTGAATAAGTACTCCCTAACCTTAGGTCTAATCTTCTCAGTAAACTCTTGAATATCCATCCCATGGGTAAATCCAAACTGAATAACCAATGGATTGTAGTTCCCTTTACTAATATCCTTTTTCAAATCATCGAACGCATCAAGCACGTATATCCATTTTCCAACATGCCTGGCAAGATGTATTAACACCGTCCTTTGTTCGGAAGACAGCTCACTCAAATTTTCAAAAAACAGAGCAACGATACTACCAAAAATCTCAGCAGGCTTATCAATGGTGGGTTCACGTTTTCTTTCTGTCTCACCAAGTTCTACAATGAGAGCTTGAAGGCGAGATTCTAAAGTCGCGGAGCTCCCTGGGATGTTTTTAAAAAACTTCAAAAGCAAAGCTTTAACAAAATTCCTTTCGTCTCTTACATCGTCTAAAAGTTTGTATTTCAGCAGCAAAAGAAAATTACTTGCAGCAAGACTTATCTCATCACTTTCGTAATACAAAATATTTCTTAACTCAACCCCACAAAAACGCTTCTTGTATCCAAGTATCTTGCCTCTAATCGAAGTTAAAATCAATGCGAAAAAAACGGCATCATAGCTCAGAAACAACTTTGCAAGGTATCGCGATTTATGTAAACTTGTGCAAACTCCACAATAAAACGCGCGAAATTCGTTCAGTTCCCTAACCTTTAGTTCGCTTTTTTCTGGTTTGACGTATCCAAACATAAAAGCACCCACTTAAAAAATCCAAGAATTTACATACACGAAATGCAATCTCCACCCATACACTCACAACAAGTATCGCCAACCCACAAACAGCCAATACACTGACAAACATCGTCACAACAACCGTTATTTCTTCTGTAATAATATCCAGGTCTGTATCCTTTTAATATAGAATCTGCATAACCACCAAACTTTGAATATTCAACTGGTATTATTTCATTACCCTGCCCTCTTTTGTATACTTCATAGGCTTCAATCAGCTCATTGTATTTTGCCATAGCAATCGGCTTAAGTGGACTATTTTCGTATCTTTTCGGATCATACTTTTCGAGATACTCTCTGTATAGCGTCTCAATCTGTATATGTGGTGTATCTGGTTCTACATTGAGCAGCTCATATATACTACGCGCCAAGTATAACACCCCCAACTTGTCAATTATTCATTTCACAAATACCTTTTCAAGCCATTTTTTCATCTCTTGAACAACTCTTTCAAAAAGATACTCATATGCTGCAAAAAAAATATTGCCAAAAACAATTATACCATAAAATACCAAAACTTCGCTCACTGGTATCACTTTTGCAATACCTGTTGCTGTTTGTGAAAGTATATCGATTCCAAGTACCTTGCCTTGGACATAAACCCAGCTGAAAAATGCGATATTGAAATAAACGTATTTAAAAATCCAAGAAGGTAGTGCTGATAATTTCTTTGTTAAATATCTCACCGGAACATAAAAAGAGATGAAGGTAAATGTAGTAACATATGCAATTCTTGGTATAAACAAGTAAGCAAGTATATTTAAACCGACAACAGTCCAGAATCCTGAAAAAAAGCTATCAAACAAAATATACGGAGCGTAAGCCAAGTAAGAGGAAAGTATAAGAAATGTCCACTCACTTGGTGTTGCATGACCGAGGTAAATGAACACGAAGAGAAAGCCAAGGATTACACCTAAGTACGCTATTTTCTTTGAACGTGCTTGTATTTTCGCACCACTTTTTTTCAACCTCAACCGCTCCTTTGTAACTTTACGTGTTTATAGTATTCTACCATACAATTGGCAAATGGAATTAAATGCAATTAAATAAAAATCCCTGTATACTTTACAAGCATACAGGGATATAACTTTCTATACGTATGAAATCTTATCTAATACTCCTCAACTTTGACTAACCTAAAATTCTGCGTGAGCTCATCAGAAAAGTTTTGAACAGTTTCTTTCACTTGTCTATCGGCATCTCTAAGATATGGCAAAAGTTCAACAACCTCTCTTATTTCTTCACCAAGTTCGTTCATCATTTTGATAATTTCATTGACACTATCAGTTGCAAATTGCATGGCCGTACTTATCTCCTCGGCAGAGGCGCTTTGTTGTTGACTTGCCGCAGCAAGTGCATGTGCCTTTGAATTTATTTGCTCAGTTAGCTGGTAAATGTTCTCAAAGACTTCCTGGGTGTTCTTCACGCTCTTACTTAATGCTCTCAGAACCTCTCCACTCTTGACAACAGTTGAATTAACTTGCTCCACGCCTTCTTCTATACTCTTAAGTATATTTTGTATCTCAATTGTTGACTTCTTACTTTGTTCGGCAAGTTTTCTTATCTCACCAGCCACGACGGCAAATCCTCTACCCGCTTCTCCAGCTCTTGCTGCTTCAATCGCTGCGTTCAGAGCTAACAAATTAGTTTGCTCTGCGATAGTGTTAATTGTACTTACTATTCTTTCGATCTGCGAGGAATAGCTCATAACCGTCTTAGTTACTTCTATTGATTCCAAAGTTGAATCCATTGTCTTTTCTATTTCTCGAACAAGCTCTTCGATTAAATTAGTAGAAGACTCTATCTTTTCAAAAGTCACATTTGCAAGCATTGAAATCTCCTCGGAACTATCTGCCACATTCTGCGCAGCGCACACGACCTCTTTAACTCCCATATTAGTTCCCTCGACCGATGCTGAAACGGTGTTTGACATCAGAAGCACGTTATCAGAAACAGTTTCTACTCTTTCTATCAACTCATAGATACGTTCGATTACTGCTGAGCCTTTGTTGATTGAGGTCTTTATATTCGTGAATTTATCAAGACTATTGGATAAAGTTACTCTGAGCTTATCTATTGCTTGTGAAATATGCCCAACCAAGACGCCGATTTCATTTTCCGCTGTGACCGGGAACTCAACAGTCAAATCTCCATTCGCAACTCTTGCTATACAATCTTTTGCTACAAACACCTGTTTTTCAACTGTTTTCAACAAAAGAACTACTAAGACGAGTAATACACCAAGTACGAATAACTGGACGAAAAAATTCACCAGGTTAGATCGCGTTTGTTGAGCGATTATAGCGTTAATTGGTACTTTTGAAAGCAAAATAGCGATAGTTTGGTTATTCAAATCTTTGAAATGATGTGCAATGTAAAGCTGTGCATTTTTGATCTCATAATATTTCTCATTTTTTATAAATTTCTGGAGATCTATCTCTTCTGACAATTTTACCTTTTCGTCAGCTCTTATAAAAATTGGCTTATCAAGTCTTCCTTTCTCGTTATAGAGAAGGACAAGTTCGTTTACCCCTTCCAATTCTTTCAAAAATCTTTGATCAATCATGACTCCAACCTCTAAAATGCCGACAAATTCGCCAGATTCTATCGGAGTAAGTTTCCTCAACCCCAAACCACACAGGTCAATTTCATACCCTGTAACGGGCTTTTTCGTCTCAATTAACTTTTTAACAAGTTTTCTCGATGCTACACTATCACCCGACTTATCTATATCGTGCATTCTAAGTAGCACTTTCATATCAGCGGTAGTGATTTGAAGAATACCAAGACCATATTGCCGATAGGTGTCATAAATATGTTCAAGATAATAATGGAGCAACTCTTTGTCGTAGGTGTAGATGGTATTTACTAAGTTCGGGTCATTAACCAGAAAATCCGTCAAAATAGAAAAAATAGGTGACTTACTTTCCACCTTCTCTTTAAGCACGTTAACAACAACCTCATTGTACCTTTCTGACCAATGCTTTATAATCTGATTGGAGAAATATTGGTTTACAAAATACATTACACCAAATGCGATTATTAATATAACAACAAGAAATAACGGTAGGTCCTTCAATCTCACTGTCATAATTCCCAGACCTCCTACTTTTTTTGTTTTAAATTTTATTCTAACTGGAATTTTATGGGGTGGATAAAAAGAAAATATTAAGAAAGGTTAGAATTTTTTTGTAGATTTACTTCCGAAACGTGAGGTAGCAAATCACATCAGTGAGGTAGACATAATCTACATTTAATAAAATGGGGGTAAAGGGGTAAAATGTTTTTTCTATTTCCAAAGCTCATCATAGCTTATCGCGTATCTTTTCAAAATTTCCAAATATTCTTTTGTCTTCTTGAATTGTCTTAATTCCTGCGAAAAAATATCAGCAAGAACCTTCCCACGATGATTCTTAGAAAAAGCAATATAGTAGTATTGAACACCACCATACGCAGGAGACCAATCCACTTCAATGTTTAGTTCTTTCGCTAAATGCTTTCCTACAAGCAAATTAGATATAAAAATATCTATCTTGCCATCTTTGAGAAGTCGGAATCCTACCTCATCAGTGGTCAAGCTAATCTTTTTGAAATCGGCTTTCCAAAACCATTCAGGATAGCCATAACCATCGCAATAACCACACCTCGTATCTTTTGGTATACTCTCCAAAGTCTGAATGTTAATATTTGAACTTTTTAATTTGAAAAGCACAGCTTTACCACTACTGAGAGGCTCAGATGTATAGATTAAAAATTCTGCTCTTTCTTGTGTGAATGAAACACTCATCGTTGCATCGTAAGCTTGAACCTTCATATATTCCAAGCACCGTTGCCATGGAAATGTCAAAAAAACTGGCTTACATCCTATCTTTTGAAAAACGGCTTTGACAACGTCAACGTCAATTCCTACCCAGTCACCTTTTTTTGTATCGTACCATTCATATGGCTTCCAATCGACAAGAAGTATTTCCACAACATTGCCTGGTAAAACGTATTGCTGTAAATTATATTTCTTTATTAAACTCTCTATTACCCCTTTTGAATGAAGACTTCTCAAAGCATTTTCTATCCTCAACACAATCTGCTGACTCACATTTTTTGAAAGAACGATATAATGATAAAACTTACCATTCGTCAAATTCAATGGAATGTACTTTCCCTTAGCTTGATTCACTAAGTATCCAAGAGTTAGCCCTATAGCATACGCAGCATCGATTTCCTTTTTTTCAAGTGCCTTATACAATTCATCTAAGTTTTTGTAAAACACTACTTCTTGTTTTCTTGAAATCTGTGGAATATTTTGAGATGGGATTGTGCCAGCTATAGCTCCAATTTTAACGACGGCTTTTTCAAAAATCTTGTCTTTTGTATTAGCTTCTACGATAAACATCTGTTTTGAAGCATACAATGGGAGCTTTACAAAATTGATTTTCTTTTCAACTTCGGCAGAATGTCCATGCCCAATAAAGATTTGAATCTCATTGTTCTCAAGAGCTTTCCGTATTTCTTCTATAGACTTTAAATCTTTTGCCTTGTACCTAATTTCGATACCTTGCGATTGCAACTCCTTATTGAGTTCTACTAATATATCGTGGCAAAGACCAGAAAGTTCTTTTCCCACAAAGATATACTTTGGTGAAACGTCCTGTGGGTATGTGTAAAGCACCATTGCTCCGAAAGCGGGAATCGAAATACTTAGCAATAAAATTAAGAAAACTATGAAAGACATCAATTGGAAAAAGCGTCGAGCGTTTTGGAAATAATCTGCTCTAATCATACAACCGCCCCCAACCAGCAAAGTGGACAACCTTAACTGAGCCAAACATACCACACGCTGATTCTTTTCTTAGTATCAATTCCACATCACTACTTTCGACAATAGAGCCTCATTCTCTAATCTTTTTGACTCATATCGCGGATTTCTTCGGACCTTACATCCCTTAACTCATCATATATCATGCGAATCACATCGAGTTTTTCCATAAAGATGCGAACGACTTCAGGATCAAAATGCCTACCTGCTTGTTCCTCTATTATCTTGACCGATTCATCAAAGGGGAATGCTTTTTTGTATGGTCGCTCTGTTGTTAACGCATCGAACACATCAGCCACAGCCACAATCCTTCCCTCTATGCTTATCTCTTCTCCCTTTTTGCCAAATGGATAACCGCTCCCATCCCATTTTTCGTGGTGGTCTGCAACGATGTTTATCGCAGTGCGCAGAGCGTCTTTTCCAATGACATCAGAACTACTTTCAACAAATTCCTCGAGTATCCTCATTCCAATAATCACGTGCGTCTTCATAATCGCCCACTCTTTTTCATCGAGTTTGCCAGGCTTAAGCAGTATCCTATCTGGAACACCTATCTTCCCTATATCGTGTAGTGGTGCAAATTGATATATCTCTCTAACAAGTTTTGGTTCTAAACCCAACGCTTCAGCCAAAGTCTTTGAATACAACGCCACTCTTTTTATGTGATTTCCCGTCTCGTTATCCCTGTACTCTGCCAAATTGACTAAGGAGTTGCCAAAGTTTGATATAATACTTTGTATAGATAGCGTGTGATATAACTTAGGTGATAAGTTTAGTGAAATTATATAAAACATCAAACCATCTTCTTCGCTAAAGTGGTTAATCTCTTCGGAAGCTAAGAAAAAGAAACCAATCACTTTTCCATTGACAACGGCAGGTACGGTAAGGTTTGACAAAAAACCTTCTTTAACTATAAGCCTCGAACTCACCGAATTCTCTTTTTGCCTTAGGTCATTAATTATTCTGAATTTAGTGCCATCTTTTGCCATCTTTCCAAGGGAAGTCTCCGATAGTTTTTGTTTAAACCCCTTATCTAAAAGCGGTTTATGATTTTTATCCGAAAAGTAAGCCACTTCTGCTATTATTTCATCATCGTGTATAAGTGCCAACGAGAATCTTCCCGCCTCAAAAAACGAACAGACTTGCTCACCAACGAGGTTTATATAATCCTCTATACTATCCACGTATGGTAGATTCCTAAAATAGTCTATTAAGTCATTTCTTAGATTAGCCTCTTTAATTAATTCATTAAATTCCAGCTCTTCCTTAATCATAACATTGTCTAATGGATTGATTTTACTAATATACATCTTTTCAACCATCTCCCGAAACGTATTTAAAAGCTTTCCAATTAAAGAATTTGCTGTCTTTGTTGTTTTGCGGTAAACAACGAATAGCATAATTATAATGGTGAATAATATAAAAATTACTCCAAGAGCATATCGAAAACTGTGATTGAGATTCTCAGTTTCAACGTTCTGCAAATATATTGCAAAGCTTCTCAACTCTTGGGCTATCGTAGATGAATCTTGCGACTCTAAAGATTCTTTTAACCTTTTTGAATCATATCCATAATATTCCATCTCATCAAATAAATTAACAGCTTTTGAATGGTCAAGCACAGCACTGTTTATCTCTCTGAATGTTTCCTGAATTTGTAAATACTCGCTTTTAGTTTCGATTGCCAATTGGGTAATTCTGAAAAGACTCAGAAAAGACAAAATAACTAAAATGACGAATCCGAAAGTCAAAACTCGAAACATGGCAACTATGGATTTTTTATTCATACTTTTTCTCTGCATTTTAATCACCTCCAATTGTTTAACGTTTCAAGCAGAAGATATTTTTTACTATTTTTTGATTATACCACAAAAATATTTGCTGGCGCCTATTTTTTCTGTTTGAGAAACGCAATTGTGTATTTTTAGAATATGAATACTTAAGCACCTTTTCATTACAACATACATCTTGAAAAACCCAATTACAATCAACTAAAAGCTGGGTAATTAGATAATTTACCCAGCATCATTTTATGCCACTATGCATACCGATTTATGATAGCTTTTAATTTTTAATGCGCTACTGCACACTGGCTTGTGATTCTGGAACTGTCATGGCTGACATTCGCATCACTTGGTTATCCTCAAACTCCACTTTTCTTTCTCCAAGCTATACCTCTAACGTCCAGTCCATTACTTTTCGGCTACTGAGCTTTGCTGACTTCTGATGATTCAGTTACCCATCACTCAAGTTGTCACTCTTGCTGGGTGGATTAAAAAAACCCTTGCAGGTGTTTTCACTGCAAGGGTTTGTGTGTTGTATTATTACTCGTTTATCAAACTTTGAAAAACCTCAATATCTCTTCAAATCGCTTTATCTCAATCTGCACTGTCTTGTTCGCCTCTTCAATCTCTGGAATGGCCTTTCCGATTTCCCTTATCTCTTCTGCCAACTCTTCCATCATTTGCACTATCTCATTTACACTGTTCGTTGCATTTTGCATTGCCGAGCTTATCTCTTCACTCGATGCACTCTGTTCTTGGCTTGCTGCTGCAAGTGATTCTGCTTTGGAGTTTATATCCTGTGCTAATTTGTATATCCTCTCAAACGCCTCTTGCGCTTTTTTAACGCTTTCTCTTGATGTGTTCAACACTTCCGCATTTTGTTTCACTGTTTGGTCTACTTGCTCCACTCCATCTTTTATGTTCTTTAGTATGTTTTGTATATCCGCTGTCGATTTCTTACTTTCTTCGGCAAGCTTCCTAATCTCATCAGCAACAACCGCAAATCCTCTTCCTGCCTCTCCCGCTCTGGCTGCCTCTATTGCGGCATTCAATGCTAATAGATTCGTTTGCTCTGCGATGGAGTTTATCGTATCAACTATCGTTTGAATTTGTGCTGAGTAATTCACAAGTGAACTTGTAACTTCAAGTGACTTTTCAGAGGAGGCTATCGTTTCCTGTATCTTTTCTACAAGTTCCTTTATTACATTCATCGAATTGCTGATTTCGTTGAACGTGGAATTCGTGAGCGAGGAAATCTGCTGCGCGCTGTAAGCAACATTTTGTGCAGCTGCTGCGACCTCTTCAACACCAGAGTTCGTTTCTTCTACAGATGCAGATACGTTCTCTGCAACAGAAACAACCTGTTCAACTGATTGATTTGCTTTCTTGATAATTTCTTTTAGTTTCTCACTAAGCGTTGCATAACTACTTATAGATTGATTTATCGAAACAAAACTATTTTGAACGCTAACAAATGCATTTCTCAATTTCTCAACAGCCTGAGATACCGATTTGACAAGTTCACCAACTTCATTTGACGCACTTACATCAAACCTCACGGTGAGGTCTCCGTTTTCAAACTTTGAAATACCTTCCCTTGCTATCAAAATCTGCTTTATGACCCCTTTCAATAATATTATGGTAATAATTACCAAGATCGCTACAATAACGACATAAACAATTGCGGTGATAATCGTAGATAACCGGTTAATGTTTACAACATCTGCTATGGAAATTCTTGATAATAAAAGTGCTACAGTCTCACCATCGACATCTTTAAAATGGCGAGCGAAGTAGTAATAATTGCCTTTTAAAATGTAATAATCCTCATCTTCAATAAACTTTTTCAAATCTACTTCCTCAGCAATTTTTACATTCTCATTAAGCCTTATAAATTTGGGTTGGTCCAATTTTCCGTTTTCATCAGCTAAGAGAACGAACTCGTTATCGCCATCGAAATGCTCTAACAACGATTCTTTCAAGTAAATTCCTAATTCCGATACACCAACAAGTTCTCCATTATCTATCACAGGTGCAGCTGCCCTTAATGCCAAACCGCTTGTGCCAACATCGTATACAACTACCAGTTGCCTAGTCGACAAAACTTTTCTCAACAGCTTTCTAAAAGAAGCATCGTCGCCAAATTTTTCTGGTTTGTGCATTCTCAAAAATACAGTTAGGTCACTATTGTTGAAATTGTTGAACTGAAAAACTTCAATTCCTTCTTTTTTGTAAGTTTCATAATATGGCTTTAGATATTCATACAGACCTTCTCTATCTTGAGCTTTGAAAAGTTCAATAGCTTGTTCGTCGTTAATCATATCAGAAATGAAAACTTCTAATAATTTCTCTTTTCCTTCAATAAAATGTTCTATATTACGACCAGCCACGTGGACATACTTTTCAAGCCATACTGAGTTGATCCTTTTACTCATAATGTCAGAAACAAGAAAAGTTACAGAAAAGCCGACAATTAAAACAACCATCAGAATCACTGGCAAGTGTTTCAATTTGAGCGAAACCATAAGCTGTCCCTCCCTTTTAGAATATTTTTAATCAACCGTTTTTTAACCAACCGTTTTTTGATGTTGCATCTCCTTACTCGGTTTATATTATAGCAAAAAAAAAAAATTCCAAATAATTTTTCAAATTTCAATTAGTTGTTAAATCAAAGAGATTCTAATCAATTGACACAACAAAACATGTAGTGTAAAATTATGTTGAATTTTGTCGACAAAATTTACAGGACATATTAAGAATTTTCGCTGAAAGGAGGTATTCGGGTGAGCAAAAATATATCTACAGAAAATGTTTTGCCTATTGACAGTGTTGTTGAAATGCACGTAAATGAGAAGTCCAAAAAACGTTTGTTATACCTTACTTCCATCATGTGGATGTTTGATGCTGCCGGTGTGCTTGCCCTATCATTTACATTACCTTCTATCAGTAAAGAGTGGGCACTTAGTGTTCAGCAATCTGCGAACATTCTAAGTTCAACATTTCTTGGTATGCTCGTTGGTGCTTTGAGTGTTGGTTTGGTTGCCGACTTGTTTGGAAGAAAGCTTTCAAATTTAATCTATTTTCTGATGACAATTTTATTTTCAACAGCACTTGGCTTTACAAACTCAGCAAACACCTTTATGTTTTTCCGTTTTCTTGCAGGTATCGGTTACGGTGGTTTGATGCCATCTGTTAATGCTTACTTTGCCGAATTCTTAGGCAAAGCACTCAGGGGTGCTTACCTTGTTTTACTGGAAGCAAGCTGGGCTTTTGGAAGTATACTTATAGGGCTTGTTGCTGTTTTGACAGTTCAAAACAACTGGCGAATAACCTACTGGGTTTTCGCATCGGGACTTTTATTACTTCCAATTCTACTCAAGTTACCTGAATCTCCAAAATTCGCGTTTAAAAAGCATGGGAAGGTTGGCTTAGAAAGGGTATTAAGAATACAGCTAAGAGAAGAAATTGAACCAATCCCTGAAAGTAAAATCACAATATTGGATATCTTAAGAAAACCTTACCTTACTCGAACGCTCATGATTTGGACAAGCTGGTTTGTTGTTAGCTTTGTTTACTATGCATTATTTTCCTGGGCTCCAAAGATATTTGCTCAGCAAGGATTAAGTGCGACAAAATCGCTGTGGTTCACTTTCTTTATGATGGTCGCACAATTGCCTGGTTATCTCTCAGCTGCATACTTTATTGAAAAACTCGGTCGAAAAAAATCACTCATGCTGTATTTCCTTGGTATGGCTGTAACTGCCATTCTTTGGGCATTTGTTTCAAATACTGTTCAGTTAATCATCGTTGCCTTGTTACTTTCATTCTTCACACTCGGTGTTTGGGGGCTGGTGTATGCTTACACACCCGAGTTATACCCAACTTCAATGAGAGGAACTGGAAATGGTATGGCTGGAGTTATTGCAAGGATTGCTGGTATTTTGGCCCCACAGTTTGCCGGTTATATGTTTGCTTTGAATAAATCACTTTTGGAAATCTTCTCTTGGCTTGCTCTTTTATCACTTATCGCGTCGGTTGTTGTTTTGATATTCGGAATTGAGACAAAAAACGCAGAAATCAGCTAATGAAATAAGAAAAATACAAAAATACAAAAATGAAACCTGCCAGCGCAAGCTGGCAGGTTATTATTTCTTTGCTTAATTTCAAGACTATTTGATAACCACAGGTATCAACGTTGCATACGCCTGACCAGGAATGTAAGATTTGAGTATTTCTTCTTGGGTGTATCCTTCTGGGGCAACGATATCAAGCACCCAAGGTGCGTAGTCTTTTGAATCTGATGGGTAACCACCAAGTGTCCATTGTGATGCATTTGGTGTAACCGCCCTTATATGATCCGTTCCAAAACCATCTTGGCTCATTGAAAGTATATAAGCTTTGATGCCTTTCTGGATATCGAGGAATTTCTTGAATACGACGATGTATATTACCTTGTCTGCAGGATCCGCTTCGTATGTTATTGCTTCTGTTATCTCTTTCCCGTCGGCTGTCGCAAAGACTTGACCATAGTCTGGCCAACCTGCAATCTTGATGAAATAGTCCCAAGGTTCCTTGAATTGGACTCTTGCACCTTCTTTGTAAGTATCAGTCCTCCCACCATCTTTTGTGTCAAGGTAAATATTCACAAGTTGGTGTGAAAATCCTTTCGGTGATGCCCATGGATTGGTCATCTCTGCAAATTTAATTGCAAATACGTATGCATCTTCATTTTCGAGCACAGTAACCTCGGTTATATCCCAAAGTCCTTTGTAAGGTGCAAATGCTGGGTCTTTTGGATATGTGTATGTTCCAAAGCCGTAATCATCTCCGACTTTGTCAACGAATTTAGCAATAACATTACCTGAAATCATACTTGGTGTCCTAATAGCAACACCTTCGGTTGGAACTACTTCGTCTTCCCCATCAACAGATACTACAACGAAAACGTTGAACGTTTCTCCACTTTTCACACCGATTATGTCGTAGGGTATTTCGAATTCTACCACTTCATCAACAGCAGTCTTAAATGGATTCGCTTGAAGAACCCATGTATTGTCTCCCATGGCTGCAAAGAATGAACCACGTTTTCTTACTGGGTATGTTTTCATATTTATAGAAAATCTGAAGCCAACTTTTTTGGTAAGTTCCGTTCCGTTGTAGGTCTTTGTATTTGCAGAAGTCATTCTCGGAGAATCGGTATATACTTCAACAAGAATATTCTGGTTGAGGTAATCTTTTGCAGGTTTATCAAGCTCTACTGCAACGTAAAACGCTGACGATGTTCTTGCTACATATGCTCCTTTGAAAATTGCTGTTGCCTCAAAGTAAGCTGTAGCTTTTTCTACATCAGTGAGTTTACCATCAACTGAGTACTCAACTGACCTCACAATGTTTTCTTTTGGCATTTCAACTTTCTTTTCTTCCGCTTCCAACTGGACTCTTGGTGCCCCTACTTTCAGCAGACCATCTTCTTTCCAAACTTCGAATACCCCGTTCTTTCCGCCAAATCCATCATCTACATATGCTGGTGCATTTGGGTCAGTTACCCAATCTTTTCCATCGACTACGAACTTGTATTGATAAACACCAGGTGTCAACTCAAGGACAGCTTCCCACCAACCATCGCCTGCACTGTAGCACTCTGTATCCGATGAACTCCAGTTATTGAACGAGCCAGCAATGAAGACATATTTCGCATCTGGTTTATAAAAGCGGATGACAACATACACGTTTTCCTCAATAGAGAAATTCTCCTCTCTTTCTTCGTTAATTTCAATCTTTCCAGCGATATCGGGAGCAGGAGCCACTATAACCAACTTTCCATCCTTAAGAGCAAGTGTAAATACACCATTCTTTCCACCAAAGCCATCGTCTGTGTAACCTGGCGCATCAGGGTCTTCTTTCCAAACCTTACCACCATCGATAACAAATTTGTACTGGTAAGTCCCCGGTTTCAACTCAAGTTCCGTAATCCATGTGTCGCCTTCTCTTCTCATTGGGTTGGCTGTGGTCGACCAGTTGTTAAATGTCCCAGCAAGATGGACCGTATTCGCTTGTGGATAGGTGAATGTGAAAATAACCTTGTTCCCCTCAACTTTTAAAGCCGCAAGTGAAAGAACGCTAATCAAGAGCGCAAAAACTACCAATCTTTTCACCCAAGCCATGCGTATCCCTCCTTTTTTTGAGGTGTGTAGCAGATATTCACTTCCGGTGTATATTTTCTCATAAAATCCTGGTTATGTTTCTCTTGTTGGAAAAGTTTCCAAGCATAAAATCAAAATTAAAAGCGTCGCACTAAGGCGACGCTTTTGCTCACTCTACCCTCTCCACTTCAACTTTCTCAAGCAATTTTTCCACATCGGATTTTCTGCACAGCCTTGTTCCAGGTGTCATAACCGCTGCGGTTCCTGCAGCATTTGCCCATCGCAACGCTTCTTCGTCAGATGCACCTTCTGTTTTCTTCAACACAAACCCAGCAAGGAAAGAATCACCAGCACCAACTGCACTTTTAACGGGAACTTTTATAGTTTTGGTATATAAAACCTTTTCATTAGAAATAAAGTATGCACCTTCACCGCCAAGAGTTAAAAGAATAGCCTTCAGTTCATGGATTTCTATAACCTTTCTTGCTTCTGAGATAATTTCTTCTCTGGAAGATACATGTTTGCCTATCAGTCTTTGAAACTCGTGTAAATTCGGCTTAATGTAATCCGGTTGACCTATCAACCCAGCTTTTAGTTTATCCCCATCAGCGTCAAAATAAACAGTTGCTCCCCATTGTTTTAGTGTAAATATTATGCCCGTATAGAACTCAGCTGCAACTCCTTTAGGGAGGCTACCTGACACTACAACAACATCCCCTTGACGCACTAAGGCGTTAAGCACTTCCAAAACAACTTGTAATTTCTTCACGCCTATTTTTTCACCAGGCATACTTATTCGATATTGTCCTTTGCTCGTTTCTAAGATTATATTCATTCTTGTCTCTTGAGGAACGCGTATGGATGAGTATATGACACCTTCTTTGTCAAGCATCTCTTCAAGCCTTCTACCATTATCTCCTCCAACAAGTGCAATGGCTATCGATACACCTCCAAGCTCTTTAATCACTCGCGAGACATCGATACCTTTACCCGCTGGGTAATCAACAACTTTCTTTGCTCGAATTGTATCATCGACAACAAGGTCATCAACGTAAATATACCTATCAAGGCAGGGGTTCATAGTTAAAGTAAATATCATTAGAACCACCTCTTTAATTCAAGAAGTTGTTTTCTACTATTTTACCACAAGAATTTAAGATTTTTACAGGTATCTCGTCGTTTTTGCTCATTTAGGTGGTATAATATTTACATGGCAATCCACTTCGTGAGAGGTTGGTATAATGGGGTTCCTAAGACCAGGTAATTGGAAATTTCTAATTTTTCTTTTGACAAGTATCATTTCTTTCATAATAGGGATTAACTATTACATCTATACTGAAGACGAAAACCTAAAAAAGTTCGCACGTACAGCTTTTGAAAATGAGGCGTTAAATATTTCATTTGCATATTTCCAATGGACGGAGCTTTATGATGCACTGAAGAACAACGACCACGATTTTATCAATAACGTCAAAAAAGATATAAAACAAGAATTCCCATACGTGAATTATGTAGAATTCTATTCTGGTCATCCGCCAACTGATTATTTTGAAATCACATCAGAAGGCACTCAGCTTTTAATACACTTTAAGATTTTGGACTCATTCGGTAATTCGTATTTACCTGATAAATTTGCTGTTGTCAAATTAGATGCAAGCCATATCCTCGAAAAGTATCAGATAAAAGGGATTAAAATCTCTTCTGGTGATAGAGCACTATCAAGAGACTTTGTCTATGGTTTAAAATACGAAAGACTTTTGACTATTAAAGAAATATCCCTAATACTGCTCTTTTTGACTTTAATTGTATCAATTATGTTATTTGTAAACGAGTTCAAAACACGAAAATTGTTAAAGATAGAAGAAACATTAAATAAATCCCTCGAAGCTATAGCCGAAATGACCCAAGGACTTCTCAAGGGAATTCTTGCTCCGAGTTATCAATTCATACTTGAAAAAGCTGTCGAAATTATCCCGGGTGCACAAGCTGGTTCTGTTTTAATCAAAAACGGAGATTACTACGAATTTGCTGCGTGTGTAGGTTACGATTTTACTCAGTTATCGAAGGTCAAATTCAAACCTGAAGAACTTGCACAAAACATTGACGGACAGGTAAAGATTATCACCCGTCTTGATAAATTTGATTCAGAAAAGATTATGGACGAACGTCAAGAAATACTTGTGAAATACGGAAGAATCTCGGAAATCAAAGCTATGCTCTCTGTTCCGATAATTGTGGAAAATGAGGCAGTAGCTTTCTTCAACCTTGATAATTTTGAAAATGAAAATGCCTTTAACGAATTTTCCATAAGAATAGCTACTGTTTTTGCCAATCAAGTTGGGGTTGTTTTTGAAAGGATAAAACTTGAAAAGGAGCTACAAAAACAGAAGGAATATCTTGAATACCTCTCTTTGAGAGACCCGCTCACCAATCTTCCCAATAGAAGAGCTCTTGAAACGGAAGCGGAAAGAATGTTTGCATTAGCGAACAGAGAAGGTAAACAGGTGTGCTTGATATATGTTGATTTAAAAAACTTCAAACCAGTTAACGATAGATTAGGGCACAAAGTTGGAGATTACGTTATTACCGTGGTCGCACAGAGACTATCTTCTGTGGCCCGTAAAAGTGATTTCATAGCGAGAGTTGGAGGGGATGAATTCGTCTATTTACTTTACGATTGTAAAGAATACATACAGTTTGTTGAAAGAGTTATCAAGGAACTTGAAAAACCGATAGATTATCAGGGTAACACGTTAAATGTATCCGCAAATTTCGGCATTGCAATTTACCCAAAAGATGCAACATCCTTTGGTGATTTATTACTAAAAGCCGATGTTGCAATGTATTATGCAAAAAATAACGGACTGTATTTTTACCTTGCCTCAAATTTGAATGTTTGAGCTTTTAAAACCTTCAAACCTTCCGGTGTTTTTATAAACATTCCGTGAAGAGTGAGGGCATACTTCGATGTGACTTCCCACTTTTACTCGGTGATTCATAACCTTGTTGAGCTCTTATTTGCAACACCTATAAAATTAGTCTTAACTTATTGACTTATACTATAGTTAATGTTAGAATTTGATGTGCAGTATGGTTAAATTCATTGTTATTTTCCGGCGATTCAATGGTAGGTGAACAGATATGGAGCAGAAGAAAAGTTTAAAGATAACCGGGATGACTTGTGCAAATTGTGCAAGGATAGTTGAAAAGTCTTTGTTGAAAGTTGATGGAGTTAAGTTTGCCGCTGTGAACCTAGCAACAAATACTGCTTTTGTTGTTTTAGAAAAAGATATACCTGATGAAGTTCTTCAAAAAGCTGTAGAAAGTGTTGGTTACGGGGTTTCAAACGAACCTATTGAAGCCATTGAAGAAAAAAGGCTTAAGAGAATTAAAAGGAATACGTATATTTCTCTCGCAATTACTATACCACTTATGTTCATCATGTTCTTCCACATGTCGGGAAAACACATTCCGTTTTTCAAAGAGTTGGAATTAATTTTCTCGGCGATTGTGATTTTCTATGCAGGGAGAGATACCATTCGCGGTGCAACAATTGCACTTTTGCACAAACATTCGAATATGGACACTTTGATATTTTTCGGAGCTGTAACCGCATGGCTAACGAATGTAATCACTTACTTTGGTTTATCTATACACCCATTTGGCACAATCGGTGCAATGATAGTTTCTCTTCATCTTGTAGGAAGATATATAGAATCTTCTCTAAGGGACAAAGCTTCAAAACAGGTCAAGGAATTGTTATCACTGCAGTCGAAAGAGGCAAGAATAATTACAGATAAAGGCGAAGTAATGGTTCCCATCGAGGTAGTTAAAGAAGGACAACTGGTTCTTGTTAAACCTGGTGAAAGAATACCAGCTGACGGAATAATCGTTGAAGGTTATTCTTCTGTTGACGAATCTATGATAACTGGTGAATCTCTACCTGTTGAAAAAGGGATAAACGATGAAGTAGTTGGCGGGTCTTTGAACTTGACAGGTGTTCTGAAGATTAAGGTTACAAGAGTTGGTGAAGATACGTTCTTATCCAAGATGATTTCTCTTGTTCAGGAGGCACAGGGCGCAAAGGTTCCAATACAACAACTTGCAGATAGGATAACGAATTATTTTGTTCCAACAATTATCAGCTTAGCACTTCTGAGTGCATTTTTGTGGTATTTCAATTTTGATTTTTTAAGCAACTTAACGCATTCTATACGCATGACGTTACCATGGTCATTGCATGAAGTTGATAGGCTTTCGTTTTCTATTTTTGTCTTCTTAACAACAGTTGTAATTGCATGTCCGTGTGCATTGGGACTCGCAACACCGATGGCTTTGATAGTTGGGACGTCACTCGCGGCAAAGAAAGGGCTCTTGATAAAAAATGCAGAAGCAATACAAACGGTTAGAAATGTAGGATACGTCCTTTTTGACAAAACTGGAACGATAACACACGGGAAACCGCGTGTAGTAGTTCAGAATCTACCGGATGATGAAACTAAGAAAATTAAAAAAATCATACAATTATCAACTCATCCTCTCTCTAAAGCAATTGCAGAGCATTTTGCCACTGTTGACATAATTGGTACAACAAATTCATCTGAGACCGTCGAAGAATTTGAAGAAATACACGGCAAAGGTTTGAAAGCAAAGATTGGAGCTGATGAATATTTCATTGGAAAACCAAAGGATGTGACAAATTACGAAGAGTATACTTCCAAGGGAATGTCTATTGTCGAAGTTCGTAGAAACGATATAATCATTGGTTTCTTTGCACTGGAGGATACTGTTCGTGAAGATTCAAAAAGAGCTATCGAGGAGCTTAAATCACATGGTATAATACCCGTGATGGTAACTGGTGATAACGAAAAAACCGCAACGCATGTTGCAAAAATCGTTGGTATAGACGTACTCTATGCAAACGTAAAACCAGAAGAGAAAATGGACATTGTAAGAAAATACCAAGCAACGGGTAAAAAAGTTGTTATGGTTGGTGATGGTATTAACGACGCCGCCGCTTTAAAAGCTGCAGATATTGGTGTTGCCATCGGAAGTGGTAGTGATTTAGCTATAGATAGTGCGGATATCATAATAACAAAGGGTGGGATATCTAAAGTTTCGGATGTAATATCGATATCAAAGGCTACATTCAGCGCAATTAAGACTAACCTCTTGTTTGCATTTTTGTATAACGTGGTAGCTATACCTTTGGCAATGATTGGGCTTTTACACCCAGCTATTGCAGAAGGAGCCATGGCAATGAGTTCAATAACAGTAATTCTCAATTCTATGAACATCCGAAAGAAATTCAAAAGCGAAAACTGAAGGAGGGTTAAAGATGGCACAGTATTTATTGAAAGTCCCTGATATTTCTTGTAACCACTGCAAAATGAGGATTTCAAAAGCACTTGAGGAAATTGGTGAAACCAATTTCGAAGTTAGAGTTGCTCAGAAAGAAATCATCATCGAAACGGACAACATCGAAAGAGTTGTGCAAAAGCTCGAGGAAATTGATTATCCTGTAGAATCGGCAACCATCATGTAATCAATGCCAAGAAATCTAGACAGGAGCACAGTTAAAGATGGGCGAATGTGTTGAACGCGAAAAAAAGTACCTTATTAGTGAAGAAAAAGCCCAGAAACTTAAAGCAATTTCCAAATGGAAACTAGGAGTAGTCCAGTGGTATTTGTTGGACTGCTCCTTTTTTGATTTTGCCGGAGATAAGAATATCAAAAATTGCCGTATCAGATACATGGTTGATGAAACAGGAAACGAAAAATGGATTGTGGCTTCTAAATCTGAGTTGATGGAAGGTTTCAAAAGGATTGAAGAAGAATATGAAATAAGACCTAACGAAGCTCTATGGAACGCTTTGACAAGAATTCCCGTCGCTGTGAAGGTAAGATATTTTATTAGCGAAAAACCTGTCGAAATCGTGTTAGATGAATTTGTGGAACTTGAAAAGCCCTACAACGTATCCGTCCAATACCTTGTTGAAATAGAAACAGATGAAGATTTCGAAATATATGAAAAAGAATACGAACTTGGCAACGGTCTTAACTACGAAGAATTTGATAAGTACACAAACAAAAATATAGCTATCGTAAGTTCCATTCCTCCAAGATTAATCGTTGAAAAAATCCGTCAAATAATGGGTGTTAGTAGATTTAAGAGGATGCGTCGAAAAGACAGAGAACTTTCAATCGAAAAAGCTCTTGAAATAATAGAAAGAGGTGAATATGGCGTGCTTTCAACATTCGATGGGGAATACCCATACGGAGTGCCTGTTAATTATGTATATAAAGACGGAGTGATATATATCCATTGCGCACTGGAGGGCAAAAAACTTGAGAATATATCAAAACATCCAAAAGTTAGCTTCAGTGTAGTTACAAAATCAAAAATCTTGCCAGAAAAATTGACAACTGCGTATGAAAGTGTAGTCGCATTCGGCACTGCAGAATTAGTAGAAGGTCCCGAAAAAAAAGTTGCGATTTACGAACTTGTTAAGAAGTATTCGCCTCAATTTGCCGAAAAATACAAAATAAGTGATCCAGTCGATGGAAATGGAGAAGACCAAGAGTGTAAAAACGCAGGTGTTATAAAGATTGTCTTAGAACATATTACAGGAAAATCTCGCGTTGAGTAACGGGGTTGATAAGGTATGGTTATACCAATCATTGTTTCGATAATTATTATCAGCTCTATAATTGAAATATTAGTCATATACCAATTGTCTAAGAGCAGACAAAGTAAACGAAAAGAGTACATAGAAAGTCTTGGGTATAAATATATTGGGTCTGATAAAGAATTTGAAAGCTCTGTATTAAAGGGCGTAGTGAAAACTAATCCAGTTTTAAGATGGTTATCGGTTAGAATAAACCATGTATTTACATACGAAGACACCGAAGAGAAACGCTTTTATTTTGAAATGTACGTCTCTAATAGATATTATTCTCAGAAATATTTCTGCATGTTGCTTAAAGATATTACTCTGTCTATCCCAACTTCTCAGTTTGCAATCGTACCCCGCGGCTTTTTAAAGGTGTTTATTCCTAAGGAAGATGCATTTCTAAGGCAATTTATCATAAAACCTAAGCATGTAGTTGATAATCTTCCTTACGATTTGAAAGAACAGTTGATAAGATTTAGTTCTGTTGGTATTATGTACAAAGATAAAGAATTGCTCATCTCGAAAGCGTACAGCCACAAAGAGCTTCCAATAGAGGCACTTAAATTATGCGAAGAAGTGTACCAACACATTAAGACAAGCCTGCAAGTGCATTGATAATTTGGTAAGATAACTCAATAACTCATAACTTAACGCTCCGGTTCTATCCCGGAGCGTTGTATTTTAAGTCATTTCTCAGCTTCTTTGCTTCTTCACATTCTCTTCAATGAATTTCTGTATATTCTTGCTATTACTTCTCTTTCTGCATTAATTGGTGCAACGCTTAATAGTAATCCAAGAGACGGTGTTGTCATAGCAAGCTCTGTAAGTTTTTCAACATGTCCTCCGTTGAAGCCAACATCTTCAAGTTTTTCTGTTACTCCCATGTTAAAGAGCCAGTCTTCAATTCCCTTTGCTATTTTTTCTGCTTCTTTTGGTTTTCCTTCAAGACCTGGGACTATCGGTTCGAAGACTTCTGCGAGAATCTCGGCAACAGATGGGTAAATTTCTTTCACGACCGCCGGAAGTAGCATTGCAAGTCCAAGCCCGTGCGCAAGGTCTGGTTTTACTGCGCTAAGTGGGTGTTCAAGTGCGTGTGTGAAGTGAAGTAGTCCGTTGTCGAAAGAAATACCTGCGATAGCCGATGCGTAAAGTAGCCAATATCTTGCATTGAGGTCGTTCGGATTACTAAGTGCTTGTGGCAAGTATGTTGCAATAAGTCTCACGGTTTCTTTTGCTAGGAGTATGGAATATGGATTTCTTGCAAGCGTTGTCGAAGCTTCTGTAATATGATTAAGCGCATCGATAGTTGTGTAAAGTGTTTGTTTGTATGGGAGTGTAACCATTAGTTGAGGGTCATCGATAGAAAAGAGAGGGTATATGCAGTCGTATGCTATCGCCGGTTTGTATTCTTTCTCAAGTATCGAGGCAACAGCGAATCTGTCCACTTCCGTTCCAGTGCCATGCGTTGTGTTAATAGCGATAATCGGCTTAGCCTTTTCCGGGGTGAATTTTCCTTCGTAAAGTTCCGCTCCAGTTTTGCCTTCGTATTCCAAAAGCACTGCAACACTTTTTGCCGTGTCTATCGGACTACCTCCACCTATACCAAACACCACTTGTGCACCAAATTCCTTTCCAAGCTTCGTTGCTTCATCAATCTGGTCAACGGTTGGGTTTGGTGTGACTTTATCATATAGGACGTATTCTATGCCAAATTCATTGAAGTACTTTGTTACAACATCCCATGCTCCTGTAACCTTGTATGCAACAGGGTCTGTTATAACAATTGCCTTTTTCATCCCATGTTTTGAAAGATACTCAGAAATATCCCTTATTTTATCTATCGCGCCTACACCAAAATAACACGTTGTTTTGCATCTTAACTCAAATACGTTGTAGATGTTTACCTTCTTTTCAAACATGCTCCGTACCTCCTTGTTTTTCAAAGTGAAGAACCTCTGTCTTAATCGTTATTAGTGATATTTTTCACATTTCTGTTTCTATTTTAATACCGCTTTCAATTCTTGTCAAGGCTAATTGTGAAAATATTCCCAAAAAAAATAAAATAAAAATGCCCCTATATCGAATCTTATTAAATGATATAGGGGCTTGGTCTAAAAGAAAGTATGCATCCTAATTTGTCATTTCAACATTCTATTCTTCTTGCGCTGCAACTTTGACTCCCAGTGTTTTTAAGATTTCCTTCTCGTTGTAGAAAAGCATTACGATATAGCCAAGAATCATTAAAGTTAGCGAGATTATAGCACTGATTCTAAGGCCGAGTTCGTTAACTTGGTTAGTTCCGAGGATGTATATAGATGGAAATACGAGTCCTGCTATTGTCTGTCCCATTTTTTGCATAAAAGTCCTTGCGCCAAAGAAAACTCCCGCTTTGTAATTACCTGTCTTTCTTCCATGTGCTTCAGCAATATCAGATACCATTGCGTTTGGCAGGATTCCAAATATCGCGAGCGGTATTGCCGCCAGGACTCCTACAATGTAACTTTGTACATATGGTGACATATTTATTTTACCCAAAACTGCGGCAAATGCGAAGTCTAAAGCAAACACAATAAACCCAACCATAAGGACTGTCTTTTTGCCAAGTTTCTTTGCCAGGAAATTCACAGGAACGTAGAATAAGAAAGACAAAAGGAACATTATGAGCTGAACCTGAGATGCTTGCTCTTTTGGAAGTTTCAACAAGACCGTTATGTAATATACAAGCCCAAGGCTTATGCCTGTTAAACCAATCCAGTAAAGCAAATCCTGGATAACAAAGATTGCAAAGTGCTTTTCTTTGAATGCGTTGACTATAGCCTCTAAACTCCCTTCATTAACTGTGTGTTGTTCACAATAACGCTTTTCATCGATAAATATAACAGGAAGTAGCATAAAGATAAAACCTATTAATCCGTAAAGCACTGTAACTGTTTGAAATGCTTTAACAGGTTCAAAGCCTCGTTTTTCCAAAATGGTCTGGAAAAGGTAAATCTGCGTTCCCAAAACGTATCCAAGAGCCCATGTAATGGAAATCATTGTGCTAAGCCCAAGACGTTCGTCCGGGTCATGTCCAAGTTCACTCATCCAAGCAAAGAACGGGGTAACGTACATGGTCATAAACCAATAGAATGCAATAACTGTAGCAAAAAGCCAAATAGTGTTAATTGTATAACTCGTCGATGGTGGGAAGAAAGGCAAGAAAGAAAGTAATGCAAACGGAAGAACACTGATTGCCAAAAATCCCCTTCTTCTGCCAAGTTTTAATCTACTTCTGTCCGACATAGTTGCAACCAATGGGTCAGTTATTGCATCAAATAGTCTAGATGTCCCCAACGCAAGCCCCACAATAGTCAATCCAGCCCAAACAGCTCCCCTGGTTATATACTGTGGAAAATTCACACCCTTAGGGGGCATGTAAAAATATACAAGAGCGTTCCCAATAGCGAAACTGGTAAGTGACCAGCCCAGCTGCCCTAGTGCATACATCCACTTTTTCCACAAAGGTAATCTTTCCGCCATCCATTTAGCACTCCTTTCTAGTGTTGTATAGTTTATTATGAATTATGGTAACGTTACCGATACTGATTTCATTATACCATTTGAGAAATTAAACTCCAATTCAGGATAATTATAGAAATTCTGTATCCAAAAGTTGCTAGATTCTTCTTTCAAATAAAATCTTACTCTGACTTTAGATTTCTTTGCATTTTTTAAGTTGTGAAAATGAAAAAAGCGGTGGCTTTGGTACAACGAGCCACCGCCGGGGTGTTAGAAATACTTTTAATAGAAAAGCTTTGCAAGTTGTTTGATGTAATAATCAACTGGTCTCACGTTAAGGAGTGTTTCACTGTAAGGCACCTCTGTTACGATAAAACCTTTTACACCAACCGCATGGTAGAATTTTCCCATTTTCACAAGTTCGACCGCTCTTGCGCTCAGTTGTGTTGCAATAATTCTGTCCATTGCTGCGGGTGTTCCGCCTCTTTGAATATATCCAAGGTTTGTATATCTCCATTCGAGATTGAGTTTTTTACCTATGTATATTCCAACAACTTCAGCTGGGTCTGTTTCGTGGGAGCATTTGCATTCGTCAATTATCTCTTCGGGTAATTTAACACCATCTTCTACTACGACTATTGAGAATCTCTTCCCGCTCTCGTATCTGTACTGTATGGTTGTCAAAAGTTCTTTTGGATTTAAAACATCCGAGCTTGTTATGACGAAATCGGCACCTCCAGCAAGACCACCAAAAGTTGCGAGCCAACCACCTGGTGCACCCATTGTCTTCACAATCATGACCCTATGGTGAGATTCAGCTGTTGAATGGATTATGTCGAGTGCCTGTGTTACATGTTCAAGGGCTGTTATGAAACCAATTGAAAAGTCCGTGAACGATAAGTCGTTGTCTATTGTAGCAGGCACAATTATTGAAGGAACTCCGTATCTTTGAAGGTTAAGAGCACTCCTAACAGCGTTTCTTCCACCAAGGATAATGTATCCTGTGATACCATATTGAATCGTCTTGTTTTTAATGGCAGTTAAATCTTCGTCACTTTCAGGGATGAAAAGAGATGTTCCAAGTATTGTACCACCTTGGTGAAGAATACCTGATACATTGTTTCTAACAAGCATGTCAACTTTATCGTTGAGCAATCCTTCAAATCCATCTTTTATACCCATAACTTCAATTTCTTGTTCTATTGCATTAACAACTATCGACCTGATTGCTGGGTTCAAACCTGGACAATCATTTCCAACAGAAAGAACACCTATCCTTCTCATTTATATCCACCTCCCCACAATTGAGTAGAATACTATGGATGTTATTGCCATCAACTTTATTAATATATTCAGCGATGGTCCTGCAGTATCCTTGTATGGGTCACCAACTGTATCACCAACAACTGTCGCTTTATGAGTAAATGAACCTTTTCCGCCCAGATGCCCTTCTTCTACGTATTTCTTTGCGTTGTCCCACGCACCACCTGAGTTTGCCATAAAAATAGCCAGAGCAACGCCAGTAACAGTTGAACCAATGAGTAATCCTACAACCCCTTGAACACCTAAGCCTATCATGAGGACTATAGGAGCTAAAATAGCAAGGACTGCAGGTAATATCATCCTTTTTAATGCACCTTTTGTAGCTATCTTTATACAACTTTCGTAATCAGGATCGACTGCTCCAGACAGTATGCCTGGCACTTCCCGAATCTGTCTTCTTATCTCTTCAACCATGTCATTTGCAGCATCTCCAACAGCGTTCATGGTAAGTGCTGAAAAGAAGAATGTCAACATTGCACCAATGAGAGCACCAATAAACATGTTCGGGTCTTGGAGCTGGATTTGTTGAACGTGTGCCACAGAACCAAAATTTGCGAAAAGTGCTATCGCAGTCAACGCAGCAGAACCGATTGCAAAACCTTTTCCCATAGCAGCAGTTGTGTTTCCTAACGCATCCAGTTTGTCAGTTATTTCCCTGACACTTTTATCAAGTCCAGCCATCTGAGCAACTCCACCGGCGTTGTCTGCTATAGGACCGTATGCATCAACAGAGAGGTTCATTGCAAGAGTTGAAAGCATACCAACACCAGCCATTGCAATACCGTAAAGACCTGCAAGTTTGTAAGAAACCAATGTTCCAAGAGCTATTAATATGGTGATAACAGCGGTAGACTCCATTCCAAGTGCCGTCCCACTTATTATCACGTTCGCTGGTCCCATTGCAGCGGAGTGTGCGAGTTTCTCTACTTTCTTTCCTGAGGTATACCACTCAGTAATGAGACCTATCAAAACACCAACTATATTTCCCGTTAAGACAGTCCAAAAGAGGTTTAAATTTTTCTCGATGATTGCGTATGCAAACGAGAAAACTAAGAAGATAATACTTGAAGTTACGGTCCCCATTCTCAAAGCTAAAGCTGGTTCGGTGTTCAATCTTGAAAGTACCTTTACAAGGATTATTGCTAAGATTGAAGCAATGAGACCAAAGGAAATAATGTAAATTGTGTTGAAAATACCTTTAGCTCCAAATAATGCGTATCCTATCGCTATTGCTGAGAAAATGGAACCAACATACGATTCATAAAGGTCTGCACCCATACCAGCAACGTCACCAACGTTATCACCAACGTTGTCAGCTATAACTGCAGGGTTTCTTGGGTCATCTTCTGGCAAATTCGCCTCAACCTTTCCAACAATGTCTGCCCCTACGTCTGCTGCCTTCGTGTAAATTCCACCGCCCACACGAGCAAACAGTGCAACAAAAGAAGCACCAAGAGAGTAGAAACTGACTGCCTCAAGCCCGAATATCAGGTAAACTACACTCAAACCAAGCAACCCCAAAACAGAAACGGCAAGTCCCATAACTGCTCCGCCCGAAAATGCAATATCAAGTGCTTCACCAACGCCTTTGGTTGCACCCCATGCTGTTCTCGCATTAGACTTTGTGGCAATACTCATGCCAAAAAAGCCTGCAAGAACAGAGAAGGTAGCGCCTATTATGAATGCAACTGCCTTTGTCCAACCAGAAGAAAGTCCAAAAAGTATCGCAAGCACAATAACTATGGGGAAAAAGACTTTGTACTCCTGAAATAGGAACGACCGGGCACCTCTTTGAATGATTCTCGAAATCTTTTCAGTTTTTTCGTTGCCTGGACTTTTATCAAGGACAGTTAGTGTGAGATAGATAATCAACACTACTCCTGCTATTATGGAGGAAAATAAGAGTATCAAAATCCCACCTCCAAAGTCTATTTTTTGTATTATAAAAAGGGGGCACGTGGGTGCCCCCGTGCCTTTTTTAATATCACTCTTATATTGATTTTACCCACCTAATAACGATAGGCGATGCTATGAATATAGATGAATAAGTTCCCACTACTGTGCCAATCGTCATACCAAATGCAAAAGATTTAATACTACCTGTGGAGAAGAGAAGTAGCATGAGTATAACAAAAAATGTCGTAAGCGACGTGTTTATTGTTCTAACTATAACGGAGTTCAGACTCTCGTTGACTATGGATGCCATATCTCTCCCTTTGAATTTTCTACCAAATTCTCTAATCCTGTCGTAGACTACTATAGTATCATTAACGGAGTAACCTACAAGCGTCAAGAGGGCAGCTATTGCAGCTATGTTCATTTCAAAACCGAAAATAGAGAAGAAACCAAGTGTGATAATTACGTCATGAAGTAGTGCAACAATTGCACCAACACCAAATGCAAATCTGAATCGCAAAGCAACGTATACAAGTATTCCCAATAGCGTGAAAACTACCGCTTTCCAAGTTAAGTTTTTAATTTCATCTGCAGCATCGCCACTAACTTCGTTGAAAGAAACAACCTTTGCATCTAAAATTTCTTCAACCCTTTTTGAAACCTCTGCTTTTTCATCTGGAGTATAGGTTCTCAAAGCTCCGTTTTCATCCCTTGGTGACACGACTATCGAAAATGTTCTGTGTTCTGCCTGACCAAGAGCATGAACTTCTATTATTCTTGCTTTTTTAAACTCTTCGCCAAGTTCAGCTATTTTGGTTCTCACATCAGCAATTGTGTAGTCTTTGGATGTTTTAACTATCAATTCACTACCACCGATGAATTCTAAGCCTACGTTAAATCCTCTTGTAAATATACTGATAAGTGAAATAACTATAAGTACAAGAGAAAGTGCTATGAAGTAATATCTCTTTCCAACGAAATCAATCTTCATTATTGAGCACCCCCTGCTTTTCTGACTCTGATAGCACCGGACATTGCATCGAGCAAGAATTTACTGAAGACAAGGTTCATGAACATTGCTGCGAAGATACCTATGATAGTTGTTATTGCAAAGCCTTTTATGGTTCCTGTTCCAAAGTAATACAAGAACAGAGCAGCAATTATAGTTGTAAGGTTCGCGTCAAACAACGTCCAGAAAGACCTTGAGAAAGCGATTTCAATAGCCGCTTTTGGAGTCTTTCCAGCCCTTATTTCTTCTTTGATTCTTTCGTAAATGATTATGTTACCATCAACCAATGTACCGATTGTGAAGATGATACCAGCTATACCAGGGAGTGTCAGTATTGCTCCAGTTCCTGCAAGGAATCCAAAGATTATCGCTAATGCGTAGAAAATACCTATGATTGCCACGATACCCATAACACCGTAGAAAATCAACATGTATGCCATGACCAATATACCACCGATGATACCTGCCCTAAGTGATTGTTCAAGCACGTCTTTTCCAAGTGTTGGTGAAACAAGGCTTGCTGAGGTTTTTTCAAGTCTTGCTGGCAATGCACCACTTCTAAGTATCGCAGCAAGCTCTTTTGCCTCGTCAAATGTGAAGTTACCCCTAATTTGTCCTCTTCCATCTTCGATAGGACTGACAACAAACCCAACGAACTGAACTTTGTCATCAAGTACTATCGCAAGTCTCTTTTTCAGCGCAAGTTGGTATTGGGTCGTGCCTGCGTTCAACACTTGTTCGGGAACGTAAAGTTCTTTTGTTATGTTCTTGAACAGCTCAACAAATTGCCTGTCAAGTGTGAAGGAAACAATGTAGTTAGCAACTCCTCTCTGGTCTATCGTCGGCACTGCTTCGACAACCCTAGGACCAACAAGGACCAAGTCCTTTCTGTTGTTTATTTCCTTCTTTATCAAATACCACTTTTTCCCATTCTTATCTGCATACCATTGTGCGCCTTCTCTTAAAGCGAGATTAACATCATCTGGATTTACTGTAGGGTCATAATCTCTTTCGTCGATAGCTTGTCCAAACCAAAGCAAACCAGTCGAACCAACGAGCTTTTCTGCTTTTGTGGTATCAGTTGCATCTGGTATTTCTATAATAACAAACGAATTGTTCTCTCTGAAACTCTTTTTAACAACCGCTTCTGTATATCCTGCTGAGTCGAGCCTGTTTCTAAGGACTGTCCAGACATCATCTACAACTGCAGCAGGATTTTCCACTCCTTTTTCAATATCTACTTTGTACTCAAGTCTGACACCGCCACTGAGGTCCAAACCGAGTTTGATACGGCTGAAAAGCTTAGCAAGACCTTTAGCCTGGCGTCCACCTGGCAAGAGCATAGCAACAATCGCTGCAACAAGTAGGATTAATGAGACTATGAGCCTTACACGATCTGAGCGCATCAGTAAACCCTCCCCCGAATGTTTAGTCTTTGGATTCTGTTTCTTCTTTTGTCTCTTCTTTTTCCTTGATGACTTTGGCTATATAAGCTTTGTGAATTTCAAGTTCAGTAGAATTTGCGCTCTTTATTTTCACTACATCTTTTTTGATATCAACTATTTTTCCAACAACTCCACCAGTTGTAATAATTGTATCTCCTTTTTTCAAACTCTCAATCATTTGCCTAAACTCTTTTTCTCTCCTTCTTTGTGGTAAAATCACCAAAAAATACATCATTGCGAAGAATATCAGGAGCATTATCAACATCTGCATCATGGCTCCTGAGGCACTTGGTTGTGTTCCTGTCGATGTTGTTGCACCTACGTCTGGTGCACCGGCGAATACTAATCTCACTCTAAACACCTCCTAAAGGTATATATCAATATTTTCTTGCCATTTCGGCTGCTTTAACGGTATGTTCCATTAAAACAAGTGTCGTAATCCTACCTACTCCTCCAGGAACTGGTGTGAGGTCACAAATCTCAGCAACGGATGGGTCCACATCACCAAATATTTCATTGTTCTCAACGTTTATACCTACATCTATAACCAGTGTCCCTGGACTAAAGTATTCTTTGCCAAGTGCTTTTGCTTTTCCTATAGCAACAACTACAATTTCTGAGTTTCTTGTTATTTCAGCAAGGTTTTTAGTTCTTGAGTGACACACGGTAACAGTAGCATCTACTCCTTTTTGCAAAAGTAACATACTGAGAGGTTTTCCAACAGTGACACTCCTACCAACTATCGTTATCGTCTTACCAGACGGGTTTGTAACATATTTTATTATTCTTAAAACTGCTTCTGCGGTGCACGGTGCAAAAATAGGGTTATCATACATAATGTTACCAAGGTTGATAGGATGCCTTCCTTCAACGTCTTTTTCAGGAGAAATAAAAGAAACTGCTTCTAGTTCTGAAATATTTGATGGTAGCGGATGAGTCAAAAAAATTCCGTTGACTGTATCATCCGCAGAAAGTTTGGGTAAAAGTAATTTTAAATCCGAAGCCTTCGGTGCCTCGTAAACTGCGAACTCTATTCCCAACCTTTTTGCTTGCTTTTCCTGACTCCTCAAATAACTCAGTGTAGAAGGGTCCGGCTGACACGTAACTGCTGCCAACTTTGGTGGTCTTGGTAATTTTGAAATTCGCTCTTTTATGTTCTCAACAATTGATGAATAAAGCGGTTCTAAATTCAAAAACATAACCTTCATCACCTCTTAGCAAACCGTAAGTTTCAACCCTGGTTATAAACTGGCTGAAGACCCGCAGAGTAAAGTATCCCACAAACTTCATACATTCCCTTTTTTGTAACACACAAAACAACACCAGAAAGTTCTGCAGCCTTTATTGTTTCTGGCATGATATCCCTATTCCTTACAATTAAAACCACTGGTATTCCCACAACACCCGCAGTTCTCACACATTGCGGTGTTGCAAGTCCTGTCACAAGTAAAGAGCCTGGCTCAGAAAGAGCTAAAACATCACTCATTAAGTCAGAAGCCGCAACCTTAGAAACCTCTATATCCAAATCCGCATTCTCTGGCGCTACTACTCTACCTTCCACAAGCTCTAATACCTCTTTAAGCTTCAAGTAAATCACCTCTGTAAGCATATTTTGTAAAGGCTTCATATGTCCACGGACATTTTTCTTTGAACATTCTTGCAATTGCTATCGCATATTGTTGAATTTCCCACTGTGCATGTGAATCTGCACGAAGGTTTAGAAAATTCATCAAACTTCGTGCATTGACTGTCCAATAAAACTGCGTGTAAGTAGACAATGGAAGAACTATTCTCGCTAGTTCTCGGGCAACACCTAGACTCAATAATTCTTTGTAAATCTTATAGCTTTCATCAAAAGATTTTACCATTAATTCCTTAACTTTTTCCAACAGTTCTTCATCTTCCACAGGAACCGCCTTTTGTCTGTCCTCAGGAACATTAACACGAACATTTTCGGGAATATAGAACTCTTCCTCTTTTATCTCCGTGTAACGTTGACTTATCTCGTTGAACGAACCTATTCTGTGCCTAAACCATTGTCTTGCAACAAAAAGTGGAGCCTTTACATGGAAAGTGAAAACAATATGTTCAAATGGAGTTTCATGACCGTGTTCCATTAAGTAAAATATCAGAGCCTTATCACGTTCCGGCGTCTTCAGACCTTGACCGTATGAGACTCGTGCAGCTTTGACTGCAGCATAATCATCGCCCATCATATCAACGAGACGTACAAAACCTTTATCTAAGACCTTTGCTTCGAATAGATTGTGTTCATTTGGCTCTGGTTTTCCGCTTAGCCCTTCTTGTGTTACCAAAGAGATCCACCTCCAGTAAATTAAGAAGATGCCTGTATCTCTGCTCTGTAATTAATCCCTTATCAAACCAATCATCAAGAAGACTTTTTGAAACTAAACTAATCACTGGTTCGAAACTCAACCTATGAAAAGGTGTTGGACCATATTTTTTCAGAAGCTCTAAATGTTCTGGTGTAGGATAACCTTTATGCTTTATCAAGTTATATTCCGGATACTGAGCATGGAACTTCTCCATGATTTTATCACGTGTAACTTTCGCCAAAATAGATGCTGCAGATATTTGGTAAATTTTTGAATCACCCTTAACAACGCATACAGCAGGGAATTTCAATTTCAAATTCTTTCCATCAACAAATACATTTTTGATTTCCACAAACTGACTTAATATCTCAAGTGCGCGATTCATTGCAAGCTCAGTAGCATGGAAAATGTTGTACAAATCTATCTCTTCTGGCGTCGCAAGTCCTAACCCAAATTTTGCATGCGCAAAGATTTCATTGTAAAGTTCTTCACGCTGTTTCTCACTCAAAGCCTTACTATCAGCAATGCCTTCTATATAAACCCCCTCATCGAAGTAAACCGCTGCTGCAACAACTGGTCCAAACAATGGTCCACGTCCTGCTTCGTCTACCCCGATTACAGAATAGTCGATATACTTCTTTTCTTTTGCCCAATCAAGTTTTTTTGACTTATCTTCATTCATTGACTTCATATTGCACCTTTATCTGTTGGTTCTTATGGTCTTGTAGATGTTGTTCACATCCATCACAAATTTTTCAATTTTGTCACCCGTGATAACAAAGAGCCAATTTTCTTTATACCAACTATACAAATCTGTGTTCTCCAAACGAATTGTAAAAACACCGTAAGTCCCCATGTTTATTTTCAGATACTTCAGCTTAAACGGATTTCCATACCTTTTTGTTATCTTATCCCATGATGCTTTAGCCTGGTCAGGGTCGTCGTACCTAAAGACCATAAGAAAACCATCTACACCATCAAAGGTTGCATACCTACCTTCTCCAAGTTCCATGTCACCAAATCCGTTTATCCATCCTGTATCTAACAATATGTATTTGTTTGCAATAACATTTATCGCCGCCTCAACGGAGTAACTTGCGGGCGGAACTTCGGGAATGAATGGTATTGAACAAGAAGTAAGAAGGAGCAAACTTATAGGAACTATAAAAATCAATTTAACACTTTTAGTAATTCTGGATAGCAACGTACCTCACCTTCTTTTTCAATTTTTCAATATAGCTTTTTTCCGATTTCTCGATTGGATAGAAAAATTCTATGGCTTTTTTAACAATTATATCACTCAAAATAAAATCCGCATGGTCAAAACCTTCAAATATTTCACTTTTTCCAAAAGCCGTTGCGCTTGTTAGCGGAACCATACCATCGTTTTTTGTAAATTCTCCTTCTGGGAATATTATCCTGCTTACCGCATTCAAAAAAATCATGACCACACTTGAAAAAGGTTCTGTTCTCAAGATATTCTGAATGATAGGTTCACTGGTGTTTGTTATGACACTTGCGAAATTCATAAAGTCAACAAAATCCGGAATACCAGGATGTTCTCTTCCATAAATTAGATAAGCATAATTTGGCGCTTCTATAAATACATTTGCCAAGTTCGCACTAATTAAAATCATTTTGAGAAAATCCCAATCGTTTCTGAGCTTTAAGATTTTTTTATTCATTACAATAAAATTTGCAAATGGCGAACCGATATGCGGAGTTCCAGCAAAAATTATCTTTGCAACATACTCTGTAAAGCCAACATCTTGCAATGCGTATCTTAAAAGCAAACCGCCCATACTGTGGGCATAGAAGTTAAAACGTTTTTGACCTGTGCTTGAAGCCAACTTCTGAACTTCTTGTGCAAGTTTCTTAGCACCTTCTTCCAATGGGATATCCAAAGATGGATAAACAAAAATATATAGCCCGTATTCTTCCGGCAAACATCTTTTCCAAGTATCAACAAAATACTTTTTGTAATTCGTCCATTCTCCATTTATTTCATTAGGGTCTATTCCATGTATAAGAATTACCGGAGGTTCTTGATTCTTTGGTTTTCTAATTTCTACAAGTCTTGTTTCTGGTCTTTTCCACTTATATTCAACTACCTTGGCATACTCGAAAAAGGGGTCTATTTTATAAAGTGTTTTGTATACAGGGAACATAGAGTTATAGTAAACATAATATACTCCGTAATCATCGTTTTCTTGAGCAAAGACAAGTCCTGCAAACAGTGCAATCGCCAGAGAAAATATTAATGAAAAACTGAATAAAAAACTGCGCACGTTCAGTACGCGAGCTTTAATAACAATACCTCCAATATATCAGACGCGTCTTCCGTCCTATCAACTATGTCCCCTATGTTTATTACCAATTCTTTCAACTGCATCTTTTCTGCAAGAGGCATATCTTTACCAAATATCGCCCTTAGCGATTCTTCTTCAAGTACGTCCTCATCGTGCTCGAACCTTTCTACCTCAATGACATAATGTTGTACTTCACTAAGGTTATCAAAAAGCTTCTCAACTGCCTTCACAAATGACTCGGCTGCCTTTACAGCGCACTCCAACTGTCTAATCATCTTTTCTTTTAGTTCATCAGGAATATTTGGGTGTTGATAGTCTATAATCTTGCTAACCGATTCACACTTGTTAACAATCTTATCAACTGATTCCGTTAATGAATGGATAACCTCTCGCATGTCGGGTAAGAACAATCCCTTATAAACTTCAGAAATTATCCCACGCCTGAGCTCATCAGCTTCGTGCTCTATACGTTTAATGCTCTGAAAATAGCTCTGAGCTTCGCCACATCTTTTTTCAAAATAACAGATAAGAAAATCTTTCAGTGTAACACTTGCCTCCACTGTCTTTTGGGATAAAGCAATTAAGCGCTCTATTACTTCTTTCTCTTTCTTTGCAAATGATAGTGGCATATTTAACACCCCTAACTAATTATATCACAACTTTTCCAAATTTCATGCTTTTTCAAAGAAAATCAACAAAGTATCCCCATAGTCTTTTTCTTTTATAACTCTCAGTTTTTCAATTACACTCTCACTCGGTTTTTCTCTTTTGGAACACTGAAGGATAAAAAGCGAACCTTCCCCCATGACATTGTGAACACGCAAGGTAATTTCATCAACAAGTCCCAGTTCATATGGTGGGTCGGAATAGATAATATCAAAAACGCCGGCATAAGATTCCAAAAACCGGCGTGCATCAATTTTTTTTATACCAACTTTTTCTTCCAACCCTAACTTTCTGATGTTCTTTTTTATCGTTGATATAGATAAACTTGAGACATCGACAAAAGTTACATGCTGTGCCCCGTTACTTAGCATCTCGATGCCAACGATACCACTACCCGCGCATATATCTAAACAAGACTTTCCTCCAAAATCTACCATGTTTGCAAGACTTCTTCTAATTATCGCCGACGTATATCTTGTCCTCGGGTCTGGAACAACATCTATCGTCTTGCCTCTCAGTTCCCCTGTCTCGATTTTAAGCATACAACTTCTCTCCTATTGTTCTATCGTATTTACTCACCAGACTCTAAATCCTGGCTTTCCTCATCTTCTGGGATTTGTGTGGCTTCGAACTTTTCTACGACAACCGTTATCTCACCTCTGACTTTATCAAAATGCTCCAATGCTTGAGATACCGTTCCATGGAAGTGCTCTTCGTGTATTTTTGTAATTTCCCTTGCAATAAAAATTCTGCAATCGCCAAGGATGTTGTATATATCCTCCAGCGTTTTTTTCAACCTCTCTGGACTTTCGAAAAAAGCAAAGCGCTCAATTAATTCGTTATCTTTGATTTTTCTTAGAAGCCTTCTTCTGTTCTTATCTTTTGGCATGAAGCCAACGAAATAAAAATAAGTTCCAGGAAAGCCACTTATAGCTACCGCGCTTGTCAAAGCGCTTGGTCCAGGTATTACCTCCACTTTTATTCCCTCTTCATGGCATTTTCTAACAAGATTCCAACCCGGGTCAGAAATCACCGGCATTCCCGCGTCAGAAACTTGGGCAATTTTCATTCCTGATTTCAAACGCTTAATTATGTTGTCTATCTTTTTGAAAGAATTTCGCTCGTTGAACGACTCCATAGGTTTGGAAATACCATAATAAGAAAGCAAATGAGAAGTTCTTCGAGTATCTTCTGCAATTATTAAGTCTACACTTTTCAGAATTTCAAGAGCCCTAAGAGTGATGTCTTTGAGATTACCTATCGGTGTTCCAACAACATACAACACACCAAGAGTTTCATCACCAATCAAGACATTTTCATTTTTCCCATCCTCGACTATAATCCCACTTCCCTTTATTCTTTTGCCAAGATTTCATCTCTTATAACAACGAAATTTTTCTCAAATACCGTGCTAATTTCCAAAACCTTCGTTTGCAAATTTTCGTCAAATTCTCTTCCTTTACCGAAGTAATTCTCAAACGCCTCTTTTAAACTTTCCACTATCTGTAGAAATTCCTTATCCGCATAATCATAGAGCCCTATCAAAGGTATATCAAGTGTCTTTGTGTTCTTAAAACAATGCTTAATTTCCTCATGTGGAACTAACACTATCGAACCATGCTGTAGTATGTAATCTTGTGTCCTAGTTTGGGCACTTCCAACTACTTTCGTGCCATTCAAAGTTATTTCATAGGCAGAAGGCACTTGAAAACAGATGTGACTGGAGGGCTTGTTTTTACCAGTTGTTAATTCTACAGGATAACCTAGTTTATTCAATCCAGCTACGATGATTTTAGAAATCAAGTTATACAATTCAAGCACCCCAAGTTTGAAAAGCTCATGACCTCGAGGAACAACTATTGAATAAGTCACCTCATCCCAATGTAAGACTGCACGTCCACCGGATGGCCTTCGAACAATATCAAACCCGTTTTCTTCAAGATAATCAAAATCCACATCGCTTGCCTTCTGATGCTTGCCAAGAGAGAGTGTTGGACGTTCCCATGTATAGAACCTTAGAATTACATCGTTTAACTCGTTCGCAACTTGCCCAAGCGTAACATCAACTGCCATATTCTTTGAGCCCTTCAGCTTGTAGGTTTCAAGAACGTACAACTTATCAACTCCTTTGAAACTTCTTTCTTGGCACTTTAATCTTAACCTTTCATTTTTTTGGTCAACAAAAATATTGGATTGGTTACCACTACTATTATAATCTTTATCACATACTGAGACAACACCATATCAAGCAAACGGTCGTAAATACCAATGAATGCAACAAACGTGAATATCAATGTATCGAAAAATTGCGCAACAAGGACAGAGATAAGATTTGCAGTAAATCTATTTTTGAAGAACTTCGAATTGAATGTATAATAATTCATCAACTGAGAAGTTCCATATGCAGACAAACTAGCAAGTGTAAACCTCCAGTTGATTCCCAAAAGCAGCCGATAAGCTTCTCCTCGGTTTACATCGGCTGGTGGTAAAAACAATCCAAGAAAAATCAAACCACTCGCAGTTGCTTGAGCAAGAAAACCCATGAAAACCAAAAATCTCGAACGCTCTTTACCAACTACATCTGACATCATGTTTGCGATTATAAATGTAAAAGTGTAACTAATAATCGATGCTGGAAATAGAAACGCTCCAAGCTTAATAACTTTTGCTGCGATAACATTTGAGATAACAATTCCCGTGATAAATAAAGTTGTTAAAATCATAGCGTTTTTCTCTTGTCTGTCCACAAGCCACCTCTCCTTTCAAACATCGTTTATTTGAAATCTTTCTTATTAAACCCCAAGGCAAAATATTATAATCTACCCCTCCATCCAACACACATTTAGTGCTCAAAAATTACACAAACTGTTACATTACTTTAACTAAAAAATCTTAAAAGGGGGTATATAATATTGTTCGCAATACTGACGCGTTGTGTTCATTTAAATAGACATGCCAATGTATATGGAAAAAGTATGTCTACTTAAGTGAACATTCAAAAAATCTTTTATCGGGGAGGGATTGCGATGAAAAGCTTGGGCAGACACATCATTGCGGAATTCTACGACTGTGACAAAGAAATACTTGACAACATCGACGCTATCGAGTTTCACATGAAACAAGCTGCTTACGAGACCGGAGCAACTATCGTCAACTCATCTTTCCACCGGTTCCTCCCCTATGGAGTGAGCGGTGTAGTTGTTGTCAGTGAGTCTCACTTGACAATTCACACATGGCCAGAATACGGCTATGCAGCCGTTGACCTGTTTACATGTGGTGACCATGTAGACCCGTGGAAGGCTTTCACATATCTCAAGAAAGTTTTCAAATCTCAGAGAGTGCATGTTGTTGAACACTTAAGAGGCAGATACGACGAAATAGGCATTCCTGAGACTGCATCTCACAAGGCTGTTGTCAACGAAAATGAAGAGGCTGTTGTCAGCCTTTAATTGATGTCTGTGAATTGTCTGACGCGAGAAGGCTAAATAAAGTATAAGGAAAAGGAGGAGGGAATGCCTATGGAAGAGATGGAACTCAAACCAGGAAGACATATGCTGTACATGGAATGGTATTCTCGTGACCCTGGCGGACTTTTCATGAGAGTAAACAGGTGGCTTTATTCTGCGCAAAGCCCTTATCAGAGAATAGATATATTTGAATCACCATTCTACGGTCGCGTATTTGCACTTGATGGTATTACAATGACTACGGAAATTGACGAATTCATGTATCACGAAATGCTCGTTCACGTACCAATGTTCATGCACCCAAATCCAAAGAAAGTTCTCGTCATCGGTGGCGGAGATGGAGGAAGTGTTAGGGAAGTATTGAAACATCCAAGTGTAGAAAAGGTTGTCATGTGCGAAATCGATGAAATGGTTGTTAGAGCAGCTATTGAATACCTCCCTTACACAGCATCCAAGCTCAACGACCCAAGAGTAGAGTTGGTCTTCGAAGATGGTTCAAAATTTGTTAGACAATTCAAAAACGAATTTGATGTTATAATCATCGATTCAACAGACCCAACAGCTGGACAGGGAGGACACCTCTTCACTCTTGAATTCTATAAAGCTTGTAACGAAGCACTTAAAGAAGATGGTATTCTTTGTGCACAAACGGAAGGTATGACTTACGACTGGGAATGGGGCTCGACAGCCTACAAGAGAATCAAAGCTAACTTCCCATTGGTTAGGATGTATCTCGGTTTTATGCCAACATACCCGGGCGGAATTTGGAGCTATACATATGCATCAAAGGCTGGTTTGGACCCGATAAAAGACTACAACCCAGAAAAAGTAAGAAACTTCAAAGAACCATTGAGATACTACAACGAAGAAATCCACAAAGCGGCATTCGCACTTCCAAATTTTGTTAAGAAATACATCGGAGAAGAGTAAAGGACATGTTCACACCCTCTGCGGCAGGAGTACTCCTGCCGTTTTTTCGTCCTTGCTAAATTTCTCGGGGATTGTTGTATAATGGTTTTGAATACTACAAGGAACATACAATCAATTAGGGGTGAAACGATGAAATTGGGAAGTAAATTGAAAAGACTCCGCTTAGCAAGAGGTTATACCCAAGAAGAATTGGCTGACCGATGTGACTTATCAAGAAGTTTCATCTCCCAACTTGAAAGTGACAAAGTCTCTCCTTCGGTTGAAACACTGGAAAGGATATTACGCGTTCTGGGAACAGATTTGAAGCATTTTTTCTCCGATGAACAGAAAAAGATAATATTCAAAAAGGGCGAACGCGTGCCTGTGTACGACCTACCAAAGGGTGTGAATATCGAAATCCTTATGGATGCTGTAGAAGATAAGGAACTCGATGCCAAGATTGTTGAATTAGAACCTGGAGCGCAAACCGAACAAGAAGGTTACCACGATGGTGATGAATTCGGTTACGTTATTGAAGGTTCCGTTGATATCTACATCGATGGAAAAAGATACCGCGCCAATGAAGGAGACTGTTTCTATTACTCAGGGGACTGCATCCATTACATGAGAAACCCTGGAAAAGAAAAAGCAAAGATTTTGTGGATACAGACAATCTAAAAATGCAAAGGGGCGTTAAGTCCCCTTTATTTTTGTCTTTTTACTTACTAGAAACTTCGCAAAATATTCCCATATGGTCAGATACTCTTTCTTTATCAAACACAATCTCCGAATTTTTCACTTCCCATCCTTCGGGGATAAATATATAGTCTATCCGTTCACTTCCCTTTGAAAGTATGTCTCCTCGAAAAGTTGGTTGAGCTGGATTTCCAGGATTGGCGATAGCCCACGTATCGATTAATCTTTTCCCAAAAATTCTACTGTTAATGACAAACTGATATTCTTCGGAACCATACGGAATGTTGAAATCCCCCGAAATCACAAATTTATCGTTTCCAATTTCCTCAATCCAGCTCACCAAATTTAAAAATTCTTCCACAAATCCCGCTTCTTTCCAATTTAGATGAACACAATAAAGATCTATCAAGTCATCACCATCTCTAACTCTTGCCCTAACAACTTTCCTTGAATAAAAACTTCTTAAATCTTTCTCCTTAGAAACATACCTACTTTCGAACTCCATAAATGGCTTGTTGGAAATAATCCCAAGTCCTTCTTCCCACACACCAAAACCATAGTGTGAAATATCCCAAACAAAGGAATACTTTTTCCGAGCAATAAGTTCAGCCAAAATCCTAACGTAATTGCTTTTCTTAATTTTTATTCCAAACACTTCTTTGTCTGGCAAATCGTCGATATACTGTCCAGCTTCTTGAAAAAATGCAAAATCAACTCCCCTGTCAATAATAAAACTTGCAATCCTTTGTTGTATAGGCTTGTACTTTTCCAAAAACGTCTCTAAGGTATCGTCCTTTTCAAGAACTACTTCCTGGTAAGTGTGCAAGTTTAGTGTTAAAATCCGCAATGTCTTCATGTTAAGTTTCTTCTCCTTTCTTCAAATTACGATAAAAATAAAAACCTAAAGCTTTCCTGCATCACAAACGTGCAAAAACTCAACCTCATAAAATCCGGAGAATATTTGAAAGTAACACGATATTATTTTACACTCACTTTTATAACTTAGCTCCGTTTTCGTGGAAAAAAATCATTTCTTCACTACTTTACACAATTTGACATTAATTATCAGTAAGAGTATAATTGCGTCAGAGAGCGAATTACTGTCAATAAGGCAAAGGGAGGTATTCAAGAATGAAAATATTATTCATCGGCGGTGGTAATATAGCAAACATCGTATACAACGAGCTCAAAGACCATATCGAAAAATGCTGGTATTACGATGTGGTTGAAACAAACCTTCCGTGTGAAAGAATGAGTGATTTTACCGTTCCAAATGAAGTAGACGTTGTCGTCGAATGTGCAAGTGTAGAAGCTGTTAAACAATATGGCTTTGACGTACTCAAAAGTGGTAAGGACTTCTACATAATCAGTTCTGGTGCATTTTCTGAACAGGAATTTTTCGACAAATTCATGGAGGAACTGAAAAACTCAGAATCGAATGTTTTTATCCCTTCAGGAGCAATTGGTGGACTTGATATCATATATTCAATTCGTAATTACATAGAAAAGGTTGAACTTGTAACGAGGAAACCTCCTAAAGCCTTCGGATTGGAGAATTTATCACAAGAGCAAGTTATTTTTAGCGGAAATGCACGTGAAGCTATCAAAAAATTCCCACAAAACACAAATGTCTCTGTCACACTCTCCTTGGCTACTGGAGATTTCAATAAAGTTAACATACTTATCATTGCTGACCCAACAATTGAGCAAAATGTACATGAGATAAACATTCTTTCATCTGTTGGGGAATACAAAATCATCCACAAGAATAAACCATCACCCAATCCAAAAACAAGCTATCTCGCTCCATTGTCACTTGCTGCCACATTGAAAAAGAGAACAGAAAAATTTAGAATTGGAGGTTGATAACTATGTTGATGAGCGCAGTAAGTGTAAGACCTGAGGATATAAGGAAGCTTGCAAATGAAAAAGGATACGTTATTGTAGCACACAATTACCAAATTCCTGAATTACAGGAAATTGCTGATTATATCGGTGATTCACTCCAATTGGCAAGAATGGTTACAAAAATAGATGCAAAGAAAATACTTTTCCTTGGAGTAGACTTCATGGCAGAGGTCATGAAAGTTCTCAACCCCGAGAAAAAAATTATCGTTCCAGTAAGGCATTCAACATGCCCTATGGCAAATTCATTGTCTGTGGAAGATGTTGTCAAATTCAAAGAAAAATACAATGCTCCGTTTGTTGTCTACGTCAATAGCCGAACAGAAGTAAAAGCCTACGCAGATGTTGTTTGCACTTCCGCAAATGCTGTTGACATTGTTAAAGCCATTGATTCGGATACCGTGCTCTTTGGTCCTGACAAAAACCTTGCATCATATGTTGCGGAAAAAACAGGCAAAAACATCATCCCAATTCCAGGCGAAACAGGCTATTGCTATGTCCATAACTATGTTAAAGAAGAGCAACTGAAACAACTTATAAACCTCCATCCGGATGCAGAAATAATGGCACACCCTGAAGTTCCAAAAGGCATTAGAGACTTAGCACACTTTGTCGGTAGTACATCTCAAATGGAGAAATATCCAGCAACCACAAACGCAAAGAAATTAATCGTAGTTACCGAAGTTGGAATGATTGCAAAACTCCAAAAACTCTATCCAGATAAAATATTCATTCCCGTTCCTGCTATGGTTTGCTATAACATGAAAAAGAACAATTTGAAAAACACCTATATCGCTCTTTTGGAAGAAAAAATTGAAGTGCATGTAGATGAAGAAATAGCTAAAAAAGCAAGAAAAGCTATTGGAAAAATGCTTGAAATCACTGAATCAAAAGATGCGAAGGTGATGAAAAGTGCATGAAAAGATAGTTGATGCCATTGTTGAACTGATAAGAAAAGATGAGCATTTCATAGACTTCGCATCGTATCCTCTTAGAGGAAAAAATGTATCAGGAGAGATATTACTCAAAGAACCGTCAGCCGTCGTTTCAGGTGTGGAGATTGTTCAAGATGTATGCAAACGGTTTAACTTGACTATACAATTTTCATGTAAAGATGGAGATGTTGTGAAAAAAGGCTCAGTTGCTAAAATTTTCGGAGATGCTTATAACCTCCTCATATGTGAGCGCACAATTTTGAATGTTCTCTCATTCATGAGTGGTGTGGCAACAAAAGTAAGAAATATCGTTGAAAGAACAAATGGAAAGGTCAAAATTGCGGCAACAAGAAAGACTATTCCATTCGTTGGTGAAATGCAAAAACTCGCGGTTATTCATGGAGGAGGAGATACTCACCGACTGAACTTATTCGATTGTGCAATGATTAAAGACAACCACATAAAGCTTTATGGTTCGGTTTCTGAAGCCGTCAAGCAAGTGAAAAAAATACTTTCGTTCGGTAAAAAGATAGAAGTAGAAGCAGAAACTGAGCAAATGGCTTTCGAGGCATGTGAGGCAGGAGCAGATATAGTAATGCTTGATAATTTTTCCCCACAAGAAGCTTGTCGAGTGGCAAAAGCGTTAAAGGAAAAATACCCACATGTGCTAATCGAACTTTCTGGAGGGGTGAATCCTGATAAAATAGAAGAATACCTCTGCGAATATATAGACGTAATCTCTATTGGAAGGCTCACAAGCGAGGTAAAATACATTGATTTTAGTTTGGAGATAGAATAAAATTCTGCGTAAAGAATAAACCATTGGAGGGATTGAAATTGCTTTCACAAGATAAAGTCATCTTCTCTTCATGGAGTGGCGGGAAAGACTCTGCCTTAGCATTGAATAGAGCTTTAAAAGAACTGAAAAAAGTAGATATTCTCTTCACCATGTTTGATGAAACTTGCATTCATACCCGTGCACATGGGTTGCCAAGAGAAATCATCACAGCGCAGGCTGAAAGCATAGGAGCACGTTCCATAATAAGATGTGCCACTTGGGAAACTTACGAACGAGAGTTTCTTGAATTTTTGAAAGAGCATGCACAAAACGGCATAGGTATATTTGGAGATATCGACTTACAAGAACACAAAGATTGGGTTGAACGTGTATGCAAAACATATAACGTGACAGCGTTAGAACCCTTATGGCTTGAGCCGAGGGAGAAGTTGCTGGAAGAATTTTTGAAAGAAGGCTTTAAAGCAAAGATTATAGCAACCAAAAAGGAATACAAAGAACTGCTTGGAAAAGACCTGCAAGAAAGTGAAACATTAAAGCTTATCGAAAAACTTAACATCGACCTTTCAGGTGAAAATGGCGAATATCATACAGTAGTTTACGACGGGCCTATTTTTAAAAAGCCGATTAGGATAAAGATTGTTGGGAATTATTCGACTGAGAAAAATGAGTATTTGATAGTCGGGATATAAATATCACCAAAAAAGCGAGTTTGCACACTCGCTCTTTACTTATTCTCCCTGAACCATTCGAAAAGTGGAAAATTATTTTCCAGTTTCATACGAATTTCTTCAATTCTTTTATTAGCAAGTTTTACGTACTCTTCGTTAATCTCATAACCTACATAGAATCTGTTGGTCATGAGTGCTGCTATTGCTGTTTGACCACTTCCCATAAATGGGTCAAGGACTACCTCATTTTCGAACGTGTATAACTGAATACAACGATATGGAAGTTCTATTGGAAAAGGCGCTGGATGTCCTATCTTTTTTGCAGACTCCGCAGAAAACGTCCATACGCTCTTTGTGAATTCCAAGAATTCTTCTTTCGCTATTGTACTCTTCCTACCACTCGGATTTTTCCTAGTAAACGTCTCCTTAGAAAAAATCAAAATGTATTCATGCACGTCTCTTAACGTTGGATTCGTTGCTGACATCCAACTACCCCATGCTGTAGATGAACTTGCCGTTGCACCTTTGTTCCAAATGACTTCTCCGCGCATTAGAAACCCTATTTCCAGCATATCCTCTATAATATACGCATGCAATGGAATGTAAGGCTTGCGCCCCAAATTCGCTATGTTTATGCATGCCCGCCCTCCGGGAACAAGCACACGATATACTTCTTTCCAAACTCTTTTTAAAAATTCCCTGTATTCGGTAAGAGTTAGGTTCTTATCATATTCTTTGCCAACATTGTAAGGTGGAGAAGTGACCATGAGATGTATACTGTTATCTGGTAGTTCATCCATATTTTCACTACTCTTAGGGAAAATTTTATTTAGAACATCCTTGTTTAATGGATTCTCGACATACTCTACGTCTTTTTCTTTTTGTAGTCCACTATACAAATTGCTGTTATAGAAAGGTGTAGAATCGTGGTTACTTCTTCCAGAAACACCGAACGAGCTTGTGACAGTACCATTTCTCCTACGCATCCTACTCACCATCCTGCAGAAGCTCAACGAAGACTTCTGCCATTTTTTCATAGTTCTCCTCTTTGCTTGCCTTTTCTATTATTCTACCGAGAAATGCCTTGTCTATCAAGCATGAAAAGAATACGGATTTGTTTTCAACAAAGTCTTTTATAAGAGTTAATATCCTGTTTTTAAAATCATCATAACTTTCCACTGTTAAGAAACCCTCATGCTTTGTTTTTATAATATAGCCCTTTTTTCTACCTTTACTGTGTGCAACATCATTAGAGGATTGTATGTCCTTAACCAATGAAGGATTCAAAGAGTAGAATCCCTGAATAATTCCCTTCTCTTTCAATTTATCAACCATTTCTGCATAATGCTCTGTTATCGGGGTATTACCAAGAACAATTACGGGTATTGGGAATTTCTCAGCAGCTTTTAGTCTAATGCCCAAAGATTTCCCAATCGCTTTCAACATGCTGTCTGATCTTAACAACGAGGGATTACCTTGGTGTTCAGTGAAATCTCCTTTGCATTCTAACTCATTTGTTTTTGATGAATAGCTCCAGTTCCAAACAATCGACATTTTGACTTCAACAATTAAGAGTATATCTTCGGGGTTCACTTTACTTTTATCAGATCTAATAATAGCTATATCTGCAGGAGAGCCACTACCCAGTCCGAGTTCCTCACATACAAGATGCTTAATGACGCGGAGATTTCGTCCATTAAACAATTCTTTGAATTGTGAGTCTTTAGAACCGTCTTCAATAATCTTATTTAGAATCTTCCAAACCCATTCTTCAGTGTATTCTCCGATAAGAGTGTTTCTGCTTTGAAGTGTTGTTTTTTTACCTTTATAACTCTTAGGATAATATGCATAATAGAGTTCTTCTTCTTTAAGGTAATAAAACAGTTTTTCTGGTTCAACCCTCTTTAAATAGGTTCTGAAGAACTTCGCTTCTTCTTCTTTATCCCAAAGTTGTCTTATCATATCTCGAGTCACCTTTCTCTCTATGCAATGCTATCTTTTGGTATTTGAATTTTATAATTCTATTACATGCCACCGAAATACTTCTTTCTCATCATTGTATTCAATCTCTGCTTTCCACACAATATCCGTTCCATCAAGTATATACGGAACAAGGAGTTTGTCTATTGGCGAGAGATTCTCACTCAATATTTTTTCCTTTTCTATCCAAGAAAGACTTCCCTCCTCACTCTCTACAAATTTCGTTTCTTTCGTCTTTCCAACAAATATAAAAAGTATCCAATTATAATCTTCCGGTCCTATTTCGGAAGTTACCATTTTTAGCTTCAAATCTACAAGCTCAAGACCTGTTTCCTCCAGAAATTCTCTCTTCGTTGCTGATTCAACATCTTCGTCTTTTTCAACATGTCCCCCAGGAGGCACCAAGTATCCAGAAAAAGGTTCTTTTTTCCTGAGCAAAAATAATATTTTTCCATCATTTTCTGCATAGCAAATTGTAGCAACTTTTTGTTTTTCATTCTTTTTCAACGATTCAACTAATTTCTCGTATCGTATCATCTTATACATAGTCTCCTTCTTCAAAATTTATATTTTCAAGCTTTTCAATACCCCTTCAAGCATCTGAAGTTCGCTTATATACTTATCTAAATCAACACCTTCAGTCAAAATGGGGATTATACTTTCTCGATACTTTTCCAAAACGCTATCTTTAAACTTCTCAGCAATACCTTTTAGTAAAATAAACATACCGTCTATCATATCCACCATCTTTGTATTGACTTCAGAAAACCTTTGACCAAGTTCTTCAGCTTTTTCTCCGGTAATATTTTCCAAATCTAAGCGATACATCAAAGGTTCTGAACTTAAGATTTTTACTGGTTCATTTTTCATGAGTTGACCAAGCATCGAGGCTATCATGCAATCGAGAAGAAATGTAAACCCTTTGTGGGCAAAGAACTCTGCATGGCTAAGCAAAAATTTCTGTTCGACACTTAAAACAACTTCAACACCGTACAAAGAATTCTCAACCTTCAAAAACCTTGGCTCGTTCGAAGATTTTTGATTTTTCACGTATCGAGCTATAACATTTGCCACCTTGAATTTTTCAAAGTTTTTCTCATCAAATTCGATTAAATCTCCAAACTCTAATAATTCGACACTTGCTGTTGGGTCATATTCTATGCAGTTTAACTCAATACCCATTAGTTCTTCAACAGATTCACCCACAGGCTCAAGCATCATGAAGTTCAATACATTTGTGGAATGCAAATCAATTTGTAAATTGTTCCCTACTTGGATAACACTCGGTGCCGCATATTGCATAAGTTCTTGTAATTGGAACACCTTATCGAAGTATATTCTCACAGCAACCACCCCCTCAAATAGATAAATGGCTGATACTATTTTATCACCCCTTCTTCAGTTTTACTCCGTAGATTTCAAACATTGAGCATATAGGCTCATACGGACAGTTGTAGGCAGGATTTGTAGCACTCCTGCAATTTCTCGTTTCCTTTGAACCTTTTGGAACGATTAGTTCTTGTCCTTCTTCATTAACTAACCGCATGGCAAGTTTAACGAATGATTTCATATCACTCTCCAAGAAAACAGGAGTAAAGCTACCTTCCTCTGTTATCATACTAATTAATTCCATAAGCCAGTTTTCGAATATCTCGTAATCGAAAGTAGTATAGCCAGATATTGTTCCTCGCTTCCCAATCGGCAGGAATATTTTTGGTAAATCACCATCGTTTTGGCGTTTTGCGTATTCATACTCGTAGGTGTACTTTCCTTTGCCGTCTGGTTTGAGTGAGAAGAGGATGAAATAAACTCTGTCACCAGTATTAATTGCACTGTCATTTGATTTTTGTAGAATCCAGTCATAAAACATCAGTTGTTCAATAGTAGAATAATTTCTAACATCTGCATACTTGTAATCAAGAATAGCGTATCCTTCTCCTTCGTCACTTCCATCATCTAAAAAATGATTAGTCTTTCCGTTAGTTTCAGAATTTTTACTTGCCAACACGGAAACTTCATCAATTCGGTCCACCCTCGCAATGAAAGAATATTTCCCATACTGTGCTGTAAATTCCTTCTCGAGGCTCAAGATTTTTTCTGAAATAAGCTCTTCTTTATTTGCAGTTGTTGGTTTTTCTAGTTCTCCTTCCAGATACCATTCAGAAACACTAATACTTCTTTGTTTTAAGTTTATCACTTTTTTATCTCGCACAAATGCCTTTAAAAGTGGCAAAAGATTTTTTGAGATTTCTTCAACCTTCATTCGTCTTGGAATGGAATGTGCGTAAATACCTTCAGAGTAAAGTTTTCTGTACTCTTCATCTACCCAGCCGATTACTTGCTTTTCGTCCACCTCAAAAATAGTCTTTTTCAAGAACTCTCCAAAAAATTTGTTCATCACACGGTGGACAATCAATCCGTCGTTAATAGATTTTTTGCTCTCAATAGTCGTACCTGGTTTGTAAATATCTACTACCTGCTGGAAGTAAAACTGTAGAGGACACTTCATATACGTGTTTATCTTGTTGTAGCTAAACTCGTTAACTTCCACCCCACCGACGATAAATTCATCCTCAGCTAAACTAAAACTCGATGGTTTCTCCAATTTCTCGAGTTTCAGCTTTTCAATTTCGTAATCTATTTCAGAATATATATCCGAAAGAGTAGGAACAAATTTTTTCCGTTCATTTTCCAACTCCGCAAATTCACTGAGATATTTCGAAGGAACAAGCATATCACCTGTATTCGTAGCAAGAGGGACAACAAGTTGCGATTCATCACTGAACATGATTGAAAGTACAAGTGACCTACGTTCCCGCTCCTCTATCATTTCGTAAATCTTTGAGCGTTCGCTGTTCGTTTTGAAAAGTAGTGGATTTATCTTTTCAATAGACGGATAATAATCATCTGTAAACTCCAGGAAGAATTTGTATTTTTTACTCAAGAACCGTGCATTTGAAAGGTCAACAATATCAACTACATTCGCAGATTTGAAAGTTTCTCTGTAACCTGAAGAATTAAGCATCACCGTGAGAAGTCTGTATATTTTTTTCCATCCTTCTATCTTTGTTCTCTCACCAAGCTCAACAATCTTTTCAACGTAGTCTTCGAGTTTGTTTATAGTCTCTATGAATTTTGAAAATGCGTTTACTTCGTTTCCAAGGCTTCGTGACACTTCAACCCTTTCTGCTCTGTGCTCAGAAAATCCTTCCTCTTCTGATTCTTCGAAGGCTTTTTCGAAATTCTTGGAATACCTTAGTATGAACATTCGGTACCATTCGAAGAAATTGGTTTTACCGTTGTTTTGGTCTATTTCATCGAGTATACTGAAGAGTTTCTCGATAACACTTCTAAATTCTTTGAGTTGTTCTAAGCGTTTGATGGTTTCAAAATACACATCTTCTTCTATTTCCCCTTTTTCTTTTTGTCGTTCTATTTCTTCTATTTCGTTATCCAAGCTCCTAAAGAATATCTCGTATCTTTTCTCATGGTCTCTTAGTATGCTGAGTGTTAAGTTTACCGAGTAATATCCGAATTGCTTGAAAAGGTCTTCTATTTCATCCATTGTGAGCTTTCGTTCAGGTATCAATGGAGATTCAATTATCGCAAGCAAGTTCTCTGTTTTGAATTCGTTGAAATACGTTTCCAGAGGTTGTGTGAGGATTTGGACAACTTTGCTCTGAGTGATAGGTATCTTTCCACTATATCTGTAGGGTATTTTCGCTTCGTTGAACTCTTCCATAAGCCTTTTGGCTATAGAGCCTGATGGCGTAATAATTGCTATATCATCGGGTCGTTCACCTTGTAAGAGTAATTTCTTCACTTGACTAGCTACATAATTGTATTGGTAAAGTTCGTTTTCAACCGGAATTTTTATCCGTCTTACATTATCGATTAGCTCTCTTAATGATATTATCCTTTGCTTACAGAAATCTGTTTTTATTTCAAATCCAGCTAACTCAAGGAAGCTGTAGACTTCGTCGAGCTGGTCGAAAGAAAAATCTGCAGGTTTCTGCCAAACAAAGAAAAACACATTCTCCGATTTTTCCATCATTTTCATTAATGCCTTTCGAATAAGCGGGGAGATATCGAGAAATCCGCTCAGAACAAGGTATTTCCTATTTGGTTCTACGTATTCCGCCTGGTCTACATACCATCTGTAAACACTTATAGGGTCATATATCTTCTTGCCTTTAAGCCTTTCTGCGGATTGCTCCATTTTTCGGATAACTTCGTTGAGTATCTCGGCAAATGGCGTTGTCGGATTTTGCATTACATCCCGAATCAGCGCATACGTGCCTGTCAATTCCGCTTCAGTTCTTCCACTGTCTCCATAAAGGTTCAACTCCCAGATTTTTTCGAAAAGATCTACGATGTATTCAATTATCGTTGGAGACTTGGCAAGTGTTCTCAGAATAATCTGCTTTTGGCTGTCACCAGCGAACTTCGCATCGCTTTGAATTTTATCGATAACATCTGTAACGTATACTGTGTAGAAATCTCTATCAAACACTTCCGCATCGTAATTGTTCAACCTGAGTATTTCAGTAACGTACTGGTTGATAACCCTAAACGCATCCCTGTTGATGGTTTTATTAATTTGCCTTGCCACGTTATCCGCAATCTGTCTGACATAAAATCCAGAAGGACCGATGAAAAGAAAATTTAAAGGGTCCTCTTCGTAAAGTCCTGCAATTTGATTCGCAACGAACTCAAAATGATTCCTGTCAATAGGAACAACGTAAGCTATCCTACCATTTTTCTTATTACTCATATGCTCATCAACTCCTCGAATTGCTTAATTCTGTCAATAATCTCATCAAGGAAATCTTCACCGGGTGGGTTTATTCTCAATGCTTGTCCTTTTGGAACACTAACAAGGTAGCCACAATGAACCTTTCCAAGGTCTGAAAGAAGCATCATATAAAATTTTACCTGGAACATGTATCGTTCAATTTCCTCTGCTTCACCGTACAGGTCTGCACTCTTGAAATCCACAACGTAGAATTCTCCATCTTTCAAAAAGACCTTGTCAGGAACACCGAAGAGAATGTAAGTTTTTCTTTCTTTTAATTTTTCATCGTATATCTCTATGCTCTTTGCCAATCTCCATTCCGAGAATATCTTTTCACTTTCATTGAAGAGCGATTCAAGAATGTGCACATTGAGTATTTTCTCTGGAAGAACGTTCTGCTCGACAAGTAGCTTCAGCTGTTCATACTTTGTCACACTTGCAAGCATTAAATGAATCTGTTTACCACGCGCAATTTCCGAAGCCTTTTCCAAAAGTGAGTTTAACGCCTTCAACCTTGCTTTGGCTTTCGATGCTTCAAAATTGCTTGCTGATGTAATAGAAATCGTATCTGCACTTTCAAAATCCTCACTTGATTCGTCAACAGATTCAAGATCACTTTTTTCGTCTTTAATACCATAGAGCAGGGTTGGTGAAATATAACGTTTGTAAGCTTTCGGTGTGAAATCTGAGAAAATAAGACCTTCATCGACCGCGTTTTCTAAATCCTGAAGGGATTGGATACTCGTTTCTTCTGCGAACTCTTGTTTTTCTGATACAAATTCAACGCTAATACCAGCAATCTTATCAATCTCTTCAAGACTTGAAATTATCTTAATTTTTTCCTCGAATCCCTTAGGATTCAGGTATTTTATAGCAGGAGTGCCTTGGTTTTTATTCTTTTGCAAATCCACAACAAAAAGCATCTCCTTTGCCCTTGTGATAGCGACATATACTTTTCTCAAAATTTCAGTTTTATCGTATATGACCTCCGCTTCAAGAAGTTTTTTGAGTTCTTTCTCCAATTCCCTTGTCACTTTAGATGTTTCAAACTTTTTGAGTGCCTTGTCCAAAAATTGACTTATGTATACATACCTTCCATTCCCATCTTCACTTTCTGGAAAGAAAGTCTTTTCTTCAGCTCTATCAACACCATCGTTATTCACAAGAAAGACTATATTAAACTCCAATCCCTTTGACGCATGTATTGTCATCATTCTTACAACATCTTCCTCTTCAGAAATCTCAGAGGCCTCAACCTCCTGAACTTCCGAGATACGTTCAAGGAGCCTTGTAAGTTCAAAGAAAGTTGGTGCTTGGTCATCGAACTCCGTAGCTTGCTCGAGTAACTTCCGAACATTTCTCAACCTTTGGCTGGAATTCGGATAATGTGCTATTTTTCTTAAATATCCACTCTCCTTAACGAACAACTTTAAAGTTTCTGCTGGCCTTAGGTAATATTTGAGCTCGTCGTATTTTGCAACAAGCTTAATCATCTTAGCAACATTCTCAGGTAATTCATTTTCTTCGGTAAGTTCTTTCGCACATTGGAAAAGGGATTTTTTTAGCCCTTGTCCTTTTGATTCTCTGTATCTTGTCACTATCTTGTGGAAAATCTTAAACTTACCATTCTGAAATTCATCTTCTGAATTTTGTTCTACATTATCTGTGAAAGGTGTAAAGAAAAACTGCGTGAAGTAGTAGTTACTATTTGGGTTTTGGATGACATACAGCGCAGATATAACCGCCTTTATTTCAGGTCTTCGGTAAAAACCTCTACCCTTGACTATATAAAGAGGAATGCCTTCTCTTGCAAAAACTTCTCTGTAGACATCCTCAATCCCTTCAAGTTTGTAGGAAAGGATAGCAAAGTCTTTGAAGGTTACCTTTCTTAAAATGGGGACAAATTTCCCATCTTGTTTTTCATAAAACGTCATTTCTTTACCAACAAGGGACTTTATAACCTTAGCCACATGAAAGGCTTCAAGTTCTCTCTCGTCCACATCTTTCAACTTTTTCGTTTTTCCAGGACCTTGGTTATCTCCGTCTAACCCAACTCCTTCGGTGTTCTCACCATTTTCTTGTGTATTTTCCAACAAAGATGCTTTAGAGATGGTTATGTAATTTACTCTCCTTAAATCCCCCGGTAAAAAATCATTTGAATCTGGTGAAAACGCAGGATTTGACTCATCATCTTTTCGAATAAACCAGAGTTTTTGGTAAAGTTCCGGATAGCGTAATCTAAAGACCTCATGAATGTAGATATTTTCATCTCTTTCTGTTGAAAGTATTTCGCTAATGTTTTGTGATACATCATTTAAGGCAATATCTTCCGCATTAGCCTGCGACTTATTCTTATCTTTCTTTTTCGACTTTGATTTATTGTTGGTAGTTTTCGATGTATTTGGACCTTCCGAGAGTGCCTCATATACATGGTTGTTGAAAATCGTATTTTCAGATATGTAATTGAAATAATCAATAAGCTCAGGGTGTGACCTATAGTTTACATTAAGCGAGAGCATTTCATAGTCTGTTCTTCCGCTTTTTATCTTTTCCTCAAACTCGTTCATCGTTTTAATAAACACTGAAACATCTCCGCCACGGAATCTATATATCGATTGCTTTCTGTCGCCAACATAGAAAATATAGTTATTGTCTGTGTGAATTAAATCAAAAATCTTCTTTTGCAGTTCGTTTGTATCTTGAAATTCGTCAACGATGATGTATTTGAATCGTTTTTGATAATATTCTCTGATTGTACTGTTTTGTAACACCTTCACTGTTTTCTCAAGCACACCTTTGAAATCATACTCAAAATTATCGAGCGTTTCAGACTCGTAAAACTCAGCTGCAATCAACGAGATATTTCTGAACGCTCGCAATGCCCCGCCGGCTTCTTCGAAAACCTCTAAGAGCCTTTCACTAACCTTAGATTCATTCAACTCCAAACGCCAGTTCGTAACAACAGATTCAATTTTCTTGGCAACGTTAGATATATCTCCAAAAATTTCAAACAACCTAAAAATATCTTCCTTACTTTTTGCAAGTTCATCTGAAAACTCTCTTATACGCTTAGCCCTTTCCGTTGTCAAACCGTACAAATAGTTTGTGACTTTATCAACGTAATTCTCCCCGCTTTCGATGGCATCGTACACATCAAACGCAAGCTGGATAGCCCTTTGGGTTGCTTTGTCGATTAATTTTTTCTGCTTCAATTCGTTTATTATCTTAAAATTCGGGTCAACCCCCGCCTCTATGTTCTGCTCAATGAGTATCCTTCTGCAAAAGCTATCGATTGTAGAAATAATTGCCCTCGACATGTTTTTATAGACATCTTTCCAGTATCTATAAGCCCTATCATTCTCACTCAAACTTTCAAGCTTTTTTTGTATCTCTTTGACAATCCTATCCTTCATCTCATTTGCTGCTTTATTCGTAAACGTAACTGCTACAATACGGTCAACAATATCACTTTCTCCTGTTTGTTCATGCTGCTCAAGGATGCCTATGTAATAATTGGTAAGCGTATACGTCTTTCCCGTCCCAGCAGACGCCGAAATAAAATAATTCTTGTTTGGTTCCTTCCTTACCTTCTCAGCAACCGTGACTTTTTGTTCGGAACTTAAATTAAGTCCTGAGTTTTCCATATAACCTCACCCCTCACATTGTTTACAGAAATATTTTAACACACAAAAATATTCGAGAGTTTACCAATCAGTATACATTATTATACCACTTATTCTTGCCATGCGAATAGGAGAGTTTAGAATTCCAAAATAAGACGTAGAAGTTAGACTTTTCAAGAGAAAAATCAACCTCTAAGTTCTATAAGCTGTAAATTTACTGTGAACTTGTAATTGTTTCAAGTAGTATAATTAAAAATGCCTACAAAACGTGGGGAGGTGATTAGGTATGAAACGAATGAAACTCGGTAACGAACTTGATGTTCCAGTTATCGGGCTCGGTTGTATGAGAATTTGGGATAAACCCATCTCAGAGGTAGAAAGACTAATCGCCACGTCTCTTGAGCTAGGTATCAACTTCTTCGACCACGCAGACATCTACGGTGGAGGGAAATCCGAAGAAGTATTTGCTCAAGCACTGAAAAATTTGAAAATACCAAGGGATGAGGTAATAATCCAAACAAAATGTGGTATCAGAAGTGGGTTCTATGACCTTTCAAAAGAACATATCATCACATCTGTTGAAAAAGCTCTTAAAAGGTTGGATACAGACAACATCGACGTCCTGCTTTTGCACAGACCGGATACACTTATGGAACCTGAAGAAATTGCCGAAGCTTTTAGTTACGTTCATTCAAAAGGATACGTGAGATATTTTGGAGTTAGCAATTTCAACTCAATGCAGATTGAATTGCTAAGTAGCGCCGTGAATTTTAAATTATTAACAAACCAACTTCAACTAAGCTTGACAAATACAGGAATGATTGACTCTGGTATATTTGCAAACACAAAATTTCATCAAGCAATCAATAGAGACGGGAGTGTGCTTGAATACTGCAGGCTGAAAGGAATAACAATTCAAGCATGGTCTCCATTCCAGTATGGCAACGAATATGGAAATATACAGGGGGTATTTATAGACAACCCACTATTCCCTGATTTAAACGCTAAATTAGAATATTTAGCAAAGAAATACAACGTTTCAAAAGAAGCAATCGCCATTGCTTGGATTTTGAGACATCCGGCAAAGATTCAACCAATCGTTGGAACAACTAATCCGGATAGGTTGAAAAAAATTGCCCAAGCACAAGATGTTGAACTTACAAGAGAAGAATGGTATAGCCTTTACATCGCTGCAGGGAATATGATTCCGTAACCAATACAAATCAAACTGCCCTGGTGCAAAACACCAGGGCATTTATTTTTTTAGCTGTTTTCAGAGCTGAATGTCCTATTTCGAGGTTTCCATCCCTCATAGTCACTTCTAAAACCGAGGGTATGGAAAAGAACCTTATCGAAGTTCGGGCCCCATAGTTTCCATCCCTCATAGTCACTTCTAAAACTGTGGGACGGTAGATTGTTTTTGGTATATGTAATATTATCCGGGTTTCCATCCCTCATAGTCACTTCTAAAACAGTTGTTTGAGTATGCCCGAGCAAAAAGACAAATAGAGTTTCCATCCCTCATAGTCACTTCTAAAACAGATAACGATAGAACTTTTAGAAATTCAAGCTTCGGGGGAGTTTCCATCCCTCATAGTCACTTCTAAAACTTTAAAAAAAGGAGGGATTGAATGAAAAAAGAAAATGAAATGAGTTTCCATCCCTCATAGTCACTTCTAAAACCCAGGGAAGTATCTAAGGCTTCAATGGTCGTGGTGGCGCAAAGTTTCCATCCCTCATAGTCACTTCTAAAACTGTAGTTAGGGGGTGTTTTTATGGTGGTGACTGAGTTTCCATCCCTCATAGTCACTTCTAAAACACAGGATGGAACGCGAAAAATCTCTCGAAGATACTGAAGCTAGTTTCCATCCCTCATAGTCACTTCTAAAACGTTTATGGAGGTCGAAATTAAAAAAACAGGTGCGGGATTTGTTTCCATCCCTCATAGTCACTTCTAAAACGAAAATCGTGCGAAAGAAAGTCGAAGAGTTGAAACCTGCTCCAGTTTCCATCCCTCATAGTCACTTCTAAAACGTTTTTGAAACTGAAACAAACTATATTTATGGGATTGAAGTTTCCATCCCTCATAGTCACTTCTAAAACACTTTTCTGAGAAGTCTTCAAAGTATAGATGATGGTTTCCATCCCTCATAGTCACTTCTAAAACTGTAATTGGTGGTAGGCATAAGGTAATGTGCCTTGTGTGTTTCCATCCCTCATAGTCACTTCTAAAACGTCGAAAAATTCGAACCAGAACCTGAGTTTCTGTTGCGATGTTTCCATCCCTCATAGTCACTTCTAAAACGCTTACATTTATGGTCTCAAGTACAAGTATCCATACCTCTACATGTTTCCATCCCTCATAGTCACTTCTAAAACTTTGGATGTGTGGGAGTATAGTTCATTGGAACGTCTCCGAGGTTTCCATCCCTCATAGTCACTTCTAAAACTTAGGTTAAGCTTGTTTGTCAGGGATGGAAACGGGGCCATTTTTTGTTTCCATCCCTCATAGTCACTTCTAAAACAATACTTAAACGTGAACAAAAGAGACATCGTAATCTCAAAACGTTTCCATCCCTCATAGTCACTTCTAAAACGAGAACCAATCGAATTTGCACCACAGTTTGCTTTCCAGTTTCCATCCCTCATAGTCACTTCTAAAACAAGATTATTAGCGAGTGGGGAAGCACAGCACGTTGTGGTGTTTCCATCCCTCATAGTCACTTCTAAAACGTAGTTTTATTGGATGAAGCAAACTATATTTTTAATGCGCGTTTGTTTCCATCCCTCATAGTCACTTCTAAAACGGGGTGGTAAGAAGACTAAACGGCGGAGTGCCTGCGAAGGCTCCGTTTCCATCCCTCATAGTCACTTCTAAAACGGTTGCCGCAGGTCGCATTGTTACCACTTTTAAGGTGGTGGTTTCCATCCCTCATAGTCACTTCTAAAACATAGAAATCGAAGAAATTCAGATTTCGAGCACAGGGGAAATTTCGTTTCCATCCCTCATAGTCACTTCTAAAACCTTTTCTGAGAAGTCTTCAAAGTATAGATGATGTTTTGGTGTTTCCATCCCTCATAGTCACTTCTAAAACGGAGTAAGAGATTATATAACAGATTTGGACGTATGGGAGTGTTTCCATCCCTCATAGTCACTTCTAAAACTGATTTTTATTATTACAAATATAGTCATGATTTTAGACGTTTCCATCCCTCATAGTCACTTCTAAAACTTTGGAAGAGCTCTATCAGGTGCAAAACGTCAGGAAGATGTTTCCATCCCTCATAGTCACTTCTAAAACTAATAGCAGATGTGCTTGTGGTAGCGAAAGAGCAAATACAGTTTCCATCCCTCATAGTCACTTCTAAAACATAACACATTAGGTGCATTTTGTACAATTGTAGAATTTGGTGTTTCCATCCCTCATAGTC
>NZ_DBOLZL010000012.1:0-289796 GCF_059913585.1 Fervidobacterium sp.
TTCACCTTCTTTTGCAGCACTATTCACGAGCATAGCCTTTTCGGAAAGTTCCTGAGCTGCCTTTGAGACATTTTGAGCACTTGCCGATATTTCCTCAATACCACTTGTTGTCTCTTCAATGGAAGCAGAAGCATTTTGCAAAGCTTTGTTTATTTCTTCAGTCTTTGAAGCCAGCTCTTCTGCCGTGGCGTTCAGTTCTTCAGAAGCGCTTGCAAGAGACTGAGCAGCGTTGTTTACTTCATTAGAACCAGTAGAGATTGTTCTCATGGCTTCCTTGAGTAAATCGGCCATCTGCTGGAGTGCAACTGCCATCTGAGCAACTTCATCTTTTCCTTTGGCTTCAAACTTTACAGTTAAGTCACCTTTACCGAACTTTTCTACATTTGTCATCATTGACTTTATTGGTGCAGTTATGGAATTAGTAATCATTGTTATAAGTACTGCAATAGCAACGAGCAAAGGAATTCCTATAGCCAGAAAGACTATTAGTCTTTTATTTAGCGTTTGCTTGATATCATCGATATACACTCCACTACCAACTATCCAACCCCATGGGGCAAATTTCTTGACGTACGACAATTTAGGATAGTTTTCCTTAGTTGTTCCACCGGTTGCAAGAGGTTTTGGCCAAAGATATTCGACGTAACCACCATCAACATCGGCGTTGGTAACTTCTACAAACGCTTGGAATAGGTTTTTCTTACCATCAGTTTTAGATGGTTTCCCATTGACGGGTTGGATTAATGTTGCAGAATTGTAGTTAGAACTGTCAAGAATCTTCCCTTCAAGTTCTGGTTTTGTTGGATGCATAACCATCGTTGGAAAAGGTAACTTGTCGTCATTAATCCAAAAGTATTCAACTTTCTCATATCTCATAGCCCTTATAACTTCCTTAGCTATATTTTTTGCTTCTTCTTCACTCAATGTACCAGTTTGTGATAGTTTGTAGAAATGCTCAAGTACTGAATAAGCTGATTCAACAAGATGCTTTTGTTTTAGCATTCTTTCAGAACGCAACATAGAGTTAAGATTGACTATACTACTCACTGTGATAACTAAGAATAAAACCACGGGTGGAAGCAACATATACACAAAAAGTTTCCCACGCAGTGTCTTCATTAATTCCATCACCTCGGTTTAAAGGATAGACTAATTATGAACCTACTCACAGTGAAGATATTTTTCAAAGACGCCAATTATATAGTAGTTTTAGTGTAATTTTAGTTATTTCGATTTCCTTAGCGATTCTGCTTTGTGTAACTGCTCGCACTAGGTTTCAAAAGCGAGTTACGATAAAAAGCCCTGCTCCTGGCGACAAGTATGGGCGAGTTGTTATGATGTTTCCAAATACGGTTATGGAAAAGCTTTTCAGTAATTCAGCGTTTGCACCTATTCTTGGTGAAAGGACAAACTCAATGTTTGAATTGGTCATATTGTATGCAATGATTGGTTCCCCTGCGAAGAGCTTAAGAGTAAGAAAATCACTTTCAAATAGTTTATAACCCAAATGTCCTCTTAAACCGACGGCGTTTATCCCAGACATGTTTAAATCCGGAGAGACAAACGTCTCAACTGCCAAAGAGAAGTTGCCAAACTCTTTCTCGTAACCTACAATCCAGTATCCGGGGAATGGGACTACAATTATAAGAGCTGCTACGAGAACAAACTCTACACCAAGATAGAGGATGTTATCCATAACCTGTCACCTCCCGCCAAATGTAGAACTTTTATTTTCGATAGAGACTTTTAGAGTAAATCGTTCAACTGCATTGTAATGTTAATTCATTTTCTAATTTGTGCCATTCTTAGTGTTTTTTTCGTTGATCCTGTAATTTTTTGACGAATCAACCACAGTTTTAAATTTCTGTGCATTGCATAAAAATTGGGAGCTTCTAATATATTTGACCTGGAATTCTTTGAAAAGGTTCAAATAAAATCAAAAAATAAAGAGTTTTCTAAGAACTCTCTACGAAGTGGTGAAATGAGACTTGATAATGTTTTAATTTTCAAATAATGGAAAAATCCACTGGTCGAATTACGTCATTGATGTTCCCATTGTTATGTTTCCAAAAAAATCTTAACCATATTAGAACACATAAATTAACAGCTTTCAATTTCTCAAAAACTTGCTTTAGCTGGAGAATATCTTTCAGTACGAAAAGTGCGATTCACACGTTTTCTTACCAAGAATCATTATTAATATGCAATTGACGTTTTTGAGCAAAATTTTCACCGCATTTTCATAAATACGAATGCATCAAGTCCCTCTGTGATAAGTTCAGTAAATTCTAGTTTTTCTTTACCAAATAAATTTTTGAAGAGAACTTACTTGTATCATATCTCAATACTTCAGGACATGCCAGGCAAAGACTTTGATTTATACTGTTCAGTCTTTGGGAAACAGGTTGCCATGAATTTGGGAGTATTTTTTGCTGTAAGTTCAAAGAAGGCTAACTTAGGCAAATCAGTTAGATTCGAAGACAAACTCTTCGTCTGGATAAAACTTCTTCAAAACCGTTTCAACAACGCTCTCGGCTGTTACGACTTCGTTCAGGTAATTCTCAGCTCTGAGTTGCTGAAGATGCCGTTGTTTTTGTCTTATTTCCTTTCGCATGATACTATCGATTTCGCTCATCGTTGAGAGTAAACCAGCCGTATTTTGCTCGTAAAAATTGCGCATATGGACTATTCCTTGTATAATACTTGGTGTGCTGTATTATCAAGCGCTATAATTAGAGAAAAAATCAGTCACGGTTTCAGTCCCAGATGGCAGGTTACTTGCAGGAACGTGTTTTACTGACTTGATAACAGGCGAAGAGTTTTGGATTACTGCAGGAGTTATGACTATCGATATCCCAGCTAAAGGTTTTAGACTGCTAATAGTTACGAATAAGCCAAGAAATGGGTATAACATGTATAAGAGGATTTATTAAATTAAAGTCGGCATAGACCCAAGAAAAAAGGTGGTGCTAACAACTTGTGTTGAATTATCGATTTCCCGCCGAATACTACAACTCAATAGCAAATGTCTACGACAAAATGTACGAAGACGTTTATTGGAACATTGCAAGGCAACAAATCAAAGTGACAATTGAAAAGCACATATTCTCCATGAGTGGTTTGAGTGTTATCGATATCGGCGGTGGAACTGGATATTGGAGCCTCTGGGCATTGAAGAAAGGGGCGAAAGTGCTGTTTGTTGAACCAGCCCAAAGAATGATTGAGCAAGCAAAAGATAAACTAAGGAAAGAGATGGGGATGGATTTACGAGAGGTTCCTATCGAATTTATCAATTGTCCTGCAGAGGATTTAGACTTCCATCTACATCTTGAAGAGAAGTTCGATGTTATTTTACTGCTTGGAGATGTGCTGAGTTATGTGGACAATCTTGAAAAGACAATGGAAAATATATTAAGGGCGTCCAAGAAGGGCACCCTCGTTTTTGGAACGGTTGATAATTACTTTTCGTATCTTAAGGATGTTATCATCTATGGTTCTTGGGAGGATTACAATTACTTAGTAAATCACCGAAGACTTCCCGTTGGTTCAGAGTATGGAACTTTTGAAGCAAGAGCTTTTGAACCTGTGGAAATTGAAAATATATTCGAAGATTATGGGTTTAAAATGCTCGACCTAACAGCACTTGCAAGTATGCCAAGCCTTGAATCAAGTATCAAATATGGCAAGTATTTTATTTTTGAATCTGAGCATCTGTTTTTTGTTGCGAAAAAGGTTTAGTAATACCCAAGCCCTGTCATCTTTTGGATGTTCAGTTTTTTCAATAATTCGCTGACAGTTGTGTTTTCCTTTTCAGCGAGCAACTCTAAAGCTTTTTCTATATCGTAATTTGCTTGTCTGATAGTTTCAGAAACTACTTCGTGACCAAAGTAGTTTATCAACGGTGTGAGGTTGGAAGAAGACCTTTCAAGATTTTGCTGGCACCGTTCTTTATCAACGTCTAAAAGCTCTACATATTTTGCCAATGCATTGCACGATGAAGTGAGAAGTCTCATCGATTTGAGTGTGAAATGGACAACGATAGGTGCGAACTGATTGAGTTGTAAGTTACCTTGAGCACATGAATGGGAAACTATTTCATCGTGCCCGAAGACCACAAGGGCGTTTTGTAATACGTATTCCGGTACTACCGGGTTTACTTTACCAGGCATTATTGTGCTACCAACTTGGACGGCAGGGAGAACTATTTCGCCGATGGCAGTCCTAGGTCCACTACCAAGGAGTCGTATATCGTTGGATATTTTGTACAAGTTAACAGCGAGTGATTTCAAAAGTCCATGAACTTCAGCAAATGTATCAAGGTTTTGCGTGGCATCAATTAGGTTTTCGGCTTTTGCTATTTTCACGTTTGCAATCTGTCTTAGAACTTCCACTATTCTTAGGGTGTATTCTTTGGGAGCGCCAACTCCCGTACCTATTGCGGTTCCCCCAAGGTTCACGCTTCTTATACGTTCTTCTACCTTGTTTAGTCTCCATCTGTCACGTGCAAGTGCATCAGCCCATGCACCAAATTGTTGTCCCATCATTATTGGAACGGCATCCATCAATTGAGTTCGTCCGATAGTTCGAATAGAGTAGAATTCCTTTTCTTTCTCCTGAATCACTTCTTGGAGCTTGATAACCGCATCGACAAGTTCTCTCAATCTTACGATAACTGCCATCTTTCCTGCAGTAACGAATGTATCGTTCGTTGATTGGTGCATGTTAACATGGTTGTATGGGTCAACGAGATATTCTCCCTTTTTTCCACCAAGAATTTCTGTAGCTCGATTAGCAATCACTTCGTTTATATTTAAATTCACTGATGTACCAGCGCCACCAGACAGAGGGTCAACAACTACCCATTCCTTTAGTCTTTCCCATTCATCGCATGCAGTAGTTATTGCAGCAGATATGTTTTTATCAAGCCTTCCGATTTCGGCATTGAGTAGTGCAGCTGATTTTTTTACCATGAAGTAAGCCCAAATAAATTTTTCGTCAAATTGTTCACCAGTTTTTGGGAACAATTTCAAAGCCCTGACTGTTGCTATGCCGTAATAAGCGTCAACAGGTATTTGTTCTGTGCCAAGGTAATCGGTCTCTGTTCTGAATTCTAAAGCATTTGATTTTTCCATTTTAAATCCCCCTGTTGATTTCGATACCAAGTGGCGCTAATGCCCTTTCAAGAACTCCGTGCATGTAAGATATGACTATGCCGTAGTTTGTCATGGGGATACCAAGACGTTTGAACATTCTTACCCTTCTCATCATTTGATTTCTTGTGTTTACGCATCCGCCACAGTGTATGACAAGCTTTGCATCGGCTACTTCTTCGTATTCTGGTAAATCAACCCCTGCCCAGATTTTGAAGTTCAGATTTGCTCCAGTGTGGTTGACAAGCCAACGAGGAATTTTCACCCTTCCAATGTCTTCTGTGAGAGGCCTATGCGTGCAACCTTCCATGATTATTACTGTGTCACCGTCTTGGAGTTCTTCGATTTTGTAAACACTCTCAACAAAATACCTGATATCTCCACGATAATTTGCTTCTAAGATTGAAAACGTAGTTAATGGCACATCCTCTGGAATATCCGAAACAACTTTCATAACCGCTTGTGAGTCTGTTATTACAAGGCGTGGAGGTTCACTGAGTTTTTCTATTGTGTATCGCAGTTCTCGTTCTTTAGCAACAACAGCTATTGCCTCCCTATCGAGGATTTCTCTGATTGCATGGACCTGAGGCATTATGAGTCGACCTTTTGGTGCACCAAGGTCGATGGGAACAACAAGAACAACGATATCTCCAGCATCTATGAATTCTGGTATAAATGGAAGTTCTTCGTCGCTTGGTATAATTTCATTCAATGTTTTTCCTATGTTCTCAAATCCTTCTTTGTTAAGTGTGCTCACAACGAAGGTTTTTACGCCAAAGGTTTTCTCATATTCCTGAGCAACTGTCTGAGCATTTTCACCGAGTATATCTGATTTGTTCACAACAACTATGAAAGGTATTTCCAGTTCTTTGAATATCTCGGCTATCCTTTTTTCGTATTCGCCAGGAAAATCATCAACTACGAGTATGCCGGCATCCGATTTGTAGAACGCTCTTAACGCTTTCTGAACTCTTTTTTCTCCAAGTTCGCCAACATCATCAAGCCCAGGGGTATCTATCAATGTTACAGGACCAACAGGGTAAAGCTCCATAGATTTGTAAACAGGGTCTGTTGTTGTCCCGGGCACATCGCTTACTATGGAAATCTCCTGACCAGTTAGTGCATTCATGAATGATGACTTGCCAACATTTCTTCTTCCTACGATGGAAATGTATTTTCTAAACCCGCTTGTTGGTAACAAATACTGCACCTCCATTTTTGTTTTTATCTAACAATGTAGAAAAACTTTTCATCAGGCACTTTTGGCATACCATCAGGATAAAGTTCGTTAAGCTTTTTAAGGTATGAGAGAACTTCGTCCTTACACTCTGCAGCAGAAATGTAGTTGTATTGGCTTCTTTCAAGAGATGATTTAAGGACGTTTGCAGGTATTCCGAGCTGTTTGCTTGTTATTTCAACAGCTTTATCTACGTTTTTGTATGCCCACGCAAGGCTTTCTTTGAAAGACTTTTCGAAGAGTTTGACAGTTTGTGGATAATCTATCAGTTTACCTGTTACGAAAATTCCCGTTATCGGTATTCCAAATTTGAAACCAGTTGCCTTGTTCCATTCGTCCTGCAAGTCCATTATTATCTTTCCGTTTGACAAAGTCATGGTTACGAACGGTTCTGGGATTGCTGCAATTTTAATTTTTCCACTTCTGAAAAGCGAGACTATTTCTTGGGGTTGAGCGTAAGCAAATGTAACATCCTTGTCGGGTTCAAGTCCGTTCTTCACAAGTAAGAACCTGAGAACCACATCTGCCGTTTGACCTCTACCATGAGCTGTGTATATCTTTTCTCCCTTGAAGCTTTGGAAACCTTTAAATTCAAAGTCAGGGCTTGCTACAACGTAGAACAATCTCCAGCTGTAAACACCAACAAGCCTTACATCAACACCTTTTGTGTAAAGGTTTGCACCAAAGGTTACCGGTAATGCAGCGAAATTCACTTTCTTTGAAACAATGTAAGCTGTTGCTTCGTCCATTGTCTTCCAGAATTTTATATCGAGCGCCATATCTGTCTTTACTTCTTTGCTTATCAAACCTGCTACGGGGAATATTGTGGGACCAAACGGGTTAATGAACGTAACTCCGAATACCGCAACTGTGAATAAAATAGATACGAAGATAAAAATTTTCACAAATAACTTGATACCTCTCATCCTCTCCACCTCCCTAAGATTTTTGAAAGAATTTGAGATTCTGCTTTATGAAATTCCGGATTTGATATATCCTTTGGAACATTGGAAACGTCGAGTTCTTCAATTATGCTACTGGGCTTGTCACTCAACATATAGATTTTATCTGACAACAAGAGTGCTTCTCTGACATCGTGAGTTACAACAATCATCGAAAAGTTCATATCTTTCCTTCTTTCAATTATGTCCGAGATTATTGAAACCTTTAAATGCACATCGAGTGAAGCAAATGGTTCATCCAAAAGGAGTAGCTCTGGGTCAATAATCAAAGCCCTTGCGAGGTTCACTCGTTGTCTCATCCCACCACTTAATTTTGATGGTTTGAAATTAGCAAAGTCGTTTAGTTTCAAAGCTTTTAAGGTTTTAAATATTCGTTCTTCGTTTTCTTCAACAAATTTCAGATTTTCTATAACCGTTCTCCAAGGTATCAACCTTGGCTCTTGAAAGACGTACCCTATTCTCTGTACTTTGCGTTCGATAGTTCCTTCGTAATCGTCTATTAAACCAGCAATAATACGTATGAGTGTTGTCTTTCCACATCCAGAAGGACCAAGAAGGGCTATAGATTCTCCTCTGCTCAAATCAAAGGATATGTCTTCAATTACTTTCAATTTTCCGTAAGACTTGCTTATTGATTTCACATTTAGAATAACTTCGTTTAGTGTATTGCCCAATGTTTTACGATTTATTTTATCGAAATTAGCCAATTAAACCAACTCCCAGTTCTTTAGAAGTTTCCTGACAAAGTGGTTAAGTATGTTTTCGACGATAAGACCTATGAGTATTATGATTGCTGTGTATGCGTAAACCTTTTCTACTGCAACTGATTGTCTCGCCCAAGCTATGAGTACGCCAATACCTTTGTCTCCACACATGTATTCCGCTACTACAACGACTTTCCATACGTTACCTATGATTACTTGTAGAGCACTAAGAAGTTGAGGAACAATTGAACCAAGGTATATGTTCCTAACTACTTTTGAGCGAGACACTCTATATACCTTCGCCATCTCTATTAATCTCTTGTCTGTTGTTCTTATACCAACCGCTGTTGATAATATAGTATGTGGCAAAAGTGATAATATACTGACTATAACCGGTCCAAGCCATCCTATGCCCCAAATAAACATTACCAATGCAAGCCAGGTGATGATTGGTATTGCTTGGATAATGAGAATGCCAGGTCTTAAGATGTCGTATATTACGTCATTTAAACCTATCAAAAATCCTATCAGGACACCGAATGTCACCGTAATTGCTAAGACAACCCCTATTTTGGAAAGGGTCATAAACAAAGCCTCAAAAACTTCTGGTTTCTGTATCTCTGATACCAACGTCCTCAGAACTGTCAACGGGTCGGGAAGAATTAGTTGTGAGTTGATTACAAATGAGAGCACTGTCCATGTGATAAATATAACCAATATTCCCGTTAGATATTTCCAAAGATTTTCCAATTGTATTCTCCTTTCAGGTTTTTGGCTATTTATTTCTTATAATTTGGTTCATTTAAAAAATTACATATTGTGACATTTTTGACAAAGTATAGTTTGCTCTGCTATAATTATAATACCACAAAAAACAAGGGGGTGTGTCTATGCCAAAAGATATCACGGTCAGAACGGTTATGGCAGTTCTTGTCGACAAAAGAGAGCAAGCCGCTGTTGAAGTGCAAAAGCTTTTGACAGAGTATGGTTGTTATATCAAAACACGTTTGGGACTCCACGAAGGCGCAGGTCAGTATTGTTCACCCGTTGGACTTATTATTCTTGAATTAGTTGATGATGAGACAAAGCATGAAGAACTTTGCCAGAAATTGAATGCTATCGATGGTGTTCAAGCAAAGTACATGAAACTCGAAGTGTGACAGATATAGCTTGAGCATTTTAGTGGCGAGACGATGAACGTCTCGCCATGTTTAATTTTTTTATGCCCTTTCAACGTTTATTACTTCTTTTTCTTCACTCATTTCCGTCCTCTTTCTGTACCCATATCCCTCTCCTACAACAAGTCCGACACTTCTAATCATTTGTTTTGTGCATTCAACACAAGCTGTATCTCTTTCGAATAGACATATCTTTCCAGGATACAACGAATAATTTGGTCTATATGGGTTAGGAGTCAGGTTTGGCATAATTACGTTTGCGCCATATTTTAGTCCATACTGTCTTCCAAACGGATTTATCGAACCAAGGGCGGTTGTCGCTGGTATGTTTGCAGTCGGGACCACAATTCTTGCAAGTGCAATCATTCGAAGCGTCGTTTGTAAATCTCCGCCTTTTGCATCTTTCAGTGGTGTATCCGGATTTGGTATAAAAGGTCCAATACCTATCATGTCAGCATCAAGCTCTTTAAGGAATGCAAGGTCTAATGCTAAATCATACGCTGTTTGTCCAGGCAATCCAACCATGAACCCAGCACCAGTTTCGTAACCAAGACGTTTCAGTTCATACAAGTGTGCTTTCCTATTTTCAAAACTATCGCCCGGATGAAGTTTTGCGTAAAGTTCAGGTGAAGCAGTTTCGTGCCTCATTAAGTATCTGTCTGCTCCCAATTCTTTCCATATACGGTATTCTTCAAACTCACGTTCACCTATGCTGAGTGTGATTGCAACATCAAGCTTTTTTATTTCGGTTATCAGGTAACTTACGATTTCCGTTGTATAATACGGGTCTTCACCTGATTGAAGAACAATTGTCTTGATACCAAACTTTGCAATTAGCCTTGCTCGTTCAATAATTTCTTCAGGACTCATCCTGTACCGTTGTAAATTTTTGTTATCCGCTCTTAGCCCGCAGTAAAGGCAGTGTTGGGTGCAAATATTAGAAAACTCTATGATTGCCCTTAAATGAACTTCTTCACCAACGTATTTTCTTCTTATTTCATCAGCTGTTTTGAATATCTCCTCATCGTATTTTCCGCTCTCGATTATGTGCGTAAGATAATCCAAGTCAACGTTTTGTATCTTTTTCACATCCAACATGGGAAATCACCTCATTAAAATTTTCTTAAGAACTTGTTGAGAGTTTACGGAATTTAATGATGTCGTCCAAAGCTTGCAATATTAGATTTTTCTCTTCATCCGTTATTTCGCGTTCGCAGAACACAGCGTATTTATCATCTTCGTATGCGATGAAGCTTTCGCAGTAACTTTCTTCTCCTGCTCTTGCAATACAAGACAACCTACGCCCTATCTTTTCACATACCCATATTTTTGTGTTTAGTCTTTCTGCGTATGGTTTTAATACTTCACTGAGCTTTTCAAAATCTGACATCTCTCTCACCGCGGTCAATCCGCTCAAGGTATTTTTCAACCAGTTCTCTGTTATTTACACGCTCGAGCTCTTTTTGAATTAATTCGTAACCAAGTTTTTTAGTTTCTTCTGATGCATAATCGTTCAGATATTCTCTGAGCGTAAAGAGTGCGTTTGGTGTGCAGAATCTTTTTACAAATCCAGGAATGGCGAATTCCATAAAGTGTTCTCCTGTTCGGCCCATTCTGTAACACGCTGTACAGAAGGAAGGGATGTATCCTTCTTTCAAAAGGTCTTGGATTACCTCTTCAAGTGACCTGTTATCACCAAGTATGAACTGGCTTTTTCTCACTTTCTCTGGGTCATCTTGTGAATACGAACCGATGCCAATACTGGAGCCGCCATCGATTTGAGAAACGCCCATTTTGAGAACTTCTCTTCTCAATTCCGCTGGTTCACGAGCTGTGAGAATCATGCCAGTGTATGGAACAGCAAGCCTTATGATGGCAACAAGTTTCTTGAAGTCTTCATCGCTAACTTTATGTGGTGGATTGTATGAAATCTCGCTACCAACGGCCGGTTCTATTCTTGGGAAGGATATTGTGTGAGGACCAACTCCGAATCGTTCTTCAAGGTGTATTGTGTGGTAAATCAAACCCATTACTTCGAATTTCCAGTTGAACAAACCGAAGAGTGCTCCAATTCCTACATCGTCTATACCGGCAAGCATGGCACGGTCAAGACCATATAGTCTCCAAGCGTAATTCGATTTTGGACCACGTGGATGAAGTTTTTTGTAAGTTGGTTGATGATAGGTTTCTTGGAAGATTTGGAATGTTCCAATACCAGCTTCTTTGATGATTTTGTAACCTTCCACAGTTTGGGGTGCTGCATTCACATTTACCCTTCTTATCTCTCCGTTTCCGACTTTTGTTTCATAAATTATTCTAATTGTTTCAGCTATGAACTCGGGACTGTATTTTGGATGCTCGCCATAAACTACTATCAATCTTTTGTGACCTTTGGATACAAGAGCCCTGACTTCATTTCTAAGTTCCTCAAAGGTCAACGTTTTTCTGTAAACCTCTTGGTTAGAACTCCTAAATCCACAGTAGACACAGTCGTTAACACAGTCGTTTCCTATATAGAGTGGTGCAAAAAGGACAATTCTGTTGCCGTATATACGTTCCTTAAGAGTTCTGGCGGCGTGGAAGATTTCTTCGAGCAATTCTGGGTCTTCAACGTTGAGCAAAGTAGCCACTTCCTCAGGTTCGAGCCTGTTTTTGTTCAGTGATTTGTCAAGAATCTCTAAAACTCTTTTTCTATCAGGGTTCTTTGTTCTTTCAAGCAATTCCCAAATTTCTGCCTCTGGGACGAACGTTTTTTCCGTATCAATTTCTTTTGTAAATACATACATACTTTCCACCTCCGAATTTAATCGAATTAATATTTCAGTTTACAGCCACGCTTTTCACTTTCACACCTTTTATATTCCCCAATTTTCCCGTAAATGCTCCGACGTTGTCGTTTGTTGTTTTGACTATGAGGAACACAATGGCTATATTTTCATCTGGAACGGGATAACCTACTCTGAGTTTGATAATATCTGCATATTTATGGAGAAGCTCATTTACTTTAGAATAAGCGTTTTCTCTGTCATGGACAATTATGTCAATAGTGTAGTATCTTTCTGTCTTTTCTTCCATTTACTTCCCTCCACTTGCTTTTTCTGCAGAACTTTTTTCTTGTCTTCTTTTGGCTTTTGACCTGTCCGTATAGTGAGTGTGCAGATAATGGTGTGCTACGTGACCGTTAGGTTCTCCGACGAATTCCTCGTAAAGTTGAATAATTTCTGGGTTTTCGTGTGAGCGTCTGATAACGCTCATTTCGTCTATACTATAGATTGCTCTGGCACGCTTCTTAATGATATCTGGGTCTAAACTCTTGGGTTGCCCACCACCACCGATACAACCTCCCATACAAGCCATTACTTCAACGAAATCGTAGTTTCTCTTTCCTTCCTTGATTTCTTTCAGCAACTTCTTAGCATTTCCAGTTCCATTTACAATTGCAACTTTAAGCTTTCTTGTTTTAAAATCAACCTCAGCTTCTCTAATCCCATCCAATCCCCTAACTTCAGAAAAGACAAGCCTTGGTAATTTCTCACCTGTGAATTTTTCGTAAGCGGTCCTCAATGCAGCTTCCATAACACCACCAGTGACACCAAATATAGCACCTGCACCTGAGGAAGCACCGAGTGGACTGTCGTGCTTTTCCTCAGGAAGATTAACAAAGGAAATACCTTTGAACTTCAGCATCTTTGCAAATTCACGAGTTGTTATTACGTAATCTGTAACTTTTATACCGTTCACGACATGTTGAGGTCTTTCTATTTCGTCTTTTTTTGCTGTGCAGGGCATAACTGCTACCATGACAATATTCTCAGGCGCGACCCCAAGTTTCTTTGCAAAATACTCGCGAGTACTGCTCATTATTTGCATCGGAGATTTTGTTGTTGATAAGTTTGGTATAAACTCTGGAAATTCTTTTTCAACCATGTTCACCCAAGCTGGACAACAGCTTGTGAACATAGGTAATACTCCGCCTTCCGTTAGCCTATGGAGAAGTTCGTGCGCTTCTTCCACAATTGTTAGGTCTGCTCCGAAGTTGGTATCAAAAACGTAGTCGAAGCCTAATCTTCTAAGTGCCGCAACCATCTTTCCAGTACTCACAGTTCCTGGTTCCATGCCAAATTCTTCCCCAATCGCCACTCTCACCGAAGGAGCGGTTTGCGCAATAAACACTTTTCCGTTTTTGTTTTCAAGCATGTGGAGTAGTTTTTTCCAAGTTGGAGCTTCGTATATTGCCCCAACAGGACACAAGTAAGCACATTGCCCACAACTGATACAGTTTGTCTCATAAACCGGTAGCCCGAATTCCGTTTCAGGCACCGTTTCGTAGCCACGCTCTACCATTGAGTAAATGTTCATTCCCTGTATTTCACTACACACTCTCACACATCGTTGACACTTTATACACTTCGTTAGGTCACGATGAATCGATGGACTGCTTGTGTCTATATGCTTAGGGAAACTAACGGTAATTCCAAAGGTAGGTTGAACATCATACATGTGAACAAGATTTTGGAGTTCACACCTGCCATCGGCTTCACAATACATACATTCGTGTGGATGGTTTGCCATAATTAATTCAAGGTTCATTTTCACAGCATTTTCTACACGTTCAGTATTCGTTTTAATCACCATTCCATCGGCAACTTTTGTCGTGCACGCAGGTTGAAGGGTCTTAAAACCTTCGACTTCTACTACACAAACTCTGCAAGCACCTATGGGTTCGAGTTCAGGATGATGACATAACGTTGGTATGTTATACCCAAGCTTTGATGCAACTTCAAGTATAGTTTGCCCTTCTTCGACCTCGTATTTTTTACCGTTGATATAAATTGTAACCATAATACCCCTCCTTCCAGAGCGGAGCTGAAAACAAAAATCCCTCTTTCCTTTAACCAAGGAAAGAGGGACGAATTGGATTTAATTGAGCTTAAAGATATTTGTACAATGCAAAGCCATTATTGTCTAACACAAAGCTTTGCCTTTACTCTTTAATCTCCATCCCTCTTTCCTTGGTGTCAGAGCAATTTGCTCCTTCACCTCAGAAAGCATAAACAAACACTTAGAGAAAATATTCACATGTCGAATATATTATAACACAAAGCCGTACAGTGATACAAGTTGAATTTTTGGATATATTTTTAGAAAAAGGCTAATATTGGAAAATGTATGATATATTTGTGTATTTTTTCACTTTTTCTCTTTATGACTTTCGGATAACAAATAACAAAAAAAGCTGGTGTGCATAGAGCACACCAGCAATTCTAACTATGAGTTTTAGTTAACCTTTTCAACCTCTTTTGTTTGTTGAGCTTTTCTGACGGCTCTTGACCTATCGGTGTAGTGTGTATGCAACAAGTGGTGAGCAATATGGCTGTTTGGTTTTTCGAGGAACTCTTCGTAAAGTTTTATAATATCTGGGTTTTCGTGTGACCTTCTTAGCACGCTGAGTTCGTCGATGGTGTAAATCGCTTGTGCACGTTTTTTGAGAATGTCTGGATCAAGACTCTTCGGTTGTCCACCGCCACCAATACAACCACCAAGACACGCCATTATCTCGACGAAGTCGTAATATCTCTTTCCTTCTTTCATTTCTCTCAGCAATTTTTTCACATTTGCCATACCATGTGCAATAGCTACTTTGAGTTTTCTTCCTTTGATATCAATTTCAGCTTCTCTTACACCGTCAAGACCTCGCACACTTTCGAACACAAGTTTTGGTAATTTCTCGCCTGTCAGAACCTCGTAAGCTGTTCTGAGAGCCGCTTCCATAACACCACCAGTCACACCAAAGAGTGCACCAGCACCTGTTGACGTTCCAAGTGGGCTATCGTATTGTTCTTCTGGGAGGTTTACGAACGGTATACCTTTGAGTTTAATGAGCTTTCCGAGTTCTCTTGTTGTAATGACGTAATCTGTCACTTTGATACCATCTACCAATTGTTGTGGTCTTGTGATTTCATCTTTCTTTGCTGTACATGGCATAATTGAAACCATAACGATATCTTCAGGTTTTACACCTATCTTTTGTGCAAAGTATGTTTTAACTACACTGCTCATCATCTGTTGTGGGGATTTTGCTGTTGAAAGGTGTTCTCTGAGTTCTGGCCATTCCTTTTCCATTTCATTTACCCAACCAGGGCAGCAGCTTGTAAACATTGGGAATTTACCTCCGTTCTGGAGCCTTCCAATAAGTTCGTAACCCTCTTCCATAATTGTAAGGTCAGCTGCAAAGTTTGTATCAAAGACATAATCGAATCCAAGTCTTCTAAGTGCAGCAACCATCTTTCCTGTGCTTATGCTTCCAGGTTCCATTCCGAATTCTTCACCAATTGCAACCCTGACAGATGGAGCAGTCTGTGCAACATAAACTTTGCCAGGTTCCTTGCTGTTTAGCATCTTCCAAACTTTCTTCCAGTCTGGGGCTTCGTAAATAGCTCCTACTGGACACAGGTTAGCACACTGACCGCAACTTATACAGTCAGTTTCGTAAAGTGGGATGCCAAATTCTGTTTCTGGAAGGGATTCGTAACCACGTTCAATCATTGAGTATATGTTCATACCCTGTATTTCACTACACACTCTCACACATCTCTGACACTTGATACACTTGGACAGGTCTCTGTGAACAGAAGGACTACTCATATCTATTTCTTTTTCTATGTTAACATTTACCCCAAATATAGGCTGAACATCATACATGTGAACCAGTTTCTGGAGTTCACAGCGGCCGTCCGCTTCACAGTACATACATTCGTGAGGATGGTTCGACATTATCAAAGAGAGGTTGAACCTGACGGCACTTTCCACTCTTTCTGTGTTTGTCTTTATCTTCATCCCATCCGCTACTTTTGTTGTACAAGCAGGTTGGAGAGTCCTTGCACCCTCAATTTCGACAACACATATTCTGCAAGCCCCGATTGGTTCAAGTTCAGGATGGTGACAAAGGGTTGGAATTTTGAAACCTAAATCTGCCGCTGCTTCAAGAACGGTTTTGTTTTCTGGAACTTGATAAGGCTTATCGTTGATGTAGATAGTTACCATCGGCCACCCACCTCCGTATAATGATAGCAAAGAATAAATCTAATGTTATTCTACCACATAAGTAAAAATTTCACAAGTGACAAATAGTAAAATTCGAAAAGAAAATGAGAGAATTTCCGTTTTATATTTTGAAATTTAGTTCTAATTGCTATTTTTGAGAACATGCAAAACAAAGAAAAAATATATTTTTCACATGTGCTACCATAAGTTGCAATTAGAACTTTGTTGAAAAACTAAGATAATAATCTGTTGTTATAAATGGAATTGAAATTCTTTGGTCTGGATTGGCGTAAAAAACAACATTAAAGTAATTATAAATCCAGTCTGTGAAAGTGTATCCCTGAATTAGTCTAAGCGGGCTCTCGTGACCGTGCAGAGTTATTCGATACCCGATTTCTATTCCAGAGTATCTATCGTAATACCATATGCCTCCAAATCTTGCCATTACGTACTGCGATTGCCTTCTTGCTTCTTCCAAAATACTCTGCCAATCTTCCGGCGGCGTTTGTGATTGCCAAACGTTTATCAACATACCACCCTCCAATAGCGAAAAAACTTCAAAGTCCTTGCTAAGCAAGATTCCACCACTCAAAAAACCACGTGCTACTAGAACTGAAACGTACTCAGACTGACCAGGCAAGAAAATCGTTGCAAGTGCGGATTGCAGATAAGGACGAACAATTATCGGTCCGAGTATCGTGTTGTTGTGGATATGCGCCATATTGAGAAGGATATATGTTTGGAAGCTCGGGTCCACAGTCTCACCAAGATAGGCTTTGTTAATAAAGAACGGATCCCACAAGAATGTTTCAAGGTTAAAAACTGTGGATTCTGCTGGGAAATAGCGTATTTTGAGATTGAAAGCTCCTACGATATCGAACAATGGTTGCGTAGAAATTTCCCAGTTGCCAAACGAGAAACCTACAGAGGTAAACTCAACAAACAATCCTTCCTTATGTGGCGGTACGATGCTTACCACAAAATCTCCACTTTGCACTGCCAAAGAGATACTAAATGCAATAACTAGAAAACTTAGAGCAAGTATTCTTCGCACTTTCTTCATGTTTTCACCTCCTCAAGTGATTTGAAATAAATAAATCAAAAGAGTTAGAATTATCTTTTTCTTCATCCAGCACTTTTTAGACACTCTTTTTTACTCGAACGTTCAGCAAATTGAACATTTCGTATGGGAGTGTTAGATTTAATCAATTATACCACTTACTCCGTTATTTCACCAAAAGGCTTCTTTGGTGTGGTATAATAATCAAGAAAGCATTTGCCGATATCGTTTTTAAAACTGTTCGGAGGGATGAATTGTGGATAACGCAAATCAATACCTCAGCAAACCTTACGTGGAACTGAAGGAAGGTGCAAAAGAACAAATCAAAAGTTGCCAGCTTTTCATACTTGACATTGATGGGACATTCTATCTGAGTGGAAAACCTTTCGAAGGTTCCAGAAAATTTGTGGAGGCTCTTGAAAGATTGGGTAAAAAGCTAGTTTTTCTTACAAACAACTCCAATAGAACTATAGAAAGTTACATCAACGAATTTGCAGAGATGGGAATCAGGCTTAATAGAGACCAAATAGTCACGGCTGGAGTGGCGACAGCTGAGTATCTTTTCGAAGAATTCGGTCCAAAGCGTGTGTATATCGTTGGGACTGATGATATAAAGTTCGAGTTTCAAAGAGTTGGTCACACAGTTGTCGAAGAAGACCCGGAAGTCGTGGTTGTAACGTTTGATAAGACCCTAACGTATGAAAAAATCAAAAAAGCCACACAGTTTGTTTCAAAAGGTGCACTCTTTGTTGTAACTAACCCCGACCTCAACTGTCCTTCCTCTGAAGGACCACTTCCTGATGCAGGTGCGATTGCGTCGGTCATAAGAAAGGCTTCAGGGGTTTATCCCAACATCATTTTTGGAAAACCAGAACCTAAGCTAATCGAGATGGTGATTAGGCACAACAATGTCAGCAAAAATGAGGCTTGTATGGTGGGAGATAGATTGTACACAGACATACTTGCAGGTATCCAAGCGGGAACTTGGACAGTGTTAGTACTCACCGGAGAAGCTACTATGGAACAAGCTGAGAAAAGCCCGATAAAGCCGCATCTAATTGCGAAAGACATAGGGGTGCTTGCTGACATCCTGATTGGGGAAATATAGTATAGAACAGAACTTGGTAGGTATCCTTGATGATAAAATACGCACTTAGGAGTAAGCCAACGGAAAAGCTTGTAGAACTTGCACAAAGTGGTCTGACGGAAGCGATGGACCTTATCATAGAGAAATTTTACCCGATGGTTGTGAGGATAGCCTCACAGTTCTATGCTCCTTGGGCGGAATTCGATGACATTGTTCAAAACGGGCTGATAGGACTCATCAAAGCCATATTCTACTACGAACCTGGCAAAAGTTCATTTTCTACATTCGCATGGAGAAGCATAGAATCGGAAGTCAAAACATTTATAACCTACCAAAACAGAAAGAAGAACAAAATGTTATCTGATTCCACAAGCATGGACTCAATTTATGATGAAGTCGACGATGAGCAGATAGATTACTTTGTAGCCGATACGTCAGCAACGACGAATGTTGTTAGGAATACAATTCTGAGCATAGTTCACGAAGAGATTCTTGAATCCCTGAAGGAAGACGAAATTAAAATATTCGAACTTTGGTTGGATGGGTATAGCTACAAAGAGATAGAAGAGCAAGTAGGTGTTAACTTTAAAAAAGTCGACAACACCATTCAGAAGGTGAAGAGAATCATTAGAAGCAGACTTAGTGCTTCAATTCTTCCGTTCTTGGAAGGGTGATTATCGTAGATTAAACAAAGCGAGGGATATGTTTGGCAAGAGTTAAGAAGGTGCAATCCATACATGATATAGATTTTGAGAAGCTTTTGAACTCAGGGAAGAGGATTTTTCTTTTTGATTTCGACAATACAATAAACGTATGGCGTTCAACACATGTTCCAGAACAAGCTGCAAAGTTATTTGACTATCTTAAATCAAAAGGTGCAGAAATTTATATCGTTTCCAACGGTCGTAAGCGAAACTTGGATTACGAAGTCCCAGTTATTTGGCGTGCATTTAAGCCGTTGGCTTTTAAAGTGAGATTGAAACTCAAACAGAAACTTAAGCAAAAAGAAGAAATAGTAGTTATTGGTGACCAAATCTTTACGGACGTGCTTTTTGCGAAATTACTCGGAGTTGATGTCATCAAAGTCGAGCCGATTGATAAGTCAAAGGAAGCGTTTGGGACAAGAATACTAAGGTTTTTTGAGAAATTACTCCATAGGCTTACTCATCGGAGTAGGAGGGAATAATACTCATGAACCTTCAACAAGGAAGATACAATTTGTTGCAACTTCTGGAAGCAGCCTACAAAGGTGAAGTAATGCTACCAGATTTCCAAAGAAATTTTGTGTGGAAAAGAGAGGATATAGAAGAGCTAATTAAATCATTGCTGGAAGGGATGTTCATCGGAACATTCTTGATTCTTGATACAAGCCCAAACGTAATTCCTTTTGAGCCTGTATTTATTACAGGCGTCAAAGAAGTAAACCCAGAGGTAAAAGCAAATCCACACAAGCTCATCTTGGATGGTCAACAACGTTTAACTGCTATGTTCTACGCTATTTATTGTCCAAATATCCCATTGAAAAACACAGAAGCTCCGTATAGGTTTTTTATAAACCTCGAAAAGCTTGCAAACGATAACGTTGAGGATGCTGTGTTTAGCTGGTCTGTTAAATCATACGAATATGCTTCATACCTCGATGAAAATGGAAATCTCGATATTTCAAAACTTCTAGAAAAGAAAATTTTACCTTTGAGTATCTTCCAGAGGAAGAACGAATATTACAAAAACGTTTACGTGAAGCTCCAGAGCATGTTTGATGATAAAAAGCTCAGTAAAATAGACAAGTATATCGAGAACATGTTAGGATACGATGTTTTGACACTTTCTCTGGACTTTTCTTACAACCAAAAACCCGAAGAGATAGCTATATTGTTCGAAAGGATAAATAAAACAGGTATACGACTCTCCACATACGACTTGTTAAATGCAAGGTTGTACAAGTATATAAAGTTAAGAGAAGAGTGGGAGAAAGTTTTCGAAGAAAATCCTAATATCAGAAAATTGGCGGACAGAGTAGACAATACCAATGTGCCATATTCTTTTATACAAGCTCTTGCTTTATCCAAAGGAATGGGTATTAAGTCGAGAGAACTCATTAAAATCGACAACTCGGTTCTTAACAAGGAGACTTGGAACAAGGTTGTTGATGTTGCTGAAAACAAGCTTTTGCCGTATTTGGGACAAATCGATGAATTTGGAATTCCAGATATAAACAAATGGTTGCCGTATAATCCATTGGTAACATTGCTCACAGCTTTCTACTTGAGTTTAAATCACATAGATATTGAAAAAATCAAGGCATGGTATTGGAGTGCGGTATTTACAGAGAGGTATTCGGGCTCCTCAGAAACATCCACGATGAAAGATTTCAGGGAAGTAAACCTCTGGATGAAAGATGAGGAGTCTTTACCAGAGGTTGTGAGAGATTTTTTGACTCAATTATCGAAAGATTTATTCGTATTGAAGAATTTAACAAGGAGCGGCGGAGCAAAGTATAGAGGGGTATTTAACTTAATATTCATGAACAAAGCTCGAGATTTTTATTATCCTGAAAATTTGGCTTTTAATGATTTAGAAGACCATCACATATTTCCAAAAGCGTTCTTGAAGGAAAAGAACGTTGAGGTAGAAGCTGATACGTTGATGAATAGGACGTTGATTTTCTCAGAAACAAATAGAAAAATCTCAAACAAAAGTCCGGCAGAGTATATTGAAGAGATGATAAAAAAGCAGATGGAAATAGGTTTGACAAGACAGCAAGCTGAGGAGAAAGTCAAGGAAATTTTGAAGGCACACTTTATCGACGACGAAATGTATGAAATTCTGAAGAGCACAACTAAGAATTTATCTGCTGAGGAAATAAAGAGAAATTTTGAACGGTTTGTGAGTAAGCGGGAGAAACTGATGATTGAAAGGATAAAAGAGATTATAAGTTTTGAAAAATACAGCAAGTTCTTAGACAACAACCCTCGAAAGTTAAATAAATTGTTCTGGAAATCTTTGCTTGAAAAAAGTAACCAAAAGTTCAATCTTTTCTCTACAAGATCTAGTACACCAGATACATTTTTATCAAAGAGAATTTCAAAGGGTTTGGAACTTGTGTATTACATATTCAAGAACTACGGAGCTATTGGAACGTACATTGATTTTGGGAAGGAGCACAAGGAACTAAACAAGAAAGTTTTCGACTTTTTTTACAAACACCGAGCAGAGTTTGAAAAAGTATTAGGAAACGATATAGAATGGAAAAGAAATGACAAACATAGGTCATGTTTAATTTATAAAAAGATACCTGATGGTGGAATCTACAGAACAAAAACATGGGATGAACTTCAAAATAAGATGGTTGAGCATATGTTTAACCTTTACCAGATAGTTCAAAAATTCCTGCCTCAGGTTCAACAATTAGCAGAGCAGTACTTTGAAGGTAAGGGAAACAAAATCAGTGATGATTAAATCCTAAGTGAATGGGGTGATAAAGATGAAGAAAATCCGTTTAGGTATCGTTGGTTGTGGTATTGCGGCTCGTGAGTTGCATTTTCCTGCGCTGAAAGAGCTAACAGACAAGTTTGAAATAGTTGCCGTTACGAGTAGAACCAGAGAGCATGCTGAGGATTTTGCAAAGTTGGTATCTGAGACGTTAGGTTATACTCCGCAGGTATTTAACTCCTACGAAGAGTTACTACTCTCAAAGCAAGTTGATGCAGTGGATTTAACCTTACCCATAGAGTTGAACGTGCCTTTTATAAAGCAAGCCGTTGAACATGATTTGCATGTGATTTGTGAAAAACCGATATCAACCGATGTGAAAAGTGGGAAGGAATTAGTTGAGTTCTCACTTCAAAGTAACAAAGTGATATACATTGCTGAAAACTACAGGCATGCGTTTAAGTACAATAAGATAAGAGAATTGTTGCACGAAGGAGCTATTGGTCAGCCTATTTTCGTTAACTGGCATCTATGGATTGGTATGGATAAGGAGAACAAGTACGTGAAAACAACCTGGAGACAAGTTCCAAAACACATAGGTGGGTTTTTGTCAGATGGCGGGGTTCATCATATTGCCGCACTTAGGGTTATGTTAGGAGACATCGAGTGGGTTAGTGGGCAAGTCAAACGCATCACAGATTATTTGGGAGACGTTGATTTCCTTTCTACTCTTTTTGAATTCAAAACAGGTGTTGTAGGTAATTACACAGTTAGTTACGCAGTCAAAGGTGAAGAGTATTTCGAGATTGTTGGAACAGAAGGGAAGATAAGACTAACACCGAATTCAATAGTATTGTATGGAAAGGTAAACGAAGAGATACCACTTATCCAGGAGAATACGTTCAAGAAGGAATTTGAAGACTTCTACGAAGTCCTGACAACCGAAAAGCCGAACATCCTTGGAAACCCTGCGGAAGCGCTCAAAGACCTTGCATTTTTTGAGGCGGCTATCAAGTCGAAAGGTGAAAAGGTAGAGATAGAAAGGCTGATAAAAGAGGCTTAAAAGAGGTTGAACAGTGTAGTATGGAAAACAACAAAGACACGATTATCCATGTTTCATTATTAGATAGAGATGTTCTGCTTACGCCTCACGTATACGAACGCATGGTTGAAAGAGGTATCACTTTGGAAGACCTTATAAAATTGCTTGAATCAAAAGATTCAATGGCAATGATGCAAAAGAATTTTAGGCTCAAAATCACCAACGGCGAAATCAGTGCTATATTGCAACTTTCAGGAAAAGTTTTGTATGTTATAACCGTATTCTGGGAAGATAAGAAAAAAGAAAAGAAAGGGGCTACCGTATAGGGTAGCCGTTCTTTTTAAAAAATTAAGGATTTGTCCTGATGGCTTAGTGGTAAAATTGATGTGTGGTTTGGTTTCTTGGGAAGGTGGTTGGTGTGAAGGAACCAAGAAGTATTAGAACCTTCGTTCTATCTTTTTCTATTTGGGTAATTTTATCCGGCTTGATTTTACTTACAAGCTCTTGTATTCCAGTCAGAGATACCCAAGTTCCGCAAGTGAGCTTGTTTGTGTCATACGAAGTTGTCGAAGCAAACGTGAATGTGAAGGTAAATGTTGAATTCTCCGATAACGAGTTAGTTGATAAGATAGAGCTCTACAATGGAACAGAGAAGATTTATGAAAAGGAAGTCAAATCAAAATCCGGAACAGAAATATTTCCACTTACTGTACCTATAGAAATAGATGTGGTTAAGCAGTATCAATTTAAGGCAAGAGCTATCGACAAAAGTGGTAACTCCGTCGAGTCTTCTACTTACAATTTAACGTTAGATTTCCACCGACCACAGTTAAGTATTGTAAACGATTATGTGGGTTTTAATGTCAATGTATCAATCCAGAGCGGACCTAAGGTAAAGAAAGTGGAGATATATTCTAATGATAATCTTGTGGGGATGAAAGATACCAACCTAACAAGTGGAAGTGTAATGATTCTTGTTAACCTTCCAGACGATGCTCAAGAGACGGTACAACTCACCGCAAAAGCAACAAGTGAGTTTGGCATCGTTGGTGAAGTTTCTAAGACGGTAATTGTGGATAAAGTCCAACCTCAGGTTCGCATCCTGACAACGATTAGTGAACCGTACGTGAGTGGGACAAGAGTAATTGATGTTGAAGCTTCAGATGACAAAACGCTTGAAAAAGTTGAATATTACCTTAACTCGACAAAAATCGGTGAAAAGACTTTAAGTCCTTTCTCTATTACTGTTGATACGACAAAATATCCAGATGGCGAATACACGTTTAAAGCCAAAGCTTACGATAAAGCAGGTAACACAAACGAGGCAACGATTTTGTTTAAGATAGACAATAACCCTCCAAGTCTTTCGATAAAGTCATTGACAAACGGTTCATATATCTCTGGAACGAAAAATATTGAAGTATCAGCAGTCGATGGGAATGGGATAAGTAAAGTTGAACTGTATTTAAACAACAACAAAATAGGAGAAAAGACTAATTCACCTTACACATTTGCTTTGGGCACTACGAGCTATTCAGATGGACCATACACTTTGAAGGCAGTAGCTTTCGATGTATTTGACAAACGCAGTGAAACAAGTTTACAAGTTAATTTCGATAATACGCTTCCAAATGTTAGTATTACATCACCAACAAATGGAGAAGTCATCATTGGAGTGGCGCAAGTCAATGTTAATGCATCTGATAATTTCGGAATAAGCAAAGTTGAGCTTTACGTAGGATATTCAAAGGTAGGCGAAAAGACGGAAGCACCATATACGTTTGTCATTGACACAAGGAAACACCTTTCGGGTAGTTATTCTTTGAAAGCTGCAGCGTATGATTTGGCTGAAAATAAGAAAGAGGCGAGCATAAATGTAACTTTGCAAAAGCCATCCGCTGGTGATGTTATTTGGAAGTTCAAAGCAGGTGGGGCAATATACAGCTGTCCTGCTATTGACACAAACTGGAGTAGGGAAGCAATTTACTTCGGTAGTGACGATGGATATTTGTATGCGTTATCACTTGATAGCTTATTTAAATGGAAGTACGAAACCAACGATTGGGTACACACTTCACCTGCTGTTGATTCACATGGAACAATTTATGTGGGAAGTGACGATGGATATTTGTACGCCGTCAACCCAGATGGGACTATTAAGTGGAAACATCCAGTTAACGGTTGGGTAAGGTCTTCACCAGCTTTGGACTATCCTACTGTTTACGTTGCAACTACGAATGGAGAAGTTTACGCAATTCGCACGTACGACGGCACGCGAAAATGGAAAGTTCAACTTGGGGATGCGGTGTATTCATCACCAGCTATAGGAAGTTATGGAACGATATACATAGGATGCAATGATGGGTATCTTTATGCACTTGATGATTGGGACGGCGATGAGGAATGGAAATTTAAAACTAACGGAGCTATTTACTCATCCCCGGCGATAGGTAGTGATGGAACGATATACGTAGGTAGTGACGATGGTTCTATTTACGCAATAAGGTCGGATGGTACCTCCAAATGGCAAGTTCAAACAGGTGACTGGGTACGTTCTTCACCAGTGATAGGTTCTGATGGGACGGTCTATGCCGGCAGTGATGATGGATGTCTGTATGCAATTAACAGTGATGGGACGATAAAATGGACGTTCAAAACAAATGGTTATATAAGAGCTACACCAGTTATTAGTTCAGATGGGACGATATACGTCCCAAGTAATGATGGATATGTCTACGCAATTTCATCTGATAAAAAGCAAAAATGGAAAATATTTGTGGGATACAATCCTTCTTCTGCAACTTTAGATGATGATGGGACACTCTATGTGGGAACAGACGATGGATATTTATACGCGATTTACACAGGCTTGTCTTATGGCTTGGCGTATAGTGATTGGCCTAAGTTCAAAAGGAATTTGAGAAACACTGGAAAATTATGGGATAGTCTAAGCTGGTAAAATTCTGTTACGAAGAAAACAGAAGACCACCCGGTTAGGTGGTCTTTTGTATTCATACAGAGTTTATATAAACTTTGCTACTTCTTCAAGCGGTTTTCTTTTCCTATTGCCCTGCTCAATGGTAGCGTGTTTTTCGTTCAGCATATCAAAATTTCCCCAATAGCCTACTGCTATTAAGGTTATTATTATCCCATTCAACCCAAAGAGTTCTTTGACCTTCAATGGGTCATAGCCAGCAACTGGGTGTGCAACAAGTCCCATCTGTGTTGCTTGGGCTAACAGTAATCCAACGGCAGTTCCTGTGTCAAATAGCGAGTAATTTCTCCTATCGCTCAACTGACAACCGAATTCGTCGTCTGTGTAAACGATAAGCATAACCGGTGCTTGTTTCATCCAGTAATTACCTTCAGAGAGTGTGGAATGAAGTTTCTCGAGATTTTCCTTCGTTCTCACCACAAGAAATCTCCAAGGCTGTTTGTTCATACATGAAGGTGCAAGATGTGCCGCTTTTAAAAGAGTTTCTATCTTCTCATCTTCAACAGGGTCTGGTCTTACGCCTCTGAATGCCCTTCTCACAAGGATGTTGTCGTTAAGGGTTTGGTCTTCTTCAATGATTTTTTTGTATTCTTCCAACACTTCTTCTGCGTGCCCATTTACGCTGACTTTAATCCATTCTCTTCTGATTCTCCCCCATGGGTCGACTATGAATGTAGACCTTATTAATTTTCCATCTTTTGCTGCACCAAATTGCTCTGCTACTATCTTATCCGGGTCTGAAAGTAATTTTACTCTTAGACCCTTTTTAGATTTAAAACTTGCAATAGCTTTGCAATCGTCAGGGGATATTCCTATTACATTACCGTTAAATTCATCGAGAAGTCTTGTGAAATCGATACCCTCGAGTGTACAACCTGGAGTGTTTGCTTTGGGATAGAAATAAACCACTGTATACCTTCCCAAAAGGTTTGTCCAGGAAAAATCTTTTCCTTCTTCATCTTTTAAAGTAAACTGGGGAATGAGCTTAAAGCGTGATTGAATCATAACTCCAACCCCCTCAAAGCAACAGGTGTTTTATCAATTTGGTATGGAGCGAGTTGCTCTTCGTAAACCGGCTTGTTTGGGTTCATGTATATCACTCCAAGTGCAAGCTTTGAGGTGTCAGTTGCAATTTTAAATGCAGCTTGTCTGTCGTTTGGGTCGTAACTGTCTGGAAGCAGATATGTGTTTTCTCTGTACCACTGGTATGTGTTAACTTTGTTGAACGTGACACATGGTTGCAATATATCAATTAGAGCGTATCCTTTGTGTTTTATAGCCATTTTGATGAGTTCTACAGTAAGTTGGAAATTTCCGGAAAAGCTTCTGGCAACAAAAGACGCATCAAGAGCAACAGCAACAGCAATGGGGTTGAATGGGTCAACAATAACTCCATCGAATTGGAGCGTTGTGACTTGCCCTCGTGCAGTTGTTGGTGATGCCTGACCTTTTGTCAATCCGTATATTTGGTTATCGTGCACAATGTTTGTTATATCAGGATTCTTTCTTATTGTGTGGATAAAATGATTACCACCTTCACCGTATGTACAACCATCTCCGCTCTCAGCAATTACGATAAGGTTGGGATTAACCATCTTTATAGCAACTGCTGCAGGTAGTGACCTCCCATGCAGTCCGTTAAACATATTAGCTCTAACGTACTGAGGCATTTTCGCTGCCTGACCTATACCAGAGACCAACACAACTTGGGTTGGGTCAAGTTGTAACTGTGCAAGAGCTGTTTTTAGTTCATTGATTATTCCAAAATTTCCGCATCCTGGACACCAGGCGATGTCCGCATCGGGAATGTCGTAAATTTTTGGGTCAAATGCGGTATTCGTATAGCTCATATTACTCAACCTCCTTGGAAATAGCTTCCATAACCTGTTCCACTGAGAACGGGAATCCGTCGTATTTCAATATTCTTCTTCGGGTGTCTACAGCATCAAATGTTAGTTTTATAAGATTCGCAAATTGTCCTGTTGCATTTTGCTCAAGGAATATTACCTTTTCCGCTTTTTTCAGGTAACTCTCCGCAATTGGTGGCACGGGGTACACCTGCGAGAAGTGAAGCATCGCTACATCTTTGTTACCAAGTTGTTCAAGAGCTTCCTTGACTATCAATTGAGTGGAGCCCCATGTGACAATGAGGTATCTGTAGTTCTCACTCCCGAAAAGCTTTGGAGGAACTGCATCCTGGATAATTTTATTCATCTTCTTTAACCGTTTTTCGACCATTTTTCTCCTTACTTGAGCACTTTCTGTTATGTGTCCGTATTCATCGTGCTCGTCGCTATCAACTCTTACCAGTCCCTTTCCATAACCAGGAATGCCACGTGGCGATATTCCGTCTTCTGTAAGTGCGTATCTTCTGTAATTCTCATCGGTTTTGATGATATAACGTTCTATGTTTACTTCCGGCATTTCATCGACATTGTAGAACGAATCAAGAAAATACTGGTCTGTGAGGATAAAAACTGGTATCTGATATTTATCAGCCATGTTGAACGCTTTTGCACTGAGCTCATAGGCTTCGCACAAATTTCCAGGAGCGTAAATGATTCTTGGGAAATCACCGTGCCCTGCGTATAACACGAGGTTCAAATCCCCTTGCTCAGTTCTTGTTGGTAAACCTGTAGCTGGTCCTGGCCTTTGACCAAGGTGCACAACTATCGGTGTTTCAATCATACCCGATAAACTGATGGCTTCTGTCATCAGCGCGAATCCACCACCGGAGGTTGATACCATTGCACGAGCTCCTGCGTACCATGCAGCAATTGCCATATTGGCAGCTGCAATTTCATCTTCCGCTTGGTCGACAAGTATACCGTACTGTTTTGACAACCTTGATAGTTCTGTAAATACCGTTGTTGCTGGTGACATAGGGTAAGATGATATGAAATTACAACCGCCGGCTATAGCACCTTTTGCGACTGCTTCGGACCCATTTAGAAGGTATTGTTTTTTTACTTCGTCGGAAGGCGTGATTTCAAACCTTAGACCTAACGATTTACCGATTTCGTAACCTTTTAGGGCTGCATTAACGTTTGCCTTAACTACCTCTTCGGACTTCTTAGAAAAGTAGGCTTTTATATTGTTAACCAAGGCATCTTCCTCGGCGTTTATAATCCCAGCCAGGATACCTATCGCTACTGAGTTCTCGTATATCTTGTTACCAAAACTTTCTGCAATCTCTTCAAGCAGGATGCCTATAGAGTTCTTTTCATTTTCAACATATTTCTTTTCACCAAGGATAATCGTTTCTTCCGTGATACGTGGTCTTAATCGTTCTATAGCGTTGTCGTTGAGAGGGACTAAAATATCGATACGGTCTACGTAGGCCTTTACTGGTTGAGATGATATACGTATCTCCGTTGAGTTATTACCTCCGCGCACCCTTGACATGTATTCTTTTGTTGCAAAGACATGGAATCCAGAATCCTTTGCTACTCTTGTTAAAATGTGTTCTACGGCTTGAATACCCTGCCCTGCAGCACCACTTAATACAATTGAAATCTCACTCTTCTTTTCCATACTCATATCGCCTCCAAAATCCTTTCGAATATTTCTTTATTCGCAGTATAAATTCGTTCATTCATTAAATCTTCCATAGCCATCAGATAATGTTTAGGTTCGACACCAGGTATAAGGTTGTTTCTTGCAACTACCCCGAGTAGTGCGATGTTTTGCATACGCGCATCTGGCAAATCGTATTTGACTTTGTATACTTTTACGCCTCGCGTGTTAGCTACGTTTTCAATTTCTTCTTCCTTTATTTCACCTTCCCTGCCTAACCTTACGGATAATGGCTGCCAGGATGTGTTGTAATAAACAAGAGTTCCGCCGTCCTTCAGGTAGTTAAGCGCACGTGCAGCTTCGTGTCTTTCAAGTGCAAGTGCCAAGTCAACATCTCCAGGTATCACAAGTGGAGAGTTCGCATCCCCAATTCTTATGTGTGAAGAGACAATCCCACCCCTTTGGGCTAAGCCGTGAGTATCGACACCTATGCATTTTTGACCACTGTAATCGATGGCACGGATTAATACTTCGCTCAGAAGACCTATTCCTTGTCCGCCAACACCTATGAGGAATATGTCAAACTTTCTCATTTCGCATCACCACCTGATTCCACTTTTTCAAACTCCAACGCTCCAGATGGACAAACAACCATACATGAACCATCGCCAATACAGAGGTCTTCGTGGACAAAGATGCTTCCATCATCCGCCCTTTGGAACGATGGGCAAGCAAATTTAGTTATACACACACCGGCAAGTGTGCATCTGTTAGTTACCTTCATCTGAGGTACTTTTATAACTCCCTTCCTTCTTCTTTCCCTTGTGAATTTCAACATGCATGGATGTTTTGCAATCACAACGTTGAATTCTTTTGTTTCAAGAGCTGTTCGCAAGATTTCTTCTAGTTTATCTTGCTGGTATGTATCGACTTCCCAAATATGCTTTACACCAATTGCTTCAAGTAACTGCCTGATCTTCATTACTTTTCCAGGATGGTCTTGGTGACCAGTCATAGCTGTTGTCCCATTCTCCATAATCACGAGTGTAAAGTTGTGCTTGTTGAATACGGCGTTTATAATCCCCGGTATTCCAGCGTGGAAGAATGTGGAATCTCCAAGAAATGCGACAACTTTTCTATTTGGGTTGAACATGCTAAGACCAGATGATGTTCCTGTCGAGTGACCCATCGATAGAAGGACTTGCCCTACGTTGTAAGGTTCCAAAAAGCCGAGTGTGTGACATCCAATATCCGCTACAGATATATCTTTTTCTTTCAAAATTTTTGAGAGGACATAGAAAACAGGTCTGTGACCACAACCCGGACAAAGTTGTGGTGGACGGCTTAGAACTCGCATTGTGTTGGTTGGAACTTTGATATTTCTGACCAACTCCGGTGCAAATTTCGAAAGAACTGAATAAACTTTTTCTGGAGTATATTCTCCAATCCACTCTTCTATGTCAGTTTTCCCAACGATTTTTACATCTATCCTTTCTTCAAAGGCTATTGCTTTTACCTTCTCTTCGATGAAATCATCTAACTCTTCCAGAACTTTTACTATTTTGTGCTTTTTAAGAAATTCTGTTATTGCCTTCCTTGGCAACGGATAAACCATGCCAAGTCTTAAAATGTCTACTTTTTTCACATTCTCTCCCAGGACATCGAGCAATGAAAGGTAGGGGAGTCCAGCTGTTATAATTCCTATCTCACTCCCGTTGTTTGTTATAAAAGCATATTTTTCCGAAATCTCAGCCCACATTTGCAGTTTTTCAAGTGCCCTTCTTTTCATCACCGGAACATTTTGAGCTATAGGAATGTATGGACCGTTGTTTTTAGCATCAAAGACAGGAGAACCTAGTGGGGAGGGAATAAACGTTCCAAAGTTGACTTTTTGTTTGAAGTGGGCTGTGTGGGTGGTTAAGCGCAGAATTACAGGAGAACGTAGCCTTTTAGAGTATTCGACAGCTTGTTTGAACATATCGTAAACCTCTTGCGCATCTTTTGGTTCAAAGACAGGGGTGTAGGAAAGCCTTGCGTAATGTCGGTTATCTTGCTCATTTTGTGAACTGTTGGCACCCGGGTCATCACCTATTACAATTACCATCCCACCAGGGATTTCCATCATACTTAGCTGGACAAACGAATCGGCAACCACGTTCATACCAACACTTTTGAAAAACACACATGAGGTAAATCCATTGATTGCTGCGCCAAACGCTACTTCTAATGCTACTTTTTCGTTTGTTGAAAACTCGAAGTACAGTGGATTTTTGTCCTTTGGTATGGCATTTATCGCTTCGGCTATTTCAGGTGTAGGTGAACCAGGATATGATGTCACCACTCTTACACCGCTTTCAATCATCGCCCTCACAATTGCAGTGTTTCCGATAACAATTTCCGAAAAAGGACCTTTCTGGATTAACAACTCTCCCAAGTTTTTCATCCAATCACCTCACTCATGTCGAAGTTAGTGAATTAGGTTTAACTTATTATAACATAAAAAGATAGACTTTGTCTACATATGTATTTTAATTAAAGGATTTGATAAATCAAAAACAAGCATAGGAATGAATTATTGAAAAACAACAACGAATGAGAAGATAATATTCAATAATTGTCTCTGGTGAATAACACCTGGTAGTTGCAATTACATAGGATAGGATTTAGTATATTATTGAAAAGAAAAAACTTAATATTCCCCAGCCCTTAAAGGTGCACTTACGTGCTTAAAAGGGAACTCCGGTGAAAATCCGGGACGGTCGGGCCACCGTGAGTGGGGACGAAACCTGCAAAATGCCACTGGCTTTAATGCTGGGAAGGCGCAGGGAGTAGGATGATCCACAAGTCGGGAGACCTGCCTTTAAGGGAATGGGCACCCCAAAAACCATCGATTTTTGGGGGTATTTTTCTTTGAATTTCTGAAAGGGGGTATATGTTGTGAAGATTCACGAGTATTTGGCAAAGGATATCCTGCGAGCTGAAGGAGTAAGAGTACCAAGAAGCTATTTGGTGACGTCTGAAGAACTAGCAGAGGAAAAGTCTTTAACAAAGTGCTTGGAAAGGCTAGGTTTTCCACAGGTCCTTAAAGCTCAAGTATTAGTTGGTGGAAGGATGAAAGCTGGCGGAATTGTGGTTGCCGAGGATTTAGAGAAAAGTATTGAAGGCATCAAGAAGATTTTAGGGATGAAGATAAAAGGAGAAGAACCTTATGGGGTGTTAGTTGAAGAATACATCCCTCATGACACCGAGAGGTATATTTCACTTTCGATTGACAGAAATATGAGAGATGTTGTGTTTGTGTATTCTGAGGTTGGTGGTGTAGACATAGAGGAGTTTGCTTTAAAGTATCCTGATAAGTTATTACGTACAAATTATATATACGAGCTTCCAAAAGACCTTCAGGAATTTGCGCAGAAGTTGTACGAAATTTTTGTTAGATATGACTTGAATTTATTAGAAATCAATCCTTTCGTTTTCAAAGATGGGGATTTTTATGCGTTAGACGCTGTCTTCCATGTAGACGACAGTGCGTTATTTAGACAATTGTGGGCATATGAGGATGATGAAGAAACAAATTCTTTCGTGCCGTTTGAAAACGGAGAAATTGGCGTAATTGGGTGTGGTGCAGGCATTGTCATGGCAACGATAGACGCTCTTGTTGAATATGGTTACAAACCGGCTAATTTTTGTGACTTAGGCGGAGGAGCAACAATGGAAAGCGTGTACGAGGCGTTGAAAAAAGTCAAATCTTTGAGTAATAAAGCTGTTTTGAATATCTTTGGGGGCATCACAGATTGTTTGGAAATAGCTAAAGGTGTCGTAAATTTCAAAGAAGAGAACCCGGATTTTGAAATTTACATAAGGTTATCTGGAAACAACGAGTTTTTGGCAAGAGAGCTACTGAAACAACATAATATTGATGCTGTTAATGATATGAAAGAACTAATTGAAAGTCTTCAGAAGGTCACGAAAACTTTAAGTAGGGGGGTTGGCGATGTTTTGTAAAACAAATAGAGTTTGCGTTTACGGTGGGACAGGAAGGTATGGAAGCTATCACCTAAAAAGGATGATTGAATACGGAACGAATGTAGTATGTGTGGTGAGTAAGAATAAACAAATACAGCGCATAGAGGGTGTACCAGTTTATCAAAGTCTCGGTGAGAGTTTTGAAAAGCCAGATACGGCTGTTTTTTTCGTGCCACCTCAAAATGTTTTAGAAGCGTTTAAGGATGCTGTTGATAATGGTGTGGTGAATTTTGTAATAATAACTGAACATGTGCCTGTTCATGATACGTTAAAGATGTTGAAATTAGCAAAAGAAAAGGGAGCCAGAATGGTTGGTCCCAATTGCCCAGGTGTTATAAACCCTCATGAACGAGTTAAGGTTGGTATCATGCCAGAAAAGTATTTTAAAGCAGGAAACGTAGCCATCATTTCAAGAAGTGGAACGCTGATGTATGAAACGGCAAAACATCTGAGCGAGGGTCCAGGTGTCGGTGTAGCACTTGGGTTAGGTGGAGACCCCGTTGTGGGAACAAATGTTTCGGAAGCTTTTGAGATAGTGAAAAAACTAGGTTACGAAAAAGTATTGCTAATCGGTGAAATTGGTGGTGAAGATGAGGTGAGAGGCGTTGAGCACGCATTAAAAATAGGATTTTCTCCAGAAAACATTGTTGCTTTCTTCGCAGGTAGACATGCTCCAGAAGGGAAACGTATGGGGCACGCGGGAGCAATTATTGAAGGAGAAAGGGGAAAAGTTTCTTTTAAGGAACAAAGACTAAAAGAATTAGGAGTTAGGGTGGTGAAATTTCCGTGGGAAGTAAAAGACGCTTGGAGAAATTGCTGAAAGAATACTTCCTTTCCTCATTTGGAGTATTCCTCACAGCTCTGGGGTTGGTTATTTTCCTCATCCCTAATAACATTGCGGCTGGTGGGGCATCAGGTCTTGCAATTGTCTTGAACAGATTAATCCCACTTTCGGTGGGTATTTGGATGTATATCATAAATATTACACTTTTTCTGACAGCATTTTTGATAATAGGGTTTGACTTCAGTTTTAAAACAATATACTGCACTTTTTTGCTGAATTTTTTGATAGATTTCTTCGATAGGATAGCACCTATTTACAAGTATCAAGGTAAAGACGTGATTCTTGCTGTATTCTTTGGGGATATATTAACTGCCATTGGTATGGCTATAGCGTTTTCTCAGAACGCTTCGACAGGTGGGACTGATATTATCGCAAAAATATTGAATAAGTTTTTTGGTGCACCATTTGGTATGTCAATTTTGTTTATTGACTTTGCCATAGGTCTTGCTGCAGGACTTGTTTACAACATTGATACGGGTTTGTATTCGATACTTGCCATAATAGTCAACGGAACAACTATTGACTTTGTACTGAAGGGCTTGGAGCTTTCCGTAAATGTATGGGTCGTTTCCGAGAAAATTGACGAAATCAGGGATTTTGTTTTATCAGAATTAGGTAGAGGTTGCACCGTTTTCGAAGCCAAAGGTGGGTATACTAATCTGCCACGCAATGTGTTGTTGGTTGTCTTGAAAAGACGAGAACTTCACGAATTGGTAAACGCAATCAGAACTGTTGATCCAAAAGCTTTCTTTCTTGTAAACGAGGCTAGATACGTTTACGGAAAAGGTTTCAAAGAGATTGTATAGTAAATCCCTTCCCATGCTCTTTGCTCATAGCTTCGCCCCTTTGACGGGGGCTTTTTTATTTAAAATCATGTATTGACAAGGTATGGTAGTTTTGTGATATAATAAGGGCAAATAGGTTACGTTAGAAACACTGAGAAAAAACGAGTAAAATAGAGATTTAACGAAATTTAGTCAGGAGGATGTCATAACGTGCTTGATTATCAAAATTTATCAATTGAGAACTTCATGAATGTTGAAATCAATATGAAATCTAAAGCTAAACGCAGCTGCCCGCTTTATGGTGGTCAGCTTGCGTTTGGCTTGGGATAAAATCAAACGCAAGCAAGTAACAAAAGACTACCATAGGCGGGCTACAGTGAAAAACTGTAGCCCGCTTTTTTATTAGCCTTATGAATTCTTCAATCCATCAAAAAGAAGGAGGTATCCTTTATGGGGTTCAAGGTCGGTATAGTAGGTGCAACAGGGGCGGTTGGAAGGACGATGGTCGAGGTTCTTGAAAAAAGTGAGGTTCCAGTTTCCGAACTCAGGCTCTTTGCATCGGAAAGGTCAGCTGGACAAACTCTAACGTTCAAAGGTGTGCAAGTGATGGTTGAGGTTCTTACAGAAGAAGCTATGAGGGAAGGTTTTGACTATTTACTTTTCTCAGCTGGTGCGGATGTTTCAAGAAGATACGCGCCAATTGCAGCACAAGCGGGAACAACGGTGATTGATAACTCATCTGCATTCAGGATGGTCCCAGAAATTCCGCTTGTTGTTCCAGAAATAAATGGGAAGTTGCTAAAGGGATATCATGGAATTGTCGCAAACCCGAATTGTTCAACTATTCAAATGGTCTTGGCGCTCTACAGGGTACACGACAGATACCATCTGCACGAGATATTTGTCTCAACATACCAGGCAGTTTCTGGAGCAGGTCATAAGGCAGTTGTTGAATACGAAAGGCAACTTGCCGGTGATACAACAAATATGGTTTTCCCAAGACAGATAGCCCATAACGTCATTCCGCTCATAGGTGATTTAAAAGATGATATATCTCAAGAGGAATGGAAGATGATAAACGAAACAAGGAAAATATTGAATTCAAGGTCTATTGCCGTATTCCCAACAACTGTAAGGGTTCCTGTTAGGGTGGGACATTCGGAAAGTGTCGTAGCTCGGACTCTCTTCCCAATAATGTCAAAGGAAGACTTAGTAGAAACTATTGCTTCAGGTGAGGATGTAATAGTTCATGACGATATCATTACACCAATAGAGGTAGCTGGTGACGACTATGTTCACGTTAGTAGAATAAGGCTCTTTGACGCGCACACATTTGGATTGTGGGTTGTGGCAGACAACCTGAGAGTTGGAGCTGCAACGAATGCTGTTAGGATTCTGAAGCTACACAGTCAGCTGAATTCTGATTTAGTTTTTGAAAGTGAGGCGAGGGAAGTTGAGGGAAGATGAGTTAAGAAAGCTCGGAATTAGTTTGATTTGCAACTACTCGGCTACGGGTAATACTTTTGTCGTTGTTGATACGACGAAGACAACTCTAAACGATGTGGCAAAAGAAAAGATTGTGCTTGAAGTTGTCGAAGACAGAGATGGAGTTATCTTTGTTGAACAACATAGTAAGCGGTTCTTTATGGATTATTTTAACAGAGATGGAAAACGAGCAACTTTTTGTGGAAATGGAGCAAGAACGTTTTTGAAATTTCTCTCAGAGAATTTCAACGTTTCTGGAAAAGTCTCCATAGAAACCAATGCAGGTGTGCTTAATGGATACATCGGAGAGAAAATTTTTGTCCAAATGCCAGACCCTGTGGTTAATTATTTCGTGCCTCAAGAAGAACTTTCGGGTTTTGCAGGGATATTGATTACAGTAGGTGTACCACACCTTGTTATGAACGTCGGAAAAGCAATCTGGGGGTTCGATATGGAAATTGCAAGGTTGCTTAGACATAAGTTCAATGCCAATGTTAATTTGTTTAATGTCTTAGATGCCAGCACCTTTGAGATTAGGACGTTTGAACGAGGTGTTGAAAGAGAAACATTATCCTGCGGCTCAGGAACGACGGCAACTGCGTATTTCGTCAAGTATTATATTCTTCGTGACAACAAAATACCAGACAAATTAACAGCTCAAACAAAAGGCGGAATTCTCAATGTGCTTTTTGAGAGTGATGGAATTTATTTGGAAGGGGGAGTCGAACATGAGTAATTCATCAGGTCAGATGCGTATGTTTCACGGGGTTGGAACAGCTATAGTAACACCGTTCATGAACGGTGAGGTTGACTACGAAAGTTATGAAAGGATTCTAAGATGGCAGATTGAAAGCGGTGTAAATGCCGTTATCGTCGCTGGAACAACAGGCGAAGGTGCTACTTTGACAGTTGAAGAAAGAGAACGTTTAACAGCGTTAACAAAGGAAATTTGTGAAGGTAAGGCTCAAGTTGTTGTTGGAACAGGGACCAATGATACGAAAAAGACATTGGAGCTTTCTATAAGTGCGCAAAAGTTTGGTGCAGATGCTGTATTAATAGTTACTCCCTACTACAACAAACCTACACAGGAAGGTCTTTACGCACACTATAAGTATCTCTCAGAAAGACTCGACATTCCAATAATCATCTACAACGTTCCTTCTCGAACCGGTGTGAATATATCTCCTGAAACCGTGGCACGATTGGCAGTGGAGTGTCGAAATATAAAAGCAATAAAGGAAGCAAATCCAGATGTTGCTCAATCTGATGAGATTTACAGATTGACAAAGGACCTCGACTTCTACATCTACTCAGGGAACGATGATAGAGCATTTCATATGATATGCGCGGGTGCAAAGGGAGTAATTTCTGTGGCTTCGAACGTTGTTCCCGCTCGAATGGTAGAGATGGTCAATGCAATCTTTTCAGCTGACATCTCAAAAGCCCTCAAAATTCACATGGAGCTTACCCCATTGTTCAAAGCCCTTTTCATAGAAACCAATCCACTTCCTGTTAAAGCGGCTATGCATTTGATGGGATTACTTAAAAACGAATTCAGACTACCGCTTGTTCCACCGAAGGAATCAACTGTAGAAAGACTGAGGGTGATTCTTAAGGAATTGGGGGCGATAGAATGAATAGACCAAACAAAGTGAACATAAGATACGGTTTAGTGGGCGCAAACGGGAAAATGGGTGCGGAGATTCAAAGTTATTTCTCATCGTTAGGTGATTTGTGCGTTTTGAGAAAAGATAGGGGGGTTTTTGAAGAGATTGAGCGACCACAAGTGATAATTGATTTTTCATCTCCTGATGCTGTTTTTGAAACAATTGAACTGTGCAGAAAATACAGCTGTGGACTTGTGATAGGTACAACCGCGCTAACCGAAGAGCATTTTGCAAGACTGAAAGAATTATCTGAACATGTTCCCGTGGTTCAAAGTTATAACTTTTCAACGGGAATCGCTATCTTAAAAAGAATTGTAAAGGAATATGCGAGCTATTTCGAGGATTGGGATGCGGCTATGGTTGAAATTCATCATAACCAGAAAAAGGATGCTCCATCCGGCACTGCCAAAATGCTTAAGCAAGTTTTGGGAAAGGAGATACCTATAAGCTCTATAAGAGTTGGTGGAATCTTTGGTGAACATACGTTGATTTTTTCTAATTCAGGTGAAACTGTTGAGATTACGCATAGAGCTTTATCAAGAAGAGCATTTGCGATAGGTGTAAGGAATGCTGCACTGTTTGTGCTGGGAAAAAAGAAGGGATTTTTTAGCTACGATGACGTTTTGGAATCTGCGCAAGCCAGATAATCGGTGAGTGGAGGGGTTAGGATGGACATTAAAAAGAGTGTAAGTGAATTATCAAGTGAAGAAATCATCGAGATTATTGCGAAAAGTAAGAAAAGGGACCTGGTAAGGGTCTACATTTCGGGAAGGTTAGACAGTGTTGATTTTGGCAAGTACAAATCTGAAGAAATTGAATTTGATTTCGTTGTAGGGAAAGATTTTGGAGTATTATTTGGGGATTTTGAAATCATCTCACAGGTGCTTAGAAATGAAGGGATAGAAAAATACAAAGTGGAATACATTGCTAGGAATTCGGCAATTCCGCTGGCAGATATATCACGATTCAACGCAAGGATAGAGCCAGGTGCAATTATCCGCGAGCTCGTTGAAATTAGTGACAGAGCGGTTGTAATGATGGGAGCTGTAATAAATATCGGCGCTGTAATTGGTGAGGGGACAATGGTTGATATGAATGCTGTAATTGGTGCACGAGCTCGTATTGGAAAGTATTGTCACATAGGTGCTGGGGCGGTTGTGGCAGGTGTTGTTGAACCACCAAGTGCTACACCTGTTGTTATTGAGGACTATGTGCTCGTTGGGGCGAACGCTGTGATTTTGGAAGGCGTAAGAGTAGGACATCATGCCGTTGTTGCCGCCGGTGCAGTTGTCGTTGATGATGTGGAACCTTACACCGTTGTCGCAGGTGTTCCAGCTAAGGTAATCAAAAGGGTTGATGAAAAGACAGCTAATAAGACACAAATTTTGGAAAGTCTCAGAGAAATTAACAGGTAAGCTGTTCAAAGAGCAGGTAGGTGAAGAAAAATTGGTGAAAAACATTCTTCAAAATAGAATAGTTGTTCAAAAATATGGAGGCTCATCGGTAGCTGACCCGGACAGAATTAGAAATGTTGCACGTAGAATAGCAAAGAAAGTCCAAGAAGGTTACAAAGTGGTGACCGTTGTCTCTGCAATGGGTAAGACAACGGACAATTTGATTTCACTTGCTAAGAGTGTATCAAGCAAACCTGACGAAAGAGAACTTGATATGCTTCTCACCACAGGTGAGCAGGTTTCGTGCGCACTTGTTGCGATGGCTTTAAAAGACATGGGAATTAATGCAATTTCTTTAAATGCTTTCCAGGTCAAAATTCTAACCACAAAGTCTTATAACAACGCGAGAATAATGGATATAAGTGTTAAAAAACTGAAAGAATATCTTGATAGCTACGACGTGCTTGTGATAACCGGTTTCCAAGGAATTACCGAAGACGAGCATCTTACAACACTTGGTAGAGGTGGTTCCGATACCTCGGCGGTGGCTTTGGCTGCCAAATTAAAGTGCGATTGTGAGATTTACAGTGATGTTGCAGGTGTTTATACGTGCGACCCAAAGCTTTATCCCGAAACAAAGAAACTCAAGTATGTTACGTACGATGATATGCTTGAGATGGCAGCAACAGGTGCAAAGGTACTACATTCGCGTTCAGTTGAAATAGCCAAGAAATACAAGGTGCGAGTGTATTGTGGTTCATCATTTAACGATGAGGAGGGAACTTGGGTGGTTGACAGAATACCTGAATGGCTCGAAGAACCACTTGTTACAGGGGTTAGTTTGGACAAAAATCAGGTGAAGGTTTCTATAATGGATTTGCCAAATGATGCAAAAGTGGTAACGGATATCTTTAAGAGAGTTGCAGAGAAAGGGATAAACGTCGATATGATATCTCTCGTAAAGAACGGTACATCAACACACGTGTCGTTTACGGTCGTTCCAGAAAGGCTTGACAAAATAGAAGAACTGCTCAATGAAACACTTGCTGATTACGGTGCTAAATACCATTTCTATGGGAAATTTTCAAAAATCACTGTTGTTGGAACAGGCATGAGGTCTCATCACGGCGTTGCTTCAAAGCTTTTGGAAGTGCTTTCCGAACACGGTATCGAACCAGAGCTAATAACTACATCGGAAATCAAAATCTCCGTTTTGGTTCCAGAAAATGTGGCAGAAGAACTGGTAAAAAGCATTTGCAAGGCTTTTGATTTGTAAACTTGAAAAAATTCGGGGAGGAATCTAAATGAACGTTTCGACAGAAGAGACATATATAGCTGGGACGTATAATAGGTATCCCATCAAAGTATTACATGCTAAAGGAATTTATGTCTGGGATAATGATGGAAAATCTTACATCGATACATTCATGGGTATTGGTGTCCTTCTTTTTGGGCACAACCATGAGAAGATAATAAATGCAATGAAAAGAAAGATGGAAAAGTACATTCATCTTTCGAACTTTTTCCTTGATGAGGATGCCTTGTTTGTTGCGCAAAGACTCGTCGAAGAAACGAGAAGATACGGAAAAGTTTTTTTCACAAACTCGGGTGCGGAAAGTACAGAATGTGCCCTAAAAGTGGTCAGAAAGGTCAAAAAAACGGGTAAAATACTTTCATTCGTTAGAAACTTTCATGGAAGGACTTTAAGTGCGTTGAGTGTAACTGGATTTGAAAACATAAGAAGTCAATTCATTAATGATGAGAATGTTGTTTTTCTTCCATATGATTATGAAACTGTAAAAAGGTTTTTGGAAGACGAAGAACACATAGCGGCGGTCTTTTTGGAAGTAGTACATGGTAGTGGTGGTTTAGATGTTATTCCGGAGGGAATCGTCCAGTTGATATCAGAATACAAAAAAGAACATGGATATCTTATCGTCGCTGATGAAGTCCAAAGCGGACTCGGTAGAACAGGCAAGTTTTATGCGTATCAGCATTTTTCAATTCAACCAGACATTGTTACTGTGGCAAAGGGTATAGGTGGCGGACTACCACTTGGAGCATGTATCATGCTTGAGGAATATGCTGATGTTTTTAAAACAGGTGAACACGGTTCTACTTTTGCTCCCAATCCGGTAGCACTTGCTGCAGGAAGAGCGGTTTTGGAGATGATTGATGAAAATTTGCTAAACCATGTTGTAAAAATGGGTAAGTATTTTGAAGAACGTTTTTCAAACCTTGGTGATGTACTCGGTATGGGATTGATGAGAGGACTAAAGCCGAAGTTGTCTGTTGACTCAAAGTGGATAGAAAGGTTTATAAACCAAGGACTCTTGGTTAATATCTTAGGAAACGGTGTTGTCCGGTTTCTGCTACCACTAAATATAACCATAGAGCAAATCGACGAGATTTACGAGAGATTTTGTGAAGTTATTGTTCACTAAAATATACGCATTATTAAAACGCCAAGCATCAATCCTGCGTTTGCAATAAGGTACGATGTATCGCTTTTAGACCAGTTGAGTGTGTAGTAATGTGTTCTTTTCGATATACCGTATTTTCGAGCCTGAAGGGCTAAGGATAGCTCTTCAGCTTTTCTTAATGAAGAAACTAACAAAGGAATTATTATGCTCGTAATTGCAGATAGTTTGTTTCTGAGGCCTTTTTCAGAATACTTGGCACCTCGAGATATCTGGGCTTTGATAATTCTGTCAGCTTCATCAAGGAGTATGGGAATGAAACGGATTGATATCGCAAGCATCATGCCGAAATCTTCCCGCTGTTCGTCTTTTACACCAAAGTATTTAAGAATGTCCACGATACCTCGTGCCGTTAGCAATGGAGGGGTAGTGTAAGTGAACATGGTGGCGAAAAGAAAGATGAGTGATAATCGTAGACCTATGTAAAGGCTGGAAGATATACCACCGATGAAATACTGAACCACAACAGCAAAAACTATCAAAAACCACATGCTTTTCAAACTTCTCAAGTAAACAACCGGCTTAATCCTTGATAGTGCCATGAATAAAATAAAAAAGGCCACAGGGATAATATAACCTAAGAGGTTTTTAACGAGCATAATACTAGTAACCTGAAAGAGCACTGAAATCATCTTTGTTCTGGGGTCTAAGTTGTGAATAGGGGAATCTTTTGGAATGTATTTTCCTATGGTCAGTCTCAATATAAATCACCTGCTCAAAGTTGTTAGTGATTAGAAAATCATTTGCTTGTCCTCAAACTTTTTGAATTTAAAAATGCGACGTATTCACTAATTACGTTTGCATAGTAGCTGAAGAACTTGACTGTGTAAATGTTATACTTATCGGTTCTGCCGTTGTACGCGGATATTGCTCTTGCAAGGTCCCAATCAAATACGTAGCGAAGGGTTAAGTAGATGTAACGGTATGCAATTCTTACTTGCCAATCTGGATAATTAATGAGTTCTGCATGGTTTCTGTATTGTCGTTTGAATTGTTTAACATCTTCGTAAAAATTAACTACATAGAATACGGCGCTCTCATGGAGTTGAAAATAACCAACGGCTTTACCTTGGTCACCAAAAATGTTCATAAAATTTGTTTCCGTAAGACCAAAGGCAAGGATGTATAAAGGATCCACACTCTTCGGAACTATCTTTGATTCCTCTTCCAAAGCTTTGGCCATAAGTTTTGCATGGTTTTCTGGCACTTTGCGAGATGTTAAAAACACATAGGCGAATTCGAAAAGTTCGCCTGCAATTAGGGTGTTTGAAATTGATATCAGAAGAATAATCCAAATAATTTTAATAAACTTTGGGTATTGCTTCATAGACCACCTCTTCTATTTCGTCAGAAGAGAATTTCCAGTTCACAACCTTCGAAACATTTAAACCGTTCTCTCGCAACCCCTTTATTTACAGCAATTTCTATGTATCCTGTGCTATCTTCGTGGACTAACAATTCACCTTCTTCAACATCTGCATAAGTCTCAACGACGGGAACAAGAACGGTTTTATTTCCAACCTTTATTTTTACCTGTTCTTTGTCAGCAACCCAAGAAAAAGGTATGTTTGTTTCTATGTTGCCGAATCTATCGAAATAAGCAACTTCACCAGAGATACCTGTAGCACTCAGATGAGCCTTTCGGTAAGGCACGGTGGCATAATTTGGCAATCTCGTTCCCAAATCATCGAAAATACCTTTTGTGATATATGCGGCAGCTGGAGAGAAAATGTCCCGTCCGTGGAAGGTTTTGGACGTTCCAAAGTGATATTTTTTGTTCACGAGGTCTACAATTTTTCTCGGCTGGTGTCTTTCCAAGACTAAAGTAAGAACACCATTGTCAGGTGCGACGAAATAATATTTTTCTGTCTCGACAGCTATAGCTTTTCTAGCGGTTCCAACACCGTAATCTATTACAACCAGGAAAACGGATTTTTCAGGGAAGTAATCAACACTTCTGTCTAATATGTACATCGCTTCCCGCACGTTGTACGGTGTGATATTGTGTGTGAGGTCTATAATTTCCGCATCTGTTATCTGACGAATTACACCTTTGCAGATTCCAACGTAATGTGAATTACCCCAATCTGTCATGAATACAATCACATATGACACCTTCCTTTCTATTTCTTTTTTCATGTTTCTTATTTAGTTGAACTTAGATGTGATTGTACAATTCTGCTAACCATTTTACCATAAAATCAACGAGGTATGGAACAACCTCATCGTCTGGAAGGAACTGTGGGTTGTGTAATCCAACGATTTCGTTCTTAGTTCTAACACCAGCCCAAAACATTATAGATGGATATTTCATGGTGAAGAATCCAAAATCTTCACCCGTGTACTTCATCCCACAATCTATGAATTTATAAGAGTTTTCAGTAAGGAAATTTTTGAACACTTCAAAGAGATTCGCATTGTTTATAACAGGTGGGTAAAGACTTCCTTTTTCCAGATTGCCCTCATATTTCTCTGCCATCTTTTTCAATTTTTCGAAATTTTCCAAGACGATTTCGAGTGTCTCTCCACGAATAGAACCCTCTATCTGTGCATAATCTGCAACGGCGTTTCGAACACTTCCACCAAATATTCTTCCGAAACCTGCCAACACCCTTTGACCTTTTGTCGCATCGTCAATGGGGTTATCATAGAATTCAGAAAGGAAACCTACCGCTTTTTTGATAGCATCAATCCCTTTTTCTTTTTGTGCGATATGTGCTGATAGTCCTTTGAATTTAGCTGTGATTTCCATTGCGCAAGCGAACAATGTTCCGTTGGTTGAAGCAAACTCACCAAGTTGGTATTCATCTGTTACATGCAATGCCGTTGCAAATTTTACTTTGTACTTCTCCCTCATTTCATCGAGGACGTATTTCGCACCACCGATAGTCTCTTCAGCTGGTTGAAAGACAAAAACGTAATTTCCTACAATGCTTTCTTCTAATACTTTCTTAATCACTCCATACATTACGGACATATGGATATCATGCCCACATGCGTGCATAAAACCTTCGTTTTTGGAAGCAAATTCCCAACCGGTTTCTTCTTTTATAGGGAGTGCATCCATATCAGCTCGATAAAGAACAGAAGGCTTTGTGGGTTCACGTTCGATTAAAACCACTAACCCTGTCTTAGCGACTTTTTCGTACTTAGCTCCAAGCTTTTCCAACGCTTCAATAAGTATTTGTTGAGTTTTGTATTCGTTGAACGCAACTTCTGGAGACATATGGAGTCTATGTCTGAGTTCAACAGGTGAAATTGCGTTAGATATTCTAGACATCCTCATCTCTCCTTCAAGCATTCAGATTACATCTGCTTTTATTAAAATTATACCAAAAATCAGAGAAAAGAAAAAAGTCCACCTTTTCAGGTGGACAAAAGTTTTCGTAAGGTGAGGTTATGCGTACCAGCATAGAGGCATTAGGGCTGGGAATGAGGATTTTAGACTTTGAAATCGAACTGCCTGACTGTTCCGACATTTCCATCTTCCGTAAGATAAACGCCGGTTCGCCTTACAACGGAATCGTAGTAATCAAATGGCGTGCTAACACTTCCAAGAAATATAGCTCCGACATTTAAGTCAAGCAAACCGACAAGTTTTTCCCTCCCGTTTTCATCGGTTGTCCAAATTTTCAATTTTAGGAATTCTAAATCATCTTCGTCTATCCAATTATCACCATCGCTATCCAACTTGGAGAGTTCAGAAAATCCATCTTTTGTTACAGGACCTAACAATTCTGTTGCATCGTCTACCTTTCCATTTCCATTCTTGTCGTATACTAATATTCCTCTTCCACCACCAATGTAGAATTTATCCACTTCTCCATCGAAATTCAAATCAAGTTCTACTAATTGTTCTTTGGCAGTTGGAGTTTTCAAGTCAAGAATCAGAGGGTCTACAACCTTTCCATAAGCCTTTTCGTAAGAATAGCTAAACTGGAAAAGAGATAGTTGTATGGAGAAATCTATAATTCTGCCATCTTTTGTTCTCACCTGACCATTCGCTGAGAAATTCGAGTACTGAATGTTAAGTGTCTCCATCTCGCTTTCAATCTCTGTAACATCTTGAGCATCTTTTTTAGTTACGGAAATTTCGTATTGAGGACCTGGTAGGTAAATTTTTAGCTTTTTGCCCGTAAGTTTTTCAAGCATCATCTTCAATATCTTTATTTTGTTCAAAGTCTTTTCATCAATCACAGGTGTCTTCTCATGCACCGTAATTTCGATAGTTGAAGGCATCCTGTATGTGCGAATCTTTGACGAATTTCTAACATAGTTCAAACTAAGGTTTTCGGATGAGAGTGCCACGTTGTATTCTTCTATTCTCATTGTGCCACCACCATCCTTTGGGCTTGGGAGGCTAAGTTTTTCTAATTTTTCTAATTATATTATCGGAACATTAAGCACAAGTTGTAGAGAACCTGTAGACAAAATTTGAAAAAACACGAATAACATTTTTGTTCCACAAGGAAGGTATGATATAATCTTTTGTAAAGTTATTTAGTGAAATTAATGAAAGTTTAACTTTATCGTTGTGGAGGGGTATTTATGAAGTGGAAGTTGTCAGGAACATTTATCGGAAGGAGGTTACTTTTCGTTCTATTTATGCTCTTAGGTAGCTTCACGACAATATTTGGTTTCAAAGTTACATTCGTCGTTGAGGTTCCGACTTACACACCTTTCGACGACGAGATTTATATAGCAGGGACATTTAACAACTGGAACCCTGGGGACCCAAAGTATAGGTTGGTTAAATCAGGTGATACATACACAATAACACTCGATTTGAGCGGTCTTATCGAATACAAATTTACACGTGGTTCTTGGGAGACAGTTGAAAAAGGTCAACGGGGTCAGGAGATACCTAACAGAGTACTGAATGTGGACAAAGATATGATTGTTAATATAACTGTGAATCATTGGAGGGATTTTGTGGAAAAACAACAGGCTGGTTTAAGAAAAACTTACACAGGAAACATAAAGCTCATAAAAGATTTTTACTCTCCCGAATTAGGAAATAAAAGGGACATAATCATTTACCTTCCTCCGGACTACGAAACTTCAAATGAAAGATATCCAGTTTTGTATATGCACGATGGGCAGAACATTTTTGATGCATCAACATCGTTCTCTGGAGTTGAGTGGGGAGCTGATGAGACAGCCGAAGATTTAATAAAGAAAGGCCTGATACGTCCCATCATAATTGTTGGCATATACAACACTGGTGTAGAAAGAATTAATGAGTATTCTCCGTGGGTTGACAGTAACTATGGTGGAGGAAAGGGGGAGTCCTATGCTAAGTTTATTGTGAATACGCTTAAGCCTTATATCGATGAGCACTTCAGAACTTTACCAGATAGAGAAAATACTGCGATATTGGGTTCTTCTATGGGAGGATTGATTTCTCTTTACATAGGTTTTGAATACAATGATGTTTTCTCAAAAGTTGGAGCGATGAGTCCCTCTATATGGTTTGCGAACAGGCGGTTAATTGAATATGTAAAAAACACCGAAGTGAAAGACTTTACTATGATATATGTTGACATGGGGACTGCAGAAGGCTCCAATCCGGAAGCTCACCTGAACGACGCTCGTGAACTTTACAAACTCTTACTTGGCAAGCAAAACCTTGATGTTATGTACTTAGAAGATAGGGGAGCACCACATTCGGAGAGTGCATGGGCAAGAAGATTACCTGAAACTTTGTTGTATTTCTTTGGTAAGTAAAGCATAAGAAAGAGAGGGTGAGAGTATGTTGAGAAAAATTCGTTTTTTGTTTTTGTTATTGTCAATCTTTTTAACACTTTCGAGTTTGTTGTTCTCTTGGAGTGGACATGAGTCTTATACTTACCTGGTTGTAAAATCATTGAATCTGAATCTCGACAAGTTAGTTGAGATAAGACCTTATACGTATAAAGAAACCCGAGTTTACAACACGAAGTATTACTACACTGATGACTTTGCTGGTCAAAGAAAATTCTTTGACCCAATGAACGATGGAAAGTTTCCACCAGACCCGTCTCCCGTTGATGGAAAGCTTCCTGCATGGCAAATATTAACTATTTACGCTCAGTTCCCAGATTTTGGCATGGACGAAGAATTAGAACTTTCGCCTCTCCAGTCACTTATAGGTAACAGTCAAGGTGTTAGACATATGAGATATAAACTGGGACTTATCGAAGCATTCGAGGGTGATAAGTCGTTTTTGTATTTTGTTGATATGTCCAAAGAGGCATTTGCTAAAGGAGATGAGTATTGGGGTTATAGGTTCCTTTCTTATGCTCTCCACTACATGGAAGACCTTTTTCAGCCATATCACGAAACTCCTGGCACTTTCTGGGAAGTCGTGAGAAGTCTGATGGATAAGAAAACAAAGAATCTTTTGAACAACGCTCATTACGCTTACGATAATTATTTAGCTTACTTGATTCATTATTCAAAACACAGCGAAGAAATTCGCAATCTGATAATAAACACTCCGAAAAGAAGGATACCTTCCAACTACGAGGCACTTATAAACGAAGTTATGATGTACGGTTATTCAAGATTTCCTGAAGTCCACAAGCATATAAAAACTGCGATGAGAGATATTTTGATAGAAAGGGTGCCAACAATCGATGATTACCGGAAGTTAGAAGCGGAAGGTAAACTTGATGGACTATACAAAGTGACAAAAGAGATAATAGTGGTTATGACAGGAACGATAAAAGCCTTTCTTGAAAGTTATCTAACAACCAATGCACAGAACTAATTGAATCGACTTAGGAAGAGTATGCAAAGCATATACGGAGAATAAGATTCGATTGTTATGCTTTTGATATCTAAAGAATAAAAATACATGAATAAAGTGATTTTTCAATGATGCGTGGAGTTTTTTGGACTCCACGTTTTTTTATTAAGAATGTATAATGGATAACAGACTAATGCATGTCAGTGTAGGAGGTGCGGGTATGTGGGAACATGTTAAGGCTACTGACCCTGAGATTTATGAGGTGCTTTTAAAAGAATGGGAAAGGCAAGAGTACGGACTTGAGCTTATAGCCTCCGAAAACTTTGTTTCTTTGGCTGTGATGGAAGCGATGGGTAGCGTTTTAACGAACAAGTACGCAGAAGGGTATCCAAAGAAGAGATATTATGGAGGTTGCGAGTGGGTAGACGTTGCCGAAACACTTGCAAGAGAACGTGCAAAAAAACTTTTTAATGCAAAGTACGCCAACGTTCAACCACACTCAGGTTCTCAAGCAAATATGGGAGCATATTTTGCACTTGCAGAGCCTGGTTCTGTCCTTATGGGTATGTCTCTGAGTCATGGTGGACACCTCACACATGGTGCGAGCGTAAATTTCTCAGGTCAAATCTACAAGGTGGTCCAATACGGTGTCAATCCGCAGACGGAAGTAATTGATTACGATGAAGTTAGAAGGCTTGCATTGGAACACAGACCAAAGATAATCGTGGCAGGTGGCAGTGCTTATTCAAGGATTATAGATTTCAAAAAATTCAGAGAAATTGCAGACGAAGTGGGAGCTTACCTCGTTGTTGATATGGCACACTTTGCAGGTCTTGTTGCAGCAGGACTTTACCCAAACCCACTTGAATATGCACACGTTGTCACAAGTACGACACATAAAACGTTGCGCGGTCCACGTGGTGGTTTGATTTTGACAAACGATGAGGAAATTTACAAAGCAATCAATAAAGCCATATTCCCTGGTATTCAGGGTGGTCCGTTAATGCATGTGATAGCCGCTAAAGCAGTCTGCTTTAAAGAAGCTCTTACTGAAGAGTTCAAAGAATACCAAAAACAGGTTGTGGCGAATGCCAAAGCGTTGGCAAAAGCATTGGAAGAAAGAGGACTTAGGATTGTATCTGGAGGAACGGATACTCACTTGATGCTCGTTGATTTGAATCCTCTCAACGTAACAGGTAAAGCTGCTGAAACAGCGCTTGGATACTGTCATATCACAGTTAACAAGAACACAATACCAAACGAAACAAGGTCACCATTTGTTGCCAGCGGTATAAGGCTTGGAACTCCTGCTCTAACTACGCGTGGCATGAAAGAGAAAGAAATGGAAATTATTGCAGACCTAATTGTTAAAGTTTTGAGGAACATCAAAGATGAGGAAGGTAACATCGATGAAAGTATTGCCAAAGAAGTTTCCTCACAAGTAATCGAATTGTGCAAGCAATTCCCATTGTATGAAGGAAAAATAAAGTTATCCTGAGATAAGGTAAAATAGGAGGTGCGACGATGGTTGTCAGACCGTTCAAGGCTTTGAGACCAACAAAAGAAATGGTTTCTAAAATTGCTGCCAAACCATACGATGTTGTAACAGAAGAGCAGGCAAGAGAAGTTGCAAGAAACAACCCTTACATATTCTACAAGGTTTCCAGACCCGAGATAAACTTTGACCATCCTGTGGATACACACGACCCAAAGGTCCTAGAAACCGGAAGAAAGCATCTGGAATGGCTTATTGAAAATGGTTATATGTTCGTTGAAGATAAGCCTTGCATTTACATATATCAGCAACATTGGAGAGACCATATTCAGACAGGTTTCTTCGCCACATTTTCAGTGGACGAATACATCGATAACAAGATAAAGAAGCACGAGCTCACAAGAAAAGACAAGGAAGATGAAAGAGCACTCCATGTTAAAGTAGTCAAAGCGCACACTGGACCAGTATTTTTGATGTACAAATCTAAACCAGAAATCGATAATTTGATTTTCAAGCATGCAACTGGAACCCCGGAATACGATTTTACTGATGAAACGGGAGTAAGACATATAGTTTGGGTTTTGAAAGATGAAGAAGAAATTAAAAAGATAGTTGATGCTTTTAAGAATGTTGATGCATTCTACATTGCCGACGGTCATCACAGAGCTGCAGCAGCGGTAAGGGCTGCGATTGATTTTAGAAACGAAAATCCGAGCTACACTGGAGAAGAAGAATTTAACTTCTTCTTGGCGGCGCTCTTTCCACACAATCAATTAAAGATACTCGATTACAACAGGGTAGTTAAGGATTTGAACGGCATGAGTGAAGATGAGTTCTTGAAAAAGGTCTCGGAAAAGTTTGAAGTTACACCAGTAGAAGGTGTTTACAAACCGGAAAAGAAACACACAATTGGTATGTATTTGTCAGGTAAGTGGTATAGATTGGAACCGAAGAGTGGAACGTACGATGAAAACGATGTTATCGCCTCGCTCGATGTGTCGATATTGCAAAATAACCTTCTGGCTCCGATACTTGGAATCGAAAACCCAAGAACTGACAAGAGAATAGACTTTGTTGGTGGAATTCTTGGGATTGAAGAGCTGATTAGACTTGTTGATAGTGGGGCGTTCAAGGTAGCGTTCGCTATGTATCCTACTTCTATCGATGACCTTTTGAGAGTTTCTGATGAAGGTAAAATCATGCCTCCTAAGTCTACATGGTTCGAACCGAAATTGAAGAGCGGTATTGTAGTTCATCTGATTTAAATAAGTTGTTATAGCATTAGAAAAGGCGCCTTACTGGCGCCTTTTCTTTATTTCACGTAATCTTCGCAAAATTGCTTTAGCTCGTTTATCACCAATACCTTCTACTTTCTGCAACACACTTGGGTTGGTCTTAACCAGTTGGTCTATAGACCTGAAAGACTTTATAACATTTTGTGATATGTTCATCGGTATATGAACTTCGTTTCTTAGAATTCTGTAACCTCTTGGCCTTACGATGGTGTCTGAAACTTGTTGTGAATTCACAACGTCGTATCCTAATGCTTTAGCAAAGGGAACAAGTCGGTGGTCGATTTTTAGCATAGTTTCGAGAATCTGTTTTGCCTCGTCTTCGGTAATATCTTTTTTTGAGTAGTCCATGATTATCAATGTTAGTATCTCATCTAAGTCTTTAAGAACTTCACGCAACCTAAGTTGAGACAACCGCCCTTCAACACCCAGTTCAACGATACTGATTTCAATGCTGGACGATATAGACTTGATTTCTATGCCTCTAATGAGTATCTCACAAACAGAACCCAATGAAACGTTTCCTTCAATCTCAAGTTTGTCAAGCAATTCTAAACTTTTGTTAAAAGATTCTCTGAACCTTTCGAGAGCGTTAATTGTCTGACCAACTTTCGTTAAGACAAGGTTTATATCACCGAAAACGTACTTTTTGTCTTTATAATACAGTGTTACAACGTTTCTTCGTTTTGAAATGGCTACAACCATAACCCCCAACTGTTTAGCCAATCTTTCGGCTGTTCTGTGACGAGTTCCAGTTTCCGTTGTTGGAATACTTGGGTCAGGCACTATGTGAACATTCGCCGCTAAGATTTTTGATGCGTTTTTGTCCATAACTATAGCTCCGTCCATTTTTGAAAGTTCGTACAATCGTTCGGGTGAGAATGGACAGTCTAATTTGAAGCCTGATTGCAGTATGCTGGAATATTTTGGGAATTCTTCTTCATCGATAAAAACTATCAACGCTCCCAACTGGGCATGGATGATATCATCGAGGGCTTTTCTAAGTTTTGTGCCCGGGGACAGAAGTTTTATCTTTTCCGCAAGCTCTAGTTCAACAATTTCAGGCATGTTATCACATCCTCGGAAATCATTATTTTTTGGGTATTTAAAAAAACTAGCACCTTGTGAAACGATTTATAGTCTCTAAGGGTTTTCCAAGGTTTGATGTGATACAATTGCTGTGAACAATTTGATGTTTCAAACTTGTAGTCAAAACTTCCGTTAATATTATACACTATTACGTGAGTTTGTGTTATAATGATTTATGATTTTTGTCTTCGAACGAGTAACAAATCCCATTAAATCGTCAAGGGAGGAAACGCAGGTGTATGTAGTGGGTATAGATTTAGGTGGAACCTTTTTCAAAGTAGGTCTAGTTGATGCAAAGGACGGAAAGATTGTAAGAAAGATTGAGAGAGAAACGAAGGTGCATGAAGGTAGAATTAAAGTGGTTGAGCGTATGGCACAAGCTGTCTTGGAAGTAACCGAAGGTTACGAATACGCTGGCGTTGGAGTGGGTTCACCAGGGTCTATAGACCATGATAAAGGGATTGTGCGTTTTTCACCAAACTTTCCAGACTGGGTGGATTTCGAACTTGGTGGCAAGCTCTCTTCTTTGCTCAACAAGCCTGTCTTTGTTGAAAACGATGCGAACGCATTTGTACTTGGTGAAAAGTGGTTTGGGGCAGGTAAAGGACACGAGCATATAGTTGCACTAACACTTGGGACAGGCGTGGGTGGAGGTGTTATTTCCCACGGTGTCCTCATAACTGGAAAGGATGGAATAGGAACTGAATTGGGACATGTTATAGTAGAACCGAATGGACCGTTGTGTGGGTGTGGAAATTATGGTTGCCTTGAAGCGATAGCTTCTGCAACGGCAATAAAAAGAATGGCTTTGGAAGGACAAAGAAAATTTCCAGAGTCCGAAATATTCAAAGCAGAAGAAGTCAGCGCTAAGGCTGTTTTCGATGCAGCAAGAAACGGTGATTTGCTTGGTCAAGCGATAGTGAATAGGGTTATTAATGCATTAGCTATAGGTGTGACTAATTTTATCCACATATTTAATCCAAGCATAATTGTCATCGGTGGAGGAGTTTCCCGTGCTGGTGACATTCTCTTCAAACCACTGAGAGAAAAGGTTGAACATCTTGTTATGCCTTCTTTCAAAGGTACCTATGAGATTGTCCAAAGTCCATTAGTTGAAGATGCAGGCATACTTGGAGCAGCTTCTATCGTGTTGCAGAGAAACGTGAGCCAACAATAAGTTGGATAATTTCAAGTCATCACATTTGGAGGTGTTTTTAGCATGAGCAAGTATTTTCTTTACGTTTTAGTTGCAACGTTTGTAGTTCTCGCTGTTATTGTTGGAACGGCCGCAGATTCCAAAACGGGTCCAAAGTTGGGGTATATTGATCCAAACAAGGTTTTACAAAACTACGATAAGTGGGTCAATTTCCAAAAGCAGATGCAAGACGAAATAGCAAAATACCAAGCAGAACTCGACAAAATCAAAGACCAAAATCAAAAACAGCAAAAGTATTTAGAATACCAGCAACTAATTAATAGCAAAATAGCGCAAACTCAACAACAGATAGAAGCCGAGATTTTGGCAAAGGTCAGAGAATATGCGGAAATAATGGGGTATGATTTTATTTTCAACAGCACGACGATGGCTTACGGAAGTCAAGCTTACAATATAACGGATGCGTTCATTAAGTATTTAAAAACCTCTAGGAAGTAATGAAGTAACAACTAGGGCACGGAAAACTACTTGGAATATGCGTCATAAGATAGTAGAAACGGAAAAGGGTTTTGACCAGATTTCCTGCGAAGGCATATACAAAAGGTTTGGCAGAAAAGAAGTCCTTAAAGGCGTTAATATGTATGTGAACACCGGAGAGGTAGTAGGCTTGCTTGGTCCAAATGGGTCAGGCAAGACTACTTTATTTAATATCATACTCGGTGTGGTTGTTCCAACGAAAGGAAAAGTATATTTCAACGGTAAGAATATCACAAACATGCCTATTCATAAAAGGGCCAGGCTTGGGATAACGTATCTCCAGCAAGAGACTTCGGTTTTCAGGGATTTAAGGGTGGAGGACAACATCAGGCTTGTTTTGGAGTTTCAAAAACTCAAGAAAAACGAAATAGAATCCATAATCAATAACACACTTACCGAGTTTGGAATAGAAACATTAAGGAGGCAGTACGCATTCTCCCTTTCTGGTGGTGAGAAAAGAAGATTGGAACTAGCAAGGATGATGTCACTAGAACCAAGATTTGTCCTTCTCGATGAACCGTTTATCGGTATAGATCCCAAAACTGTAAAAGAAATACAAAAAGTTGTGTTAAGTTTGAAAGAAAGAGGAATGGGTGTAATTATTACCGACCATTCCGTAGAAGCGTTGAAACCTATTGTTGATAGATTGTACGTGATACACAAAGGAGAAGTTTTGGCAGAAGGTAAGCCCGAGGAAGTTTTGTCAAACGAAATGGTCAAAACTGTCTACCTTGGTGAAGAATAAATCAATAAAATTACTACCGGAGGTCCCAATGATTTTATTGTTCAAAAAGAAAGGACTTTTGCGATTCTTATCGGCTATCGAAACTTCAAATGCAATTATTAGGACTTTATTAAGAGCGGGTTTAAAAATCCAGTATTCCGAAGGCTTTCATCCAAAACCGAAGGTTTCGTTTTTGGACACGGTTGCCACAGGTGTAATTGATTTGGCACTTTATGTAAATGTCAAACTTGAACAAACCGACGATAGTCTTGAAATTGCAAAAATAAAACGTAGTATAAGGGATGTTTCTGTGAATGGTTTAGAGTTGGTTGAGATATTTCCAACAGATATTAATCTAAATGGAATTGTTACTTCCTATGAGTATGTTTTATTTTCGCGAAAAGCTCCAGCCTTAGAACAGACAGTTTATAAGCACTCAGGTAAATCATTCGTGCCAAGTGAAGTAATGAACCACTATGAAGTCACTTTGAAAAAAGGACTTTATATGGTAAAATACACTGTAGACCGACAGAAGATATTTAACCCTTACTTGATAGACGGTGTTTTCTTAGCTATCAGAACAAAAGCATTTTCAAAAGAAACCGAACTACGCGATTTGTTAACTAAAAACGGGGGGAAACCTTCATGAAAGTTCTTGTTGTTGATGATTCGGATGTGCTGAGAAAGATTACAGTGTTCAATTTGAAAAAATTGGGAATGGAAGTCGAAGAAGCTGTGGATGGAGTAGATGGACTCGAGAAAATGCGTTCGTGGCGTCCAGATGTGGTTATTCTAGATATCATGATGCCTCGAATGGATGGTTTCACCGTCTTGAAAGAGATGAAGAAAGACGAAACGATAAAAGATATCCCAGTTATTGTTTTGACCGCAAAGGGTGGTCAAGATGATGAACAAATAGCACTCTCGCTTGGTGCGAAAAAAGTTATGACAAAACCGTTCAGCCCCACACAGCTTGTTGAGGAGGTTAAAAGTTTAGTAAATGGCTGATAGAGAAAATGAAGTACAGATTATGGAAATACTGAAACCTCTTGTAGAATCCTTGGAGAAGATAGCGAGACTATTCGAAAGGAATTTTAAACCAGTGAATAGTCTAGAAGAACTGTTTGTTGCAACTAAAGAGCTCTACGATTATATACAAAGATGGGTTGTAGATCAGAAGTCTAACAACGAAGCGCTACGACAACTTGTTGATGCGCAGCTTGAAGAATTAACTGCAACGTACGAGGGACTATCTGCCTTGTTTGAAATAAATAAGATAATTTCTTCTGTTGAAGAACCTTGGATGATTTTGAATAGTGTTCTGAAGCTGTTAAAAAATGCTGTTAACTTTTCCGCAGCTGCTGTTTTACTCAGGATTAATGATAAGCAATATCTAGAATACCACGGTGATAAAAGCGCTGAGAATATCATTAATGAATTAATTAAAAGACACCAACGAGAAGAAAACACAATTTTCGTTGATGTTGACAATGATTTTGGAGGATATATTGCAATCCCTCTTAAATCAGAAATAGGGGACTATGGAATAATGGTTCTTTCCGCTTACGGTTCCCGGAAGATATTCACGGCAGGAGATAAAAAAATTGCCGAATCGGTTGCACAACAAATTCTTACAGCTGTGAATAGATATGTGATGCTTCAAAGAGAGATAGAGAAAAAGCGACTAGAAGAGCAGATTCAGATAGCGCGAAGTATTCAAATGGGGCTGTTGCCGAAGGAATTCCCCACTAATGAAAGGTTCGATATCGGTGCACAAAGCGCACCAGCAATTCAAGTCGGTGGCGATTATTACGATGTCTTTGCAAGAGATGATGGAACGATTATATGCTGCATAGCAGATGTTTCTGGAAAAGGCTTGCCAGCAGCACTTATAATGTCTTCTTTTAGAAGCATGTTTAGACTTTCAACTAAAATTTCTGATGATTTAAAAATGTTGGCTGAACAATTCGACAGGATGATACACCAAGATTTTGAAACAGGAAGGTTTATTACATCGATTATCTTTAAAATCACTCCTGATGGTGATTTAGAGTACGTTAACGCAGGGCACGACCCTTTGTATATACTTAGGGATAACAGAATAATAAAACTTGAATCTACGGGCACACCTTTTGGGATACTTGGCGAAGGTTGGTACGATGTTGAGAAATTCAAGCTCCAAAAGAATGACCTGATAGTAGCTTACACAGATGGCGTTGTTGAAGCTCGAAATATAGCAGGCGAAGAATTCGGATTTGAGAGATTACAAGAGCTGATAATAAGGAACAGATACTTGAAAGCATCAGACATAGTTGATAAAATAATGAACGCGGTCTTTGAGTTCTCTCATGGAACAGTTCAGCATGATGACACTACGGTGCTAGTTGTAAAATACGAATAGATTGGCTATAATACATTTTAAATAAACAAAAAGAAAGTTGGAGGGATTGGCATGATTGAAGTTGGTGACCTTGAGAAAGGCATGTACATAAAGTACGAAGGTGACATATACAGAATCATTGATGTCAACAAACACTTCAGAGGAAGAGGTTCTGGACTCATTAGAACAAAACTCAAGAGCTTGTCAACGGGTCTCATTAGGGATGTTAACTTTGCAAGTGGTGAAAAGGTTGAAGAAGCAGAGCTTTCATTCAGAAAGGCGGAATACTTGTACAACGATGGAGAGAATTACTACTTCATGGATCTGCAAACATACGAACAATATGCAATTCCTGAGTCGGAAGTGGATGAAGCAAAATACTATCTTGTTGAAAACACACAAGTGGACCTCGTGATGCACGATGAGAAACCAATCGGCATCCAGCTCCCAACGACTGTCGTTTTGGAAGTTGTTGAAACGGAACCGAACTTTAAAGGTGACACTGTCTCCGGTGGAGGAAAACCTGCGGTTTTGCAGACAGGTTTAAAGATAAGTGTTCCTTTCTTCATAAACGTTGGTGATAAGATTAAGGTAGACACAAGAACCGGAGAGTATATAGAACGTGCATAATCTCTTAGGGTTTTTAAAGTTTGTTTAAAACTTACAACCCTTGAAAGGGGGAAGGTTTATGGGAAATATAACAGTATCAGATAACGTTATTTCTGAGATTGCCTATAGGTCTATTTGTTCGGTCTACGGTGTAGAGCCTGACGACAAAGAATTTAAAAAGTTGAGAAGAAACATATCTGTTGAAAGAACTCCTGAGGATAATGTTATAATCAACGTTAAGCTTGAGGCTCCCTATGGAGAAAACATATTGGAATTTTCCAAAAACATCATGAAAACCATAACCGAGAATGTTTCCCAAATGACAGAAAAAGTTGTTGAGGCAGTAAACGTTGTAGTCATTGGTGTCTCAGAGAGAGAATTTAACAAAAATTCCTAAAGTTTTTAAAGAAGTTATTTCAAGGGGTTGAATGATTTGGTATCGAAGAGACGGAAGCTTAGAGAAGCTGTAGTGAAAGCGCTTTTCCAACTGGACTTCAGGCCCGATGAGTTCGAAGATATATTACGCGACACTTTGAACGATGAGAAAATACAGGAAGTAAAAAAAGATGTCGAAAGGTACTTGAAAAGAATTCGTGAGAACAGAGAGATAATAGATGAGATTATTTCAAAATATCTTTTGAACTGGGATTTTGGAAGAGTGTCTTATATTGACCGCAGTATTTTAAGATTAGGAGCTTACGAGTTACTTTATGAATTGGACGTGCCGATAGAAGTTACTTTAGATGAAATGGTGGAAATTGCGAAGAAATACGGGTCCGAGGAAAGTGGGAAGTTTGTCAATGGTGTGTTAGACAAGATAGCAAAGACAGAAGCGCCAAAGGAAAAGTTTGAGTTGTAAAAGCTTTGGGTCGTTGGGCTTAATTTCTTTTTCTTTCTTACCATTCTTATCGTTTCTGCTTTTTGTTGCTTAAACGTATCTCAAGGGGGAAACTGGGGGTTCTCATTTTGTGAGTTACGTAGAATTTATTATATTTTTGGTCGTTGCAAGTTTGATTCTGACATGTGCGTTCGATGGATACAGCCATGTGTTGCAACACATGGCTTATATTTTAAATACGAACAGAAAAACTTTAAGAACTTTTCATATGATAAACTATCTGAGGTTCGATTTCCACAGGCACAGTGTTGCAAATCCGAATGTTAAAGTCAGTCAAACTGAAAACTATACGACTTTCGCATTCGATGAAGAGATAGATGGGCAAGTTAAAAGAGTGCTTTACAAGGTAATGAAACCCTTCGAAAGCAGGACTATTATATACAGAGACGTTTATGAACCCTTTGGCAATAGCTATAGGTTGATAAATAGGCGAACATACACGTTGGAAGGATTATACAAGATTTATTTATCGGAAGATAAGAAGTATCTTATCATACAGACTGATTACTATGAGAAAAGTCTAATTCCTCTCAGCCTTCCTAATGTCCAAATCCTAAGTATAATTGTCACAAAAGAACAATAGCTAAGGAGTGAGTAACGTGGATAGAAACGTCCGTGCTCGTTTGATTGATGAACTTATGAATACCAAAAGAACCAAAGTCATGGGTATAATAAACGTAACTCCAGATTCATTCTATTCTGGTAGCCGTGTTAGTGAAACTGAACTATTAGAGAAAGTAGAAGAAATGATAAAAAACGGTGTCGATGTTATAGACATTGGCGGGGAAAGCACCAGACCAGGTGCAGACCCAGTTCCTCTTGAAGAGGAAATAAGAAGAACCGTAACAGCGGTGAAACTTGTAAGAAAGCATTTCGATATTCCTATTTCTGTTGATACCTACAAATCGGAAGTTGCAAGGCTTTCTTTAGAAGAAGGAGCGGATATAATTAACGACATAAGTGCTTTAAGATTTGACGAAAAAATGGTTGATGTGGCTTCACATTACAAATGTCCAGTAATCATCATGCATATGAAAGGCACGCCCAAAACAATGCAAGAAAATCCGGAATATAAAGACGTTGTTGGGGAAATTACTGACTTTTTCAAAGAAAGAATCGAGTTTGCCAAAAGTCATGGGATAGAGCAATTGATACTCGACCCCGGCATTGGTTTTGGAAAAAAGCTTGAGCATAATTTAGCGATATTTAAGCACATAGAAAAATTCAAAGAGCTTGGATACCCAATCCTTATTGGTGCAAGCAGAAAATCGATGATAGGAATGATACTAAATCTACCACCGGAAGAAAGACTAAACGGAACTCTCGCTTTAACTGCTTATTGTGTTATGCACGGTATTGATTTTGTAAGAGTTCATGACGTGAAAGAGAATGTAGAAGTTGTTAAGGTCTTGGAAGCGATTAAGAATCTTCATAGTTAATGAAGGAAGAGGGTAAGACAAGAATGGAAGGAAACAAAAAAGGTAAGGGAAGAAAAAAGATTCGGTTGGACAGATTTTTAGCGAACGCACATATTGGCTCACGAACAGAAGTTAAAATGTATATTAAAGATGGACGCGTCAAAGTTAACGGAGAGATAGTTTATGACCCTGCCTTTTATGTATCAGAAGAAGATGTTGTTACAATCGATGATATGCCTGTGGAGGCTCATCGTTTTGTTTATATAATGCTAAATAAACCTACTGGTTTTGTATCTACAACGTCCGAAAACGAACCAAGTGTGCTAAACCTCATTGAACACCCATACGTTAGTGAACTTCACATAGCAGGTAGACTTGACAAGGACGTAGAAGGCCTTCTGATTCTAACTAACGATGGTGAGTTTACACATAGATTAATATCACCAAAAAAGAAAGTGGAAAAAGAATATTACATATACTCAAAAAAGCCTGTGACCATAACTCGAGAAATGGAAGTAGAGGTTGAAAGAGGATTAGAGGTTGATGGGGAAAAGTTTCTTCCAGGCAGGATTAGGCAAATCGATGAAAGAACGGTTTCAATAACTATCGTTGAAGGAAAGTACCACCAGATAAAGAAGATGTGTAAAAGGCTGGGAATAGAGTGGGAAAAGATAAAAAGAATTCGAATTGGTCGGCTAACACTTGATCAATCTCTAAAACCTGGTGCTTGGAGGGAGCTTACAAAAGACGAGGTAAAAAAGGTCTTTGAATAATAGTGATAAGTTACCATAAACAAAGCGATGCCCTCGTGGGCATCGCTTTGTTGTTTAACCGCCTGAGAGTTAATATGTGACGTTCTGAAGTTTGAGGTATCTTTTATCTGTACCTTTTGTATAGAAAATTTCTATCGTGTGTGTTGCTGCTGGTGAATTACTCTCGAATGTAACAATCCAAGATGAGGTGACGTATTCAACTATTCCCAGATTTGTGAGATCAACATTTCCATATGAGTCAGTATATTTGATTACACCGCCTGTTTTCTGGCAGAGCTCTCTTACATCTCCAGGGTCAGAAAAGTCAGTTGTGTATTCGCTGTAGTAACCAGGGACAAAAGCACCGTGTATTACAAAATATCCAACGAGTGTTGGTAGCATTTCATTCTTTGTAAAGTGGGCAAATGATGTTCCGTCACCCTTATAATGCGCTGGTGCATCGGTAATAACAATCATTGTTCTTTGTGCACCTGGTCTCCAATCAAGTGCAGTTGCGGCAAACATTATTGCATCGTATGGGTTCTCTGGCCGATCCCCACCAAAGCCGGCATAAAGTGATGCAACGTATTCTTGAGCGGAAGCTGGGGATGTTAAGTTTAAAAATCCCGGATCAACGTCTATATCGCTGGGTGGATTCACATAATCGTCGAATGGTATAACAGCAATTCTTGCATCTAATTTACTATCTGCAAGTGAGTCAGCAAAAGAAATTATGCTATTTTTAGCACCATTAATAGCAGGACCCATACTTCCAGTTACATCGAGAATAATTGCTATATCTAACTTATTTCTCACCGATGATTCTTTGTAAAGCACGAATCCTTGCTCTCTGTTGTCTTCGAAAACTCTTAGTTCACTTGGGAGTAAGTCTTCAACTCCTGGGAGACTTATTTTTACACGCACTGGGTCTGGAACAGCGATAGGTACCAGCGTCGGTTGTTTATCTACACTTCCATAAATGTCCGATGCTAAATATTCTGATACTGATGGCTTTGTTGTTCCAGTGGGATCAGGTGGTATAACTTTTGGCGCTTGTGGTATCTCAGAACAGCTGAACAAAAACACTAGAACAAACACAAAACTTAAGACACTTATAAGCATTCTTCTCATAATCATCACTCCCTCAGAACCCAATACCTACGCCGACGGAGACTGCGTAGGTATCAAAAATTTGGAAGGACGTGTTCATCGTTGCAATCCCTTCAGCAAAGAATATTATTCCGGTTCCAAACCTTACACCTGCTTTAACATGGAATATATCCTGGTACATTGAAAATTTTGTATTTTTGATATCCAAAATGATGATTGGTGCAGCTCCCGCGTAAATCAATGTTCCCATCAACGGGATTCCAAAGTAGATGTAGGGGTCAATTTCTATAAACTGAATCTCCTCGACGTTTATTTCCTCCAACTCTTCGAAAGACGAGACAGGGTAGTAACCTTCTAACATTAGAGAAATTCCGCCAGAAAGCGTTCCTATACGAGCACCGAAATACGGTCTGTTTTTCCCACCAAGTTCCATACCACCGAACGCAGATATTTCAAAGCCAAATGCGGAGATTAATGCTGCGATGACAAAAACAATAATCAAAACTCTTCTCATAAAATCACCTTCTTTTCTTTTGTTTTTTACTTTAATAGATTGAACAGGGCGTTACTTCACGGAAAATCTTAAATCGTCCAAACTTTTTCAACCTCCTTTCTTTGACACACCACATACTAATAACCTTTTTACCCTTCATTTTTTAGTAAGATTGACAGTTTCAAATTGTTAGAAGTCAGGGTCTGTAATCTAAACAACCCATGGTTGGGTAATTAAATTACCGTTCTTAGTACGCTTATATAACTTTAGACTCTTGCTTTAACGAAACGTTCAAAATTTGACTTTACCTACAAACACGAAAGAACAAAACCCTAGGAAAAAGCCATGTTATTTCATTTTGCAATTTTTTGCAAACTTTCAGGAAATGTAAGAGATTGCTGAAAAAAATCAAAGGGCTCTCGATTTCGCGAGAGCCCTTTTTGTTGATGGGGTAGTTATCGTGTTTATTATTCAACTTTTATCTCAAGAGCAGGTTTTTCTTCTTTTTTCTTTGGTAATTCTATTGTTAAGACTCCATCGTTGTATTTTGCCTTGATGTTCTGGATATCTACATAATCAGGTAGCGAGAACGCTCTTTCGAATTTACCAAAGCTTCTTTCAACTATTCTGTAGTTCCTTCCTTTTTCATCTCTTTCAGCTTTCTTTTCACCTGATATTCTTAGGATTCCATCTTCTACAGTGATTTTTAGTTCGTCTTTCTTGACTCCTGGAACTTCAAGTTCGAGAACTACTTTGTCTTCTGTTTCATATGCATCAACCTTTGGAAGGAATTCTACATCTGTTCTGAATGGTTTCATAAATTCCGAGAAGAGTCTGTCAACCTCTCTTTGCAATTCCATGAATGGTTCGAATAAGTCGTTTCTTCTCGCCAACATACTCTCACCCCCTGCTCAGTATCTTTTGTTTTTCCTTCCGAGTTCCAACAATATTATACATAATTATCACTCTTTTGTCAAGAGTGATAATACCAGATATGATAATTTTCAAAATTCTTTATAGAAAACTAATTATGTTATATAAATTTAGATGTAACTAAGTTGTTAATCAATTGTAGTATATGAATGATAGCACCGTTGTTTGTTTTGTAAAACAAAATGGGGAGCCTGAAAGCTCCCCTATGAAGGTTTCGGTATAACTCGCTGATAATTAACAATACGATGTGGATATTTTTAGGCAATTTCTTTTATAAGCCTTTCAACAAGTAACATTCCAACTCTTTCTTGAGCTTCGAAGGTTGATGCGCCTATGTGAGGTGTTGCAACGACATTTGGCAGGGCGAGTAATTTTTGTCTTAGCTCATCGGTAGGTGGTTCTAATTCAAAGACATCAAGTCCAGCAGCGTAGACTTTGCCACTTAACAAGGCTTCATACAATGCCGCTTCGTCAATGATGCCGCCTCTTGCTGCATTTATTATTATGACTCCATCTTTCATCTTTGAGATGGATTCTTTGTTTATAAGATTCTTTGTTTCTGGTGTGAGTGGTACGTGTATTGTTATGTAGTCACTTTCTTTGTAGAGTGTATCCAAATCAACCATCTTAACGTTCATGTCAGTTTCTTTGACAAACGGGTCATAAGCTAAGATTTTCATATCAAATGCGAGTAACCTTTTCGCAACTTCACGTCCTATATTACCAAATCCGATTATACCAACAGTCCTTCCAAAAAGTTCGTGACCTTCAAGTTCTTTTTTTGTCCATTTTCCGTTCTTAAGGTCGATAGTTCCACGTGCGATGTGTCTCGAACAAGCTATCATGAGTCCAATTGTTAATTCCGCTACCGATATACTGTTTGCACCTGGTGTGTTAATAACTTTTATTCCTTTTGCTTCAGCTGTTTTTACATCAATGTTGTCCAAACCGGTGCCAGCTCGCCCAATAATTTTGAGCTTTGTGCCTGCCTCGATAATGTCCGCTGTTACTTTGGTAGCACTTCTAACAATTAGCACTTCTATTTCTGGCATTATTTTGAGAAGGTCTTCTTTTTCCAAGTGTTCAGATGTTAATTCTACTCCAGGAACACTTTTTAGTTTCTCTGTAGCTTGTTTGTCAAGCGGATCATTAATGTGAATCCTCATATTATTTCACCAGCCCTTTGAAAAGTACTTCTTCAGCAGCTACGACACCTTTTCCAATCTCAACTTTGTATCCCATTTCGTTGAGTGCGAATTCAAGAGCTGTGATACCAGTGATGATATCAAATGGTGTAAGGTAACCAAGATGGGAAATTCTGAATATCTCATCTTTCATAGGTTCCTGCCCGGCTGCTATTGTAACGCCGTATTTGTCTCTCATGAGTTTTGTCAGTTTGCTTGATGGAATACCTTTTGGTGAGTTAACAGCAGTTAGAACGTTACCCGGTCTTTCAGAGAAGAATGTTAAGCCCAAAGCCTTAACAGCAGCTCTTGTTGCTTCTCCATAGAGTGCGTGTCTTGCCCAAACGTTTTCAATACCTTCCTCTTTGAGCATCTTAACAGCTTTGTTGAGCATGTAAATGAGGTTAACAGCTGTTGTCCATGGGTTATCTGGAGAGCTCTTTTTGTACTTTCTAAGGTCGAAGTAATACCTACTGTTCGTACATTTTTCAACCTTTGCATATGCCTTGTCGTTAATGGCTATAAATGCAAGTCCTGGAGGCAACATCCAACCTTTTTGTGAACCGCTAACCACAACGTCGACTCCCCATTCATCCATCTTCAAAGGTTCTGCCAAAAGACCACTAACTGCGTCAGTTACAAGTATAACGTCTGTGTCTTTTGTCAGTTTTGCGATGTTTTCTAAGTCAATAACTGTTCCTGTTGAAGTTTCACTGTAGGTTGTGAATACAACTTTTGCATCTGGATTTTCTTTCATCGCCTTTTCAATCATTTCTGGTGTGACGGCCTTACCCCATGGGAGTTTGATTTCAACAACGTTCACGCCGTAGGCTTTTGCGATTTCGACCCATCTTTCACCGAATTTACCAGCGTTTACAATTATAGCCTTTTCGCCGGGGTTAACCAGGTTAACAACGGCTGTTTCCAAAGCACCGGTTCCCGATGATGTTAATACGTAAACTGGGTGTTTTGTCTGAAAAACGTATTTCGTGAGCTCAAGGGTTTCTTCTAACAGTTTAACGAATTCTGGTGTCCTGTGGTGAATAGTTTCTTTAGCACCCTCAAGTAGTATTTCCTGAGGAACTGGTGTTGGACCTGGTGATAGTAACAAGTACTTTCTTATCACAAAAACCCCTCCTTCTGTCGTATTGGTGTGGAATTTTTCATCCCTTAACACAATTCGAAACAATTTACGGTATCACTGAAATGAGAATAAATTCACCAATATTTTACATCTTGGAAAGTATTTTTGACAACAGGCTTAATAGTGCAATTTTTTTCATGCAATGTTTTGCAAGGCAAAAATCCATTAGAAATCTCACTTAATCTATTTATACCGTGAACATGCATTGGAATTTTCTTTTTGCTTTTTGGCATAATGTTGCTAATATATAATCGGAAGCGATAAATACTATTCGCACCTTTAAAGAACAATATTTATATGAGATGTTGTGCCAAAAATACAACAAGGAGTGTGGGATTCATGGATCTAGAGAGCAAACTGTCAGAAGTTGGTATGAACCTGAGGTCTTCTTTGATTAGAGAATTGCTCAAATACGCTTCCGTGCCGGGTTCAATATCATTTGGAGGTGGAGTACCGGATCCCAACACATTCCCACGTCACGAGCTTGCAGAAATTGCAAAAGAAGTCATAGAACAGGAATATGCATACACTCTCCAATACAACACTACTGAAGGTGATGATGAACTTGCAAAACAAATGATAAAGCTCCTAGAAAGAGTTTATGGAATAACAGGTCTTGATAGATCCAACCTACTTTTCACCACAGGTTCGCAGCAAGCTCTCGACCTTCTTGCCAGAGTCCTACTTGACAAAGATAGCATATGCTTTGTTGAGTTCCCTGTCTATCTTGGCGCAGCGAGTGCGTTTAGAATGACCTTTACAAAGTTTGAGACCATCCCTCTACTAGACGATGGTATGGATGTTGATTATTTGGAGAAGAAACTAAGGGAACTTGACCAAGCTGGAAAAATAAAGCATGTGAAATTCATATACACCGTTCCAAACTTCCACAACCCTGCCGGTGTCACGATGAGTCTGGAAAAAAGGAAAAGATTGATAGAAATAGCCGAAAGATACGATATTCCTATCCTTGAAGACGACCCATATGGGCTTCTCAGATTTGAAGGTGAGCATTTACCTTCTTTGTATAAACTAGCCGGACCAGATAGAGTAATTCTCCTGAACACATTTAGCAAGATTCTCACACCTGGTTTGAGAATAGGTGTAATAATCGGGCGTGCGGATATTGTTAGAAAAGCAACTCTTGCAAAGCAAGCAGCTGATTTGTGTAGCCCGAGCTTGAATCAAAGGATAGCCGCAAGGTTCTTGGAAAGGTACGATTTGCTTGAATACCTAAAGCCGGGAATTGAACTGTATAAGAAGAAAAAAGACACAATGATAAAAGCTCTCGAAGAGAAATTCTCAGATATAAAAGGAGCGAAATGGGTCAATCCACAAGGTGGTCTTTTTGTTTGGTTCACACTTCCTCAAGGCTACGATACGATGGAAATGTTTGAAACAGCAAAAGAAAAAAAGATTTATTATATCCCAGGTGAAGCTTTCACAATAGACGATAGTAAGAGTTCTTCAATAAGGCTTTCGTTCTGCTTACCACCGGAAGAGAAAATAATTGAGGGAATCAAAAGACTTAAGGAAGTTGTCGTAGAATACGGTAAAAAGAAAGGGTTGATGTAATATGAGAATTTTGGTTATTAATCCTGGAGCAACGAGTACGAAAGTTGCCGTTTTTGAAGGCAAGCAAAAGATTCTTCAGGAGACACTTCAACACAGTGTAGAAGAGCTGGATAAATATCCTACAATAATGGACCAAAAAGAAATGAGAGCGAGCGCAGTTGAAGAATTTTTAAGAAAGCACAACTTAACAATTGACCAATTTGATGCTATAGCTGCTCGTGGTGGAATACTACCACCAGTTGAAAGTGGGACTTACATCGTTGATGAAAACATGGTGGATTATTTAATAAATAAAACAAAAGTTCAACATGCCTCAAATTTAGCAGCGGTTATTGGTTATGAACTATCCAAGAGAGCATCAAGAACCATTCCAGTTTACATTACCGACCCGGTTAGTGTGGACGAAATGATTCCGGAGGCAAGGCTATCCGGGATAAAGGATATCGAGAGAAAGAGTCTTTCACACATATCGAACATGCGTGCTGTTGGCATACGAATAGCTGAAGAGTTAGGCAAGAGTTTCTACGAATTGAATATGGTCATTGCTCACCTCGGAAGTGGTATTTCAGTTGCACCGTTTGAAAAAGGAAGGATGATAGATGTAAACAACGCCAACGATGAAGGTCCATTCAGTGTTGAAAGGACCGGAGAACTGCCTGTTGGAGATGTTGTTAAATTGTGCTATTCCGGTCAGTACACGAAAGAACAACTGAAAAAGATGTTTGTCGGTAAGGGAGGTCTTGTTGCTTATCTTGGCACAAATGATTTGAGAGAAGCATTCAAAATAGCAGAAAGCGACCCGAAAGCGTTAGAAGTGATAGAAGCTATGGCTTACCAAATTGCACAAGAAATAGGTGCCATGTGTGTTGCTTTAAAAGGTAAGGTGGATGCAATTGTTCTTACGGGTGGTATGGCTTACAGTGAAAGGTTTGTTGATATGATAAAATCCTATGTTTTCAAGTTTGCCCCTATCTTTGTAGTGCCTGGTGAGATGGAGATGGAGGCTCTTGCCTACGGAACTCTGCGCGTTCTTACCGGTGTTGAAGAACCCAAAGTGTGGAGACCTCAGGAGGTGTAAGAAATGAAGAAACTTCAAGAACTTTTAGATAAAGCTAAAGGTTTAGGCAAGAAGGTGGTTGCCGTTGCAGCAGCAGATGATGATGTTGTTTTGAGAGCGATAGATATGGCAAAGAAAGAAGGAATTGTCGACGCCTTATTATTTGGAGATGCTAAGAAGATAGCAGTTGCTGCTGAAAAAGCAGGTTTAAATATCAAAGATTTTGAAATATTCGACTCAAAAAACCCTTCAGATGACGCTGTCAAAGCAGTTGTGGATGGCAGAGCGCATTTTGTTATGAAAGGGAACATAAAAACAGGGGATTTAATGAAGGCTGTTTTGAAAGATGAGTATAATCTGAAAACAGGAAGAACAATGTCTCTTGTTAGTATTTTTGAAACACCTCTCTATCATAAATTGCTTATTGTTACAGACGCAGGAATGACCATAGCTCCTGATTTGGAACAAAAGGTTCATCTTATCGAAAATGCAGTTCTTGTTGCTAGGAAAGCTGTTGGTGTGGAAAAACCGAAGGTAGCGATTTTAGGTGCAATTGAGGTTGTCAATCCAAAGATGGAAGCAACGATGCATGCAGCACTACTTGCGAAGATGAACGAAAGAGGGCAAATCAAAAACTGTTTGGTAGATGGTCCTTTTGCATTAGATAACGCTGTATCAAAAGAGGCAGCCGAGCACAAAGGTATTGTTAGCCCTGTTGCCGGTGATGCTGATATACTGATTATGCCAGATATTGAGGCTGGAAATATCTTCTACAAAGCTATGGTTTTTCTTGCAGGTGCAAAGGTTGCTTCAGCGATAATTGGTGCAAAATGTCCCGTTGCACTCACCTCAAGGGCTGATAGTGATGAAACGAAGCTACTGTCATTAGCACTAACGTGTTTGATGAGTGAATAATCGTAAACCGTTGGATGGGTGGTGTGTCAGATGAAGATATTGGTTATAAACCCAGGTTCTACAAGTACGAAAGTTGCAGTTTTTGAAGACGAGCAAATGATAGCTTCGAAGACTTTGAGGCATTCGCCAGAAGAATTGGCACCATTTCATAAACTGACTGACCAATTTGAATTTCGTGCAAGGATTGTCGAAAATTTTTTGAGTGAAATAGGGATTAAACCTGAAGAACTATCGGCTGTTGTTGGTCGTGGAGGGCTTTTGGACCCAATCCCTGGCGGTACGTATAAGGTAACGGAAGATATGCTTGAGGTGCTTAGGGAAGCGAAAAATGGAGAACACGCTTCGAATTTGGGTGCACTCATAGCCTACGAATTCACTAAGCAGTATGGAATACCTTCTTTTATCGTAGACCCAGTTGTAGTCGATGAAATGGAACCACTGGCAAGATATACTGGGCATCCCATGTTTAGAAGAAAGTCTATCTTCCATGCACTTAATCAAAAAGCGACTGCCAGAAATGCCGCAGCACAACTTGGAAAAAAATACGAGGAAGTCAACCTTATCGTTGTACACATGGGTGGAGGTATTTCTATAGGCGCACATAGAAAAGGTAAAGTTGTGAATGTGAACAACGCGTTGGACGGAGATGGACCATTCACGCCAGAAAGAAGCGGTACCTTGCCTTTGACACAGTTAATTGACCTGTGCTACAGCGGGAAATATACATACGATCAGATGAAAAAGAAAATTAAAGGTGCGGGTGGAATGGTCGATTACCTTGGGACAAACGATGCGATGGTTGTCCAACAAAGAATCAGACAAGGTGACAAAGAAGCAGAGCTTGTCTATAAAGCAATGGCTTATCAGATAGCGAAGTGGATTGGAAGAATGGCAGCTGTTCTCAAAGGTGAAGTGGATGCAATAGTTCTGACAGGTGGCTTGGCATACGACAAAGAATTCATGGTGAAATGGCTTACAGAATACACAAGTTTTCTAGCACCAATCCTTGTTTTCCCGGGCGGGGATGAAGAGAGGGCACTTGCAATGGGCGCGCTCAGGGTTTTGAGAGGTGTTGAGGAAGCGAAGATATACTGGGAAAATATTTTGCAGCATTAAGAATGGGAAAGGGAGTAAAACAAATGGCAAAGAATTACGCATTTATTGGTTTGTTTGGAAGTGGTAAGACAGAAGTAGCAATTAATTGGGCTTTAAAACTGAAAGAAGAGCACGAAAAAGTTGCAATTATAGATGGTGACATTATCTCTCCATACTTCAGAACAAGAGATATTGCTGAAGACCTCGAAAAAGCAGGACTTGTGACAGTTTATCCAAAGGGAGCGTTGAGGAACGCAGATTTACCAATTATCACAGGTGCTGCGATTGGTTACCTTTTGAATCCCGAGTTCAAGGCAGTTGTAGATGTTGGAGGAGAAGAAAACGGTGTTGTTGTGCTAGGTTATTTGAAACCTTACCTTGGTGATGCAGAAATAAGCATGGTTGTAAACATTGCAAGACCATTTTCTTCAACAGTTGATGGGATAATCAGAGCGTACGAACAGTTGAGAAGGATTGCAAGAGTTAAGGTGGATTATCTAATTAACAACGCAAATTTGTCGTACGAAACCACACCGGATATTATAAGAAAAGGAGAAGAAATACTTACTAAAGTCTCTGAAATCATCGAGGTTCCTGTGAAATGGACAGTTGTTCCAGATTTTATCGAAGAAAATGATTTCAAGTATCCTGTATTTAGGATTCATCGTTTCATGAAGATGGAAATAATTTGAATGTTAGCATTCAAACTCTTAGCAAAGGAGGATACTTATGCCGAAGGTCAGAGGAAAGATAGAGATTAATCAGGAAAGATGCAAAGGTTGTGGATTGTGTATAAGCGTTTGTCCGATGAAAGTTATTGAGTTTAGCGATTCGTTCAATTCAAAAGGTTATCACCCCGCGGAACCTAAGCACGTTGAAAAATGTATTGCCTGTGGTTTTTGTTACAATATGTGTCCTGATGTTTGTATAACAGTTTACCGAGAAGTAGAAAGTGCTTAAGGAGGGAAAAACAAATGAGCGAAAGAGTTTTGGTAAAAGGGACGGAAGCAATAGGTGAAGCAGCGATACGTGCTGGTTGTCGTTTGTTTTTTGGTTACCCAATAACACCTCAGAATGAACTACCTGAATACATGTCGAAAAGAATGCCAGAAATTGGTGGAACTTTCTTGCAAACAGAAAGTGAAGTTGCAACAATTAACATGGTGTACGGTGCAGCGTGCACGGGTACAAGAGTTATGACATCTACATCTTCACCAGGTTTTAGCTTGATGCAGGAAGGCATTTCTTACATGGCATGTGCACAGTTACCAGCAGTTCTTGTCAATGTTGTGCGTGGTGGACCTGGTCTCGGAGATATTCAACCCTCCCAAGGAGACTATTGGCAAGCAACGAAAGGTGGGGGACATGGAGATTACAAGCTTATCGTTCTTGCACCGTCAACAGTGCAGGAAGCAGTTGACTTAACGTATCTTGCATTTGACCTTGCTGATGAGTACAGAAACCCAGTATTAATAATCGCCGATGGTGTTATTGGTCAAATGATGGAACCTGTCACATTCCCCGAGTTTAGGGATTTAAATACGTTACCCAAGCATGATAGCTGGGCTCTGACAGGTGCCAATGGTAGAGAAAAACACATCGTTGTATCGTTCGATATTGACCCCTATGTATTGGAAAAAATGAACCTTGAGCTTGTTGAAAAATACAAAAAAATTGAGGCAAAAGAGAAACGTTGGGAAGAATATAAACTAGATGATGCAGAAGTGGTCATTACTGCGTTTGGAACGGTGGCAAGGATTGCTAAAAGCGTTGTTGAACAAGCAAGGAAGGAAGGTATAAAGGTTGGACTATTCAGACCTATTACACTATGGCCATTCCCATACGAGCGACTTGAAGAAATTTCGAAAGGCAAAAAATTGATTTTCGATGTTGAGATGAACATGGGCCAGATGTTGGAAGATGTTAAAATCGCGGTAAAGGACCATGCGCCAATTGAATATTACGGAAGACTCGGAGGAGTTGTACCAACACCTGACGAAATACTCCAAGCATTAAAATCTAAGCTCGGGAGGTAATGTATATGGCATTTGAAGTTATATTGAAAAAGCCGGAAGCATTAACTGAAAGAGAGTTCACATACTGTCCAGGTTGTACACATGGAATAATCCATAGGTTAGTTGCAGAAGTTATTGATGAGCTTGGCATAAGAGAAAAGACAATCGCTGTGGCTCCAATCGGATGTTCGGTATTTGCGTATCAATTTTTTAACACAGATGCAACTGTTGCAGCGCACGGTAGGGCACCTGCTGTTGCTACTGGTATGAAAAGAGCAAGACCAGACCTTTACGTGTTCACATACCAGGGGGACGGAGACCTCGCAGCTATAGGAACTGCGGAAATTGTCCATGCGGCAAACAGAGGTGAAAAGATTACAACTATCTTTGTAAACAACGCAATCTACGGAATGACAGGCGGACAGATGGCACCTACCACGTTATTAGGCATGAAAACAACAACGACACCTTACGGCAGAAGTGCAGAAAACGATGGCTATCCGCTTCACGTTGCTGAAATCATAAAAGAAGCACGAGGTGTTGCATTCTTGGCTAGAACGAAAGTTAATACGCCACAGGATGTTGTGAAGACAAAGAAAGCAATAAAGAAAGCGTTCTTAGCTCAAATAAAAGGGTTGGGTTTTGGAATGGTTGAGGTGCTATCCACATGTCCGACAAACTGGGGTATTGACCCTGTTTCGGCGCTCAAATGGTTGGAACAACATATGGTTCCGGAATACCCACTTGGAGTATTTGTTGATAAGGTAGGGGATGAGCAATGACAACAAGAATGATATTTGCCGGCTTTGGTGGACAAGGCGTCATGTTGATGGGGCAAATCATATCCTTAGCGGGAATGCTCCAGGGTAAGAACGTTACTTGGATGCCATCGTATGGACCTGAGATGAGGGGAGGAACTGCGAATTGTACCGTTGTTATAAGTGACGAACCTGTTGCATCTCCTGTGACTAGCAGCGCAGAAGTTATTGTTGCAATGAATATACCATCCCTTCTGAAATTTGAGCCTGCTGTTACGGAAAATGGATATCTTTTCGTTAATCAGTCGGTTGTGGACAGGGAACCCACCAGGAAGGACATACACGTTGTAAAAGTACCTTGTAACGAAATTGCAGATGAGTTAGGAAATTTGAAAGTTGCAAACATGGTTATGCTTGGTGCCGTTGTTGGAGCAACAAATGTTGTCGATGTCGATAGTGTATTCAAAGCTCTTGAGAAGAAACTTGCCGGAGGAAAAGCTGCGCTTATTGAGATTAACAAACAAGCGATTTTAAAAGGTATTGAGATGGCAAAAAGCCAGCTGTAAGCTCAAACCCAAATACTCTCTTAAAGGCGGATTAGATAGACACACGCATTACGCCGGGTTGAGAAACCCGGCAATTTTTTTATATCTAAAAATAAATCGTGGTATAATATAAAAGCCTAACAAGAAAATAGGTTTCTAAAGGAATGAACGATATAGCAATCACTGTGGTCAAAACTAGTAGGAGGTGAAAGGTGATGGTAAAACATACGTTCAAAACAGTCTTTTTCTTCGTTGTCCTTTTTGCAACATTGAGCTTTGCGGAGTTTTATCTTAACGTCGGTACAGTTCAGATTGGCAACGAAAATTACATGATTTACGAATTTGGTCCAGAGTTTACAGTAGGTCCTCTCACACTTGGACTCACACTTACAACCTATGCAACGGATTTGACAACTGGTAGTTTTTACTTTGGATATCCTGGTTCTTCGGCACCGAGTACGAATATCCTTGATGGTATCAACATAACAGCACTTGGGTTAGACTTGGGGAATATCTGGTTCAGATATGGAAGGATGAGCCCCATAACCTACGGGATGGGCTTTGTTTTCAGTGGATACTCGAATCCTAATGCAAGAACCCTAGATGCAGGTATTAGAATGGGGATGTTGAGTGCTTCTGCCCACGTTCCATATCAGCTTGCGCAACTTTCAACATTTACCTTTACACAATCTGACTCAGTATATACAGCGGTTGTAAGTTCTAAGATTTCTTTATTTGAACTTTCAGTGTATGGTGGAGTTGATATGGACGGTCTAAAGGAGGATGCGGTTGCTACGCCTCTTACCTATGCGGCAGGGGTTTCTCTCACTACGAACGTGCTTGGATTCTCAGTCGGAGCAGAGGCTGGAGCTCAGATGTGGAAAGACGGAACTACAGGATACGGTGCTTTCGGTGGTATCTTTGGCGATTTTGGTGTGCTTCAATTTGTTGCAGGTCCGTTCTACGCATCGGATGGTTTCAAACCATGGTTGATTTCGAGGAACTATGGTTTTGAAAAATCACAACCTGATTTTGGACCGGATAAATACAAATCAGACCTCGGTTACATTGCCAACTTGGCTTTGACATTTATCCCATATGGAAAAGTAGCAGTCCTTCTGAAGGGCAACTTCGAAGGAAACATGACATTATCTGGTGAAGGGCTTATAAACATACCAGCTATCGGTGGTACAAATGGCCTAGTTCTCTATGGTTATCTTTACGATGAGACACCTTTTGAAAATGAACAATTCTTTGATGATAACACACAAGCGAGGTTGACGATAGCTTATCCGGTGTTTTCAGGATTCTACGCTGGTGTAAAGTACATTTGGGAAGACAGTCAATGGAAACAAACAGCATTTGTTGGAGGAACCGCCAACTTCTAATATCGGGTCAAATCTTGGAACCTGAGGGTCTTGAAAATATCTCCGCCTGATGATATAATATAATTAGAGATTGAGCGGGTGTAGCTCAGTTGGTAGAGCATCAGCTTCCCAAGCTGAGGGCCGCGGGTTCGAATCCCGTCGCCCGCTCCAAACAAAAGAATGAATAGAAAAGAAGGCAGACCCAAAATGGGGTCTGCTTTATTATAAAGAATACCAGCAAAAAGCCGTGGGGTGGATGGAGGTTGAAAAAATGGAGAAGAAAAAGAGTAGTGCTAAGCGAAGTTCTAAGGTTAATGAGTTGGAAAGTAAGTTTTTTTTCAAAGAAGCGCTCACATTCGACGATGTTTTGTTAGTTCCTCAATACAGTGAAGTTCTACCATCTGATACAGATGTTTCAACTCGCTTGACACGTTTGATAAGGCTCAACATCCCTCTTGTTAGTGCTGCGATGGATACTGTTACTGAAAGTGAATTGGCAAAAGCTTTAGCACGAGAAGGTGGAATTGGCATTATTCACAAAAACCTTTCTATCAAAGAGCAAGCACATCAAGTTGAGATAGTTAAAAGAACAGAGAATGGAGTAATCGAAAACCCTGTTGTTATTCATCCAGAAGACACGGTTTTCAACGCACTGAAGTTGATGGCAGAGTATAAGATTGGTGGCTTCCCCGTTGTAGACGATGAAGGACATTTGGTCGGTTTGTTGACCAATAGAGATGTGAGATTTGAGAAGGATGTCAAGAAAAAAGTCAAAGAACTCATGACACCAAGGCAAAAACTGATAGTGGCAAAACCTGGAATATCTCTGGAAAAAGCCAAAGAAATACTTCATGAAAACAGGATAGAAAAGCTACCACTTGTCGATGAGAACAATAAGCTCGTAGGACTTATAACGATAAAAGATGTTCTCAGCGTTATAGAGCACCCGAATGCAGCAAGAGACCAGAAAGGTAGGTTACTTGTGGGAGCAGCGGTTGGCACAGGAAGGGATACTTTTGAACGTGTTGAAGCTCTCGTAAAAGCAGGTGTTGACGTTATCGTTGTTGATACAGCTCATGGTCATTCGAAAAAGGTTATCGAGACAGTTAAAGCTATTAAGAAAGCTTATCCCGAACTGCAAGTGATTGCTGGAAATGTTGCAACAGCCGAAGCAACAGAAGAACTTATCAAAGCAGGAGCGGATGCTGTAAAGGTTGGGATAGGTCCCGGTTCAATATGCACCACACGAATTGTCGCCGGAATTGGTGTCCCACAACTGACCGCCATATTGGATTGTGCTCAGGTTGCTAAAAAATACGATATCCCAATAATTGCCGATGGAGGTATAAGATATTCCGGAGATATTGTTAAAGCGCTTGCAGCGGGAGCTGAGAGCGTAATGCTTGGAAGTATATTCGCTGGCACGGAAGAATCGCCTGGTGAGACTGTACTTTATCAAGGAAGAAAATACAAAGTTTACAGAGGTATGGGGTCTATCGGAGCTATGAAATCTGGAAGTGCTGACAGATACTTTCAGAGTGAAAATCAAAAGTTTGTGCCAGAGGGCGTTGAAGGTATGGTGCCTTACAAAGGAGCAGTTAAGGATGTTGTCTACCAGTTGGTAGGTGGATTAAGAGCCGGAATGGGTTACGTTGGGGCAAGAACCATCAAAGAACTACAGCAAAAAGCCAAATTCATTAAGGTTACACAAGCATCGGTTAAGGAAAGCCATCCACACGATATCGTTATTACAAAAGAACCACCAAACTACTGGAGTGGTCAGTGAGTTGGGGTTGCCAAATTTTTCTATATCGAAAAACCAAATTAATCAACAAAGCGGGGAAACATACTTTATCCCCGCTTGCTTTTTGGCATTTAATTATAAACTCTACCGGCTTTCCTTTCTATAACTTGCAACTATGAGTTTCAAACCAATCTCTATCAATCCAGCAGCAATGATTGCCACAACGAATTCCCAGAATCCCATTTTGATGTAACCTAAGGACTGAACAATGATTAGAGCACCTAAGATTGATAGTCCAAGACCATTGGGGAAACTTTTTATCAAACTAACGATACCACCAACCAATGCTATCGCACCAAAAATTAACCAAACTAGTGATGTTATGGACAAAATCACACTCAAGAGAGTAAAAATACCGGCCGTAAAAAGTATGACACCCCAAAACACGCTATCACGCTCCTTTTTGTGTAGAATTTTAATCCAATTTAATAATGGGATTGCCTTTTAGTTCTTCATAAACAAATCTCTCTGCAATTATTTTTCCTTTGTTTTCTACATAATCACTTTCGAGAACTTTCGCGTTTATTTGGCCGGTGTTGTAAAGTTCTTCCAAGTCTAACTCATTTGCTTGTAAATCCCCCGAGTTGCTTAGCTTTTCTACAGATAACTTCTCAACTTTTAAGTTACCCTTGTTGGAGAGATCTTCAAAACGCAATTCTTGACATTCGACTGTGCCTTTGTTGTCCATTTCTTCCCCGATAAAAGTTCTTGCTCTTAACCTGCCCGAATTATCTGCACTCTCGCATTTGATTTCGTCTGCCTTGACGAAACCAGAATTTGCAAGTACTTCCGTTTCCAAAATATTTATGTGGCATTCCCCACTGTTGACAATTCTTTCAGCTTCTGCTCGTTCAGAAGTTAGTATACCATTTTTAGAAATAACCACATCACCTGCTTTTAGCTCAACTGCTCCTAAAGTTCCTGTTAAGACAAGTTTATCACATTCAATTGAAATGGCTGAGAGTTTTCCGTTTACTATCACTTTTTCTTTCTTTAGCAACTCTATTTTTTGTTCGCCTTCAATGAAAATTTCTTTGTCGGATTTAAAAGTCATCTTTTTAGACAATTTTTCAACAAAATGAACCTCAAATGCTATAACATTGTGTTTTCCAGAAACATTCGGAGTTCCTTCCTCTTTTGAGAGTATTGAATTTACATCTCCTTCTACCTTTCCTCCAGCCCAGATTATCTTGGACCTCACAGCGTTCAAATCTCCGTTGATAATACCATGGATTTCGACGATACTATTTACTACAGATACGTCTCCGTTGACTTTACCTTTGATTATAAGTTTTCCGTTGGTCATGGAGATATTCCGGTGTATCTCTTTGTTCTCTTCAATTTCCTCCGTTACTTCCACAAACTCTTCTTCTTTGCTTTTTTCCTCATTTTCTTTTTCTTTATTGTAAATCGCTTCTATCAACTTTTCAGCATCTTCTGGGGTTAGTTCTCCCCTCTCGACAGCTTCTAACACTTGTCTTAATTCTGCTCTATCCATCTTTCCTCACCCACCTGTCTGTATTTGGTTTGAAAATTATTCTTCAATTTTTATACCCGACAAAAAAGGCTTCACTACGAGATTTCTAACAATTCCAAGTACACCATTTATGAAGAAGTTATTCACCTCGTTAACTTTTCCATCCACTATGGGTTTGGTACCTTTGTAAGAACAACCTACCATTTCAAGATTACCTGTGATATGTCCACCATTCCAGACAATGTTTGTCCCTACAAGTTCAACATTTCCTGCTACCTCTCCCGAAAAAATCAGTTCCCCGAAGACAACTTCAAGGTCACCAAGAAGTCTTCCGTTGATAATGGCTTTGCCATTCACTACTTCAACTTTTCCAAAATATTCCTCGCCTGGGTTTATTATGAAATCCTTACCAATGTAACTTTTTGACCCTTTTCTCCGCTCTTGGGTTCGCTTATCCATAATTGCTTCGATAAGTTGTTCTGCTTCGTCAACGGTAATTTCGTTTCTGGCAAGAGCTTGCAAAATCGCCAGTAAGTCATTCGGAAGCTCTCCCATCGTTTTCACCTCTTTTCTTTTTCAGAATAGCTATAGCTTCTTCAACAGTAATTTTCTTCTCTTTCAGTAGCTTAAAAACATCTTCAGAGTTTCCCTGTTCTTCCTCGTCTTCGATTGGTGTGAGTCCCATTTTTTCTAAGACTTTGTCAAGCCTTCCTCTTAATGCGAAATATCCGATACCTGTTAATCGTTCCATCTCTTTCAAGTTACCTTTCGTCCTTAGAAACATCATAATGAACTTTGTGTCTTCTTCATCTAAGTATGCGAACGCGGGTGCTTCAAACGCGCCACTAACGGTTACACCATCATCATCACACCTAAGCTGGACGACTTTCATTGGCTTCCCGCATACGGGACATCTTGGTAACATTTTTGCCACGATTCCCACCTCCCAAAAATATTGTATCATAATCCAAATAATTTGTCAAATTAAACAAAAATATATAGAGGACAGGCTGAAAAGGATTATAAACATGTTAAAAACATCTCTTTGAAATCTACACAAGTTGTGGTATAATCACATTGCATTGTGTTGTTTTTTCATCCTTTATAAACATTGGGGGGATTTTGAGTGGCTAAAGAGAAGTTTAACCTTCAGGATCGTTTTTTGAACATTGTTAGAACGCGGAAGATAGAGGTGAAGGTTTACTTAGTTAACGGTTTCCAAGCCAAAGGTATTGTTAGGTCGTTTGACAACTTTACTGTCCTTTTAGAAAACGGTAGGCAACAGATGCTCATTTACAAACATGCCATTAGCACTATCCAACCCGCTCAATACATTATGCTAATGAAAACAGAGGAACAAGAGGGAGAACAACAAGAGCAAGAACAAGAACAACAAGGTTTTGAAGAAACGCAAGAATAGGTTTTCAGAAATTTATTTGTGGAAGGGGGATGACAGAGTTTAGGAAAAACGGAGTTATAGTAGCGATAGCACAAGCTCTTGACTATAGAACAAGGGAATCTGTTGAAGAATTGGAGTTACTTTGTAAGACACTGGATATAGAGGTTTTGGATACAATAATTCAACGCAGAGAAAAACCAGACCCGGCAACTTACGTCGGTAGTGGGAAATTAGAGAAGATAAAGAACTTCTGTGAAGAAAACCAAATTGATGTAGTTATCTTTGACGATGAAATAACACCCATTCAACAAAGAAACATAGAAAACGTTTTAAATGTTCCTATCCTTGATAGAACGCAGGTAATCCTTGAAATTTTTTCCAGACATGCAACAACTCACGAAGGAAAGCTACAAGTAGAAATGGCAAAACTTATTTATGAGTTGCCTCGACTGAGAGGAAAAGGTTTGTATTTGTCAAATCCTGGTGCAGGTATAGGTACAAGAGGTCCAGGTGAAACCGCACTTGAGCTTGATAAAAGAAAGGTAAAACAAAGAATTTCGACTTTGAGAAAGGAACTCGCAAAATTAAAACTCAACAGAGAAAATGCAAGGAAGTCCAGATTGGAGAGTGGATACTACCTTGTTTCAATTGTTGGTTATACGAACGCTGGGAAAAGCACTTTGTTGAGTTCGATTTCAGGTGAAAAAGATATACTTGTTTCAGATAAACTCTTTTCCACATTAAATCCTACTATCCGAAAGGTTAAATTACCAAGTGGTCGAAGTTGCCTTGTTGGTGATACAGTAGGGTTCATAAGTAAGTTGCCTCATACACTTGTTGAGGCCTTCCACTCAACACTGGAAGAGATACTTTATTCGGATCTTTTGTTGCTTGTTGTTGATATTTCGGACCCATTTTACAAAGACAAAATCCGCGCCTCATACAGCGTGTTAGAAGAAATCGGAGCTCATGAAAAGCCAACAATTCTTGTTTTTAATAAAATAGATGCTCTACCGGATGACAAACTTGAGCTTATAAGATACGAATACCCTCATGGGGTTTTCATATCTGCAAAACAAAGAGAGGGTTTAAATGGTTTGTTGTCAAAGATGGAGGAATATTTTAAATCTTTTGATATTCACGTTAATCTTAGAATAAACCATTCAGATTACGGACTAATTTCTAAGTATTGTGAATACGTGACTATAGAAAAGTTAACTTCTTCAAGTGAGTTTGATTTCGTCCAAATAAGTGGACCTGAGAGTATAGTGCTCAAGATAGAACGTGTTTTGAATTCAAAGGTTGAGAATTCTTATCTGTAAGGAGAGGAGAAGATGGAGGTAATAGAGGTATTAGAAGTTAGACATTTTTTAAACCGCTTTAAATTAGTTTTGTTTGTCAGCTTCTTTTTTATAGCTTTTGTGCCATCTTTGCTTGTAGCTTTGTATCAACTACCTGTAGATAGTTCTTATATTACCGCTACATTCATGGAGTTCCGAGCCACTGGAAAGGTTCCACATTTCCATTCTGGAATAGATTTTAGTACTTTTCTTAAAGAAGGAATCCCAATCAAGGCGGTTGCTAACGGTTTTGTAAGAAGGTTGGAGATAGATTTGGATAACATATATGGTAACACTGTAGTTTTAGAGCACCCAGATGGCTACAGAACGTTGTATGCTCATCTTTCACAGTTCGCAGAGAAATATGAAAAATTGGCAAATATGTTAAGGGAAGAATTTGGAGCCAAAAGGATTGTTGTTGAGTTTTTAGCGGATGATTGGAAAGTTTCTGCAGGTGAGGTAATAGGTTATTCTGGTAAGACCGGTGAAGCTGCGCAACCACATTGTCATTTCGAGGTTCGAGACAAAGAGGAAAAGAACATCTACAACCCCTTGGATTTTATTGACAAAAGTTTGTTGAAACCTGTCCAAATGGGGATTATTTTGAAAAGTTTGATAATAGATGGTAAAGAATACTCGTATTCGGAAAATGCTACATATGAGTTTTACGGAACGTACCCAAAAATAGCTGTTGAAACGTACACAGAATTAGCGAAAAATTTACTTGGAATTAAAGAAATAAAAGTGTACTTTTCAGGTGATTTGGTGTATCATATAATACTTGACAGGTTACCTATGGAATACTGGGAGAAACCTTACTCTCTGTATGATGAACGCTCTGTAATGACCGCACTTATTTATAGAGGATATTACAAGTTGTATAGCGATGAGACACTTCCTTATGTCAAAGTGAACAGAGTGAAAGATTATAACATGAGCTCGTACAAAGTAGTGCTTGAAATAAGTGATGCTTTTGGAAACGTCGGGAAGTTTTCTTTCAACGTTCAGAGAAGGTGATTGATATGTTTTTCTTCAAAAAGAGAGAAAAAACAGAAGCAGATTTGGAAAAGAACCCGTTTTATAAGGAATCCAACGCTTTAGTTGTATACATCAAGTGTAATAAATGTGGCGAGGTATTCAGAAGCCATCTGCGTATAGGCTATGACTTTATAATAGATTACGATAACAGGTCAGCACCTTTCAAAATTGAGAAAATTTACGTAGGTTCAAAGTGTCCCAATAAGATTGAACTAAGAGCAAAGTTCACAGGCTCTTACAAGCCAGTGAGCATCGAAATAGAAGGTGGGAAGTTCATATCAAAAGAAACTTATGAAAGGGAGGCAGAGAGATGAGAAGGTTGTTCACGAGCGAAAGTGTTACGGAAGGACACCCAGATAAGATGGCGGACCAGATTAGCGATGCCATCTTAGACGCGATTATTGCAGAGGACCCAAAGGCGCGTGTTGCTGTTGAAACGTTGCTCACCACAGGTGTTGCTGTTGTTGCAGGTGAAGTAACAACAAGAGCATACGTTGACGTCCAAGATATTGTAAGAAAGACGGTTCTTGAAATTGGTTACACAAGAGCGAAGTATGGTTTTGATGGTGAAACTTGTGCAGTTCTTTCTTCAATTCACAGCCAATCACCAGATATCGCACTTGGTGTTGACGAAGCAGCAGAGTACAAAGAAGGTCAAAAAGCAGAAGATGAATTTGAGAAAATCGGAGCTGGTGACCAAGGAATGATGTTTGGGTACGCAACAAACGAAACAGAAGAATTTATGCCACTTCCAATAATGCTTGCACATAAACTCGCCATGAAACTTGCGGAAGTTAGGAAGAATGGAACAGTGCCTTTCTTGAGACCAGATGGTAAAACGCAAGTTACCATCGAATACGATGAAAACGACAAACCAGTAAGAGTCGATACCGTGTTGATTTCTACACAGCACGAACCAGATGTTACTATTCCAGAAATTAAGGAAGCACTTATAAAATATGTAATTGATCCAGTCATTCCCGAAAACTTAAGAGATGATAAGATGAGAATTCTGGTAAACCCAACGGGTCGTTTTGTTCTTGGTGGTCCTTCTGCGGACACTGGACTTACAGGAAGAAAAATTATAGTTGATACATACGGTGGAGCTATACCTCATGGTGGTGGCGCATTCAGTGGAAAAGACCCCACAAAAGTCGATAGGTCTGCACACTACTTTGCAAGGTACGTTGCTAAGAACGTTGTTGCAGCAGGTTTGGCAGATAAGCTTATGATTCAGGTTGCTTATGCTATCGGTGTTGCAAGACCAGTATCGATAATGATAAATACATTTGGTACAGCAAAAGTGGACGAAGAAAAATTGTTGAAAGTAATAACAGAGCTCTTTGACTTCAGACCTGGGGCCATTATCAAAAAGCTTGATTTACTTAGACCAATTTACAAAAAGACAGCGGCATACGGTCACTTCGGTAGGAACGACCCTGATTTCACATGGGAAAAGACCGACATGGTTAAAGAATTAAGAGCAGCGTTCAATTTGTAATTTTTTACTAGAACGACGGAAAGAAGAAGTCCCATCTACGGATGGGGAATTGATTAGGAAGAAAAAAGAAAAACGAAAGAGTAGGAGGGATTTGTTCGTATGCCTAACACAAAGTCAGCGGCAAAGCGTGTAAGAGTGTCGGAGAAAAGAAGGATACTCAACAAAGCTTACAAAACAAGTATGAAAAACAAGATTAAAGCGGTTCTCAAAGCTTTAGCCGAAGGCAAACCTGTTGAAGAAGTGCAACAACTCTTCAGAGTAGCTCAAAGTGCTATCGATAAGGCAGCAAGAAGAGGCGCGATCCACAAGAACCAAGCAAGCAGGAGGAAATCAAGATTAGCAGCAAAGGTTAAGGCTTATGTTGCTGCTAAAGAGCAAGGGGTGTAAGGATGTCGTTCTACTACGTGATGGAACTGACTGTAAGTGAACAGCGAGCAGACTACGCACTGAAAAATGAAGAACTTAGAAGGTTAGTTGAAGAAAAGAGATGCGAAGTAAAATTCGAAAATGGCTCTCTTATCATCAAGTTTCCAGAAAACGAGGACCTGGATGAGGAAGTTATGCAAATCGTTCTTGAAGTGTTAAAGACCCCAGTGAATGCGAAAGAGTATATCTACGAGAACGGAGAAAAGATAGAGATATTCTCGGGAAGGTTGGACCCTGCTCACCCGCTTGGACAAGCAAAAGAAGAGATAAAAGAAAGAACCATAGAGAGCCTTGAAGAAGAGGAACAAGAAGAACTGAAACCGCATTACGAAGAACTCCTTGATGAAATCGAAGAGGAAGAAGAAGAGTAAATGTTAAATTGAATAAACACAAAAATCCCCCGCACTTTACGGCGGGGGATTTTTAACTCTGATTTTCCAAATTTCAAATCTTAAATCTTTTCACATATTCGTTCAAATCACTTACAGCTTTTGATAGTTCGTCTGAATAGTTCTTAACTTCGTTAACTTGTTCTGCTTGATTTGTAATTTGGGCTGCCATTTCTTCAATATCGTGTTCCACTTCTTGGATGTTCTTTGTTATTTTATCCATCGCAGCACTGACTTCTTCTGTTGCACCACTCTGTTCTTCAGCCGTTGCTGCTAAGTCGGTTGTCATCTTCGAAACTTCTTCTATCTTTTCTATCAATATCTTCAGACTTTCTCCAGCTTCTTTAACTGTTGCAACATAACCATCCACTTTTTGACTTACTCCCGTCGTCACTTTTTCAACCTTTTTCGCTTGCTCACCTATTTTCCCAAGTATCTCTGCTATCTTTTTAGTTGCTTGCCTACTCTCTTCGGCAAGTTTCCTTATTTCATCAGCAACAACCGCAAAACCTCTACCTGCTTCACCTGCACGGGCTGCCTCTATTGCAGCGTTCAGTGCCAGCAAGTTTGTTTGCTCTGCTATGCTTGAAATAGTATCAACTATCTCTCCGATTTGATTCGAGAATTTCGTTAGCTCAACTATAGCATTTAATGATTCTCCCATACCAGTTCTGATTTCACCTACTGATGTCTCAACTTCTGACATTCTGTGCGAAACAGTTGTGACATTTTCTTTCATCAATTCAGCACTTTGAGATAGTTTCTCTGAATATCTTGCTATGTTTTGAGCGCCTGCGGCAATCTCTTCCATTCCACTGTTTGCCTCTTGTGTTGCTGCGGCGATATCTTGGACCTCAAGCGTTGTTTTCTGGACTGTTTCTTTAGATGCCATTGCCGCTTCGGCTGAATTCTTTGCAAGGTCATCAAGCATGAAAGAAACAGACGAAACTTGTGCTCCAAGTTTCATAACCTCACCAACCGTTTGTTTAAAGCTATCTATAAGTATCTTAAATGCACGTCCAAGTTCAGCAATTTCATCTTTACCAAGTTGGTCTTCGGAAATTTCGGCTGTTAAATCGTTGTTCGCAACTTTCTGAGCAACCTCAACGACATGATTGATACGTTTGGTTATAGTGTCAGTTAGGAAGAGAGCAATCAAAGCTGCACCAAGGGCGATGATTATTCCCGCAAAAACACCGGACATTATAATCCTTCGAGCAGCACTTGTAATTTCGGAGTATGGAATAATACCGATAGCTGTCAAATTGTAACTTCCTATCCTTTCAAATGCTCCGAATTTTTTCCCGTTGAAATTGTAAACAACTGTTCCTTTGGTTTTTGAAATAATAGCCTGTGCAAGTTCTTTAGTTCCTTCCTCTTTAGCTAAGTCAAGTTTTCCAATGAATTCAGCTTTTGGATGAGCAACTGTTAAGGTTCCGTAAGTGAGTGCCAAATAACCTGATTGCCCTATCTTTGTTTTAGAAACCATTTTTTGTAAATCATCTAGAGGATACATTCCAGCCAAGACTCCAATAACGTTTTCTCCAAAATCTTTTACAGTGGCAACCACCAGAATAAGTTGTTTTCCATCATATTCATATGGTATGTAAATATCATAGTCTTTCTTACCTGTCAGAATGTTTTCAATTATATCATTTGGAAATTTAATATCGACAAGCCCGTCTTTAGAAACAACTCGTTTATCCGGCAGAATTACAAAGACGTCTACATAACCTTTCTGATTTAATGCGCTGTAGGCATTTCTAACTCCCCAGCCGAGTTGTGAAATTCCCAATTCGTCTGTTGTATTCATCATATACGGTGATATGGCACCACTGGCTGAATATTCATACAACGGTTTAACAATATCGTTTATGTAAATTTCTACGTCCTTTTTTACAGAGTTCAAAACAAGAGTTTGAATTTGAGCTGCAGCATCCCTAACTATTGAAATAGATACGAGCACCGAGACGAAGACACTTACAACGGACGCAACAACACCAACCAAAACTAAAGACAAGATAAGTTTTGCTCGCAAACTCATGAGAACACCTCCTCAAGAATCACTTGTTTAACTTTCTCAAAATTTTCGCCAAAATATCTATCTTCTGATAGTTTTACATCAATTTTACCATAAAACTCTTCAATTTTACAAGAACTCTTCAAAGGTCTTCGAGAATCTAAAGCAACCGAAACGAGCATTGCTTCGATGCTAATCAGTGAGACAATGTTTTCAAGGACTTTCCTAAGTTTTCTTACAGCATTAGCTCCCATACTGACGTGATCTTCTTGATAAGCTGAAGTTGGTATGGAATCGGCACTTGCTGGATGTGAAAGAACTTTGTTTTCGTTACATAGAGCGGCGGCCGTGTATTGCCAAATCATATAACCACTGTTCAAACCTTCTTCACCACCAGCAAGGAACGGTGGTAGACCTTCGTTGACCTTGGGATTAACTAATCTGTCTATTCTCCTTTCTATCATATTTCCCAGAGAAGTTAGTGCGATTGACAAGTAATCTGCGCAAAGAGCTAAAGGTTCTCCATGGAAATTGCCGCCACTGATGATTTCGTTTTCGAAAACCAAAGGATTGTCAGTAGCAGAGTTAATCTCACGTTGGACAACTTCCTTAACCCATTCGATAGTATCCAAGACAGCCCCGTAAACTTGAGGTATCGTTCTCAGTGTGTAAGCATCCTGCACTTTCCCGCAGTTCTTGTGGCTGTCTCTGATTTGACTTCCGTCGAGAAATTCCCTGAGCATCTGCGCAATTTTTATCTGACCTGGATGCGGTCTTGCGGTTTGTATCCTTTCATCGAACGCTGTAGGGGTCCCAAGAAGTACGTCAACACTTGAAGCGGCAACTAAGGTGGCTATCTTCATAAGTCTTTCTAAATCACGCACGATTAAAGCTAAGTGTGCAGCCATGAACTGAGTTCCGTTTATCAAACTTAAACCTTCTTTTTCTTCCAGATGTATCGGTTGGAAATTGTAATCTGAGGGCTTGAAGACCACAGCTTTTCCATCTTTGATGATTTTTCCTTCTCCAATTAGTACCATTGCAATGTGCGATAACGGAGCTAAATCACCACTTGCGCCAACTGAACCTATTTCTGGAACAGCAGGTGTTATTTTCTTGTTCAAGAGCTCCACGAGTTTTTCCACAACCATCGGTCTAACACCACTGAGTCCTTTGGCTAGTGCATTGGCTCTTATTAATATCATTGCTCTCACAAAGTCTTCAGGAAGATAATTGCCTATACCTGCAGAGTGTGAGAGAATTATGTTTCTTTGGAGTTCTTTAAGTTTTTCCTTTGATATTCGAATGTTTGCAAGTGCGCCAAATCCTGTATTGACACCGTATATGGGTTTACCTATGTTAAGAAATCTTTCGACAATTTCTCTACTCTTTCTTATTTTTTCATATGCTTCTAAAGATATCCCAACATGAGCATACTTTCGACTTACAAGATGAACATCTTCCAAGGTGAGATGTTCACCGTCGATGGTCACATGGATTCCATTTGTAGGTGTTGATACTTTCATAACTCACTTCCCCTTATCTTTGTTAAGTGTTTACCTTCTACAAAACGAGCCATTATGTAAAGCAAATCGGAAAGCCGGTTCAGATACTTTATAATTTCTGGTCTTACTTGTTCTTGTTGTGAAAGGCGTACAACGAGCCTTTCTGCTCGTCTCGCAATTGTTCTGCATACATCTAAATAAGCGCTTGGAATAGTTTCACCCGGTAGAACAAAAGAATCAAGCTTTACAGTTTCTTCGTAGGTGTGAACATATTTTGTAAGTGTTTCAACATCTTCATCATTTATCAACCTGACAAATTTTTCTCCTTTCGCCAGTTCAGCAGCCAGTCTAAAAAGGTCTTTTTGTACTTGTTCTACAATTTCCCTCTCATTGTCAGGTAGGAAATGCTTAGCCAGTCCCAAAAATGAGTTCAGTTCATCTACAGTTCCATAGCTTTCAACCCTAAGGTGAGCTTTTGATATGCGCTCCCCATTTGCAAGACTTGTTTCTCCCATGTCGCCAGTTTTGGTCGTAATTGACATTATTTGTCCCCTCCAAATTTTTTAGAATTAAATTGTCTTGTCTAAAACTTATTATACTAGCTTTCACAGGTTTTCACAAACTCAGGAAACCCGGTCTATTACTTTTATAATGCTTTATCTTTGAAAGTTCTGTTCTATGCACTCTTGCTCTTTCAAAATCTTTCCGTAAAAAACCACGTTCTCGTAAGTATCTGAGTTTTTAAGATAACATCTTTTTTTACCCTCAAGCTGGAAGCCATATTTTTCTAATATTTTCCGCATGGGGATGTTCTTTTCCAGTGTTTCTGCTTCAATTCTGATAGCTCCATTACTTTTTGCCCAATCAATAGCTATTTCCGTAAACTTTGAACCAAGTCCTTTACCCCGGTGTTCTATTACAATCTCCATTCCAAATTCAGCAACGTGCGCTGTCTTTTTCTTATTATCCAAAAACCACACCCACAATTGACCGACTATGTCGTGAGCGTATTCAGCAACTAAGAACAACTTGGTCTCCATGGATAGCCAGTTCTTTATCCAGTTTGTCATTCCTTCCAGCGTTATCTCATCGGGTGTGGAAAGTATCGTATCACTTTCTTCGGCAACTTTCTTGCGCATCAAATACGCCTTTTCGATATCATCTAAAGAAACAGACCGCAGAATGTAATCTTTGAATTGAACAGGCAAGTTTAGCCTTTGGAAATCAATCCCCATACTATCCCCCCAAGGAGTAATAAACTTGCAGTATTTAACAAAAAACAACCCCAACAACAGAAAAGCGTGTTGGGGTTTTCGTTATTCTCGAAAGTGTTATCCAGCACTTCCGTTATTCGGTTTTAATGCTACGATTTCCAAATCGACTAAACTCCTTACATTTTCAAGAAGCCTGATTGCGTCAATTACTGTATCTTTTGTGGCAATCACTTTGAGATATTCACCTTCGAAACTTCTTATGTTCATAACATTATCTTCAGCTTCGAGTAAATAGTTTAAGATGTGAACGTCTTCTTTTTTTATTTTTACTAGTATATCGTATTCAACGGGTTCCTGAACGTTTAATTTATCATCATTCATCACTTTCATCACTTTTCTGCTTCCTCCTTGGTATGTTCTTTAGTATTTTCAGCACCAAAGATGTGCGTTGTTAATGGACACGGTGCTAACTTTTTGCGCGGTTGCGATAGGAATTTTCTGAATTTTTCAACAATTTCTTTTCCTTCGTCTTCGAAGAGAAACCTTGCAAAATCTGAGAATTTATTTACCGTATTTTCACTTAGATTGAAGTATATGTTCCATGCTGCTTCATCCGCTTCCTCTGGGGAAAGTTGTAAAATTTCACAAAAGAATATCTTTACTGCATTAAACCGTGCGTTTTCTGAAACAGCAATTCTTTTTCCATCTGGTGTTAGAGAGATACCACCTCTGTGTTCATAATAAAGTAGACCTGCATCTGCCAATCTTTCCAAAAATTGCTTTGCTGAAGGCATCTTAACTCTTAAAAAGTTCGATATCTTTTTCAATCTTGTCCATCCCATTTCGTTCAGTGTCAGGTAGACTGCCAGAAGGTATTTTCTTTCAGTTGGTCCAAGTTGGTTTTCCACATGCCTCACCTCGCTATATTCCATTAAAGTTTTTGAAATTAATATCTAAAAGCGCTCCTACCTATGAATTCTCTTATAATGGACGTTCGTGGAATGTCTTCAATGTTAGTGATAGGCAAGAAGTAATCAAGTATCTTCAACAACCTGTTAGCTTCCGTTGATTCAGGCACATCATCGGGAACCACTGCCAAGAGAGGTTCTGCAAAGATTTTGAGAACAGACACTTCGTAAATAAGTGCGCTATTGAACATCGCATCTGCATTTTCTTGATAGGGGAAGATGTTTCTTTCCTCTCCACGTCTCACGCTATCCCACATTCTTAGTGTTGCAAGTGCATCGTGCCCTCTGAATTTGCTGTCCCTCACCATTCTTCTTAAGAGCCTTACATCGGTTGTGTGTAATCTGTTAACATTGTCCAAGTTGAGCTGAGCGAGTGCACTTGCGTAGATTTTAAATTTCAGTTCTTCAGGCACAAGTTCTGTTAGTTTTGGATTGAGACCATGTATACCTTCAACTATTATTATCTGGTCCTTGTCGATTTTCATCTTTGTTCCCACTGGTTCCCTTTTTCCCGTAACGAAATTGAATTTTGGTATTTCAACTTCTTTACCATTGAAAAGGTCAACTAAGTTTCTGTTAAACAAATCTACATCTATTGCTTCAAGTGCTTCAAAGTCATAGTTTCCATTTTCGTCGCGAGGTGTTTTTTCCCTGTCGACAAAGTAGTCGTCCAAGGATATAGTAACAGGCTTAAAACCGCTTGCCTTCAATTGTATCATCAACCTTTTTGAAAATGTTGTCTTTCCACTAGATGAAGGACCTGCAATGAGAACTAACCTGACGTTCCCTTTTTTCTTAATCTCTTCGGATATCATAGCTATTCTTTTTTCATGGAGTGCTTCTGCAAGTATTATTAAATCAGTTACCGCTCGTTCGCCTTTTGCAATCACTTCATTTAGTTCTCCAACACTGTTTATTTCCATTATTTCGAGCCATCTTGAGTATTCAAGAAAAACGGCAGATAGTTTTGGTAACGGTTTGAATGCAGGTACGGAAATTTTTCCATCTTTAACCACAGGAAGAAGAAGGACAAATCCTTGTTCGTATTTGACAATATCAAACCATTTCAGGTACCCTGTGGATGGTGGCATGTAACCATAGAAATAGTCAAAATGACCATTTGCTTCGTATACTTTGACAGTTTTCTTCTTCCTGTATTTTAAAAGCTTTACTTTATCTTCCATTTCTGCAGAAGCAAAGAGTTGAATCGCTTCGCTTTTCTGTAATTCGTTCTTTTTAAACCTTATGTCTGCTTCAGCCCATTTTCTCATTTCGTTTGCAATGTTTTTCACATCATCTTCAGAGAGTTCTACAGGTGTATTTTTATCTCTTATTTCGCAGTATATTCCGTGACCAATCGTATGTAACACTTTAAGAGCGTAGGTTTTAAACAAACTCCTAACGGCCGCGTGTAAGATGAATAGTAAACCACGTTGATATATCCTCATTCCATCTTGTGAGTCGAGTGTAATAAAACTGACTTCTACTGAGCGATATATGGGTCGGAATAATTCAACGATAGAGTTGTTTAATCTTGCACCGAGCACCATCTTTCCTGTTTTTTTCTCATAATCTTTAGCAATTTGTTCTAATGTTGTCCCCGGAGCTATTTCGTAAGTTTCTCCATTGACATAGATTTTAAGCATCTCCATATATCCTTCCCTCCCACTTGTGAATGTTGGATGCGCTCATGCTTTGAACGTAACTAAGGATTATACCATACTTGAGTCATTTTTTCCAAGTTACTTCGAAATTTGACGGGTTTACGTGGGTAAAATGCACATGGACATTTACTTTGGCAACTTTTTTGATTTCTTCTTTGTTAATCTTGTTTTTGAAGTGTGGATGTAATTTGACGATAACTTCTGAAACATCCTTCGGCTTTTTTTGAAGTGTGTTAAAAAGTTGTTGAATAACAAGCTCAGCGCTTGGTATTGCTCCTTTTCCGTTACATACTGGGCATGTTGTTGTCAAGCGTTCGTCCAACGATTTACTCGTTCTTTTCCTAGTCATTTCGAGAAGTCCGAGTTGTGTAAAACCGTAGATTTCAACCCTGTTCCTATCCTTTAGCACTTCTTTTCTCATAATTTCGATGATTTTGTTCCTGCTTTTTTCACTTCTCATATCTATAAAATCTACGATTATTATACCCCCAAGGTTTCTTAATCTTAGAATTCTTGCGATTTCTACGGCTGCTTCTGCATTTATTTGTTCTGAGAGCTCTTCGTGGTCACTCGTGGTTGTAAAGTGTCCAGAATTGACGTCTATTACAACCATTGCTTCTGTCTTGTCAATTACTATTTCACCACCTGAAGGCAAAGGAATGTGACGGCTTAAAACACGCTTGAGTTCCTCGTTTATTCCCAGCTCTTCGAATGCATCTCCGTCGATCACTTTTATACGAATATTTTTAGAGTAGTTCCTTATCAGCTCTTTATACGTTACTGAGTTAGTAACTACTTCGTCAACTCCTTCTTTCAAAAACTCCCTAATTAAGAATTCATCAGAATCTGACTCTTTGTAAAGTAGCTTGACTTTTTTAGCATTCTTAAATTCTTTTACTAACTCGCTCCACTTGGTTATCAGTAATTCACTTTCTTCGTAAATGTGTTCTTCTGTAGCTTCTGCTGCAGCAGTTCTCATTATGAATCCGAAAGAGTATTTTTCACGTAGTTTGAGTCCTAATTCTTTTAGCTTATTTCTGTCCTCTGGGGCTTGAATCTTCCTTGACACACCTATGCTGTGTGAAAACGGCATTAATACAACATATCTACCTGGTAGACTTATATTTGTAGTTACCTGTGGTCCTTTTGTTTGTCCACCTTCCTTTTTTATTTGGACAAGTACTTTTTGCCCTTCTTGGAGTTTCTTTAAACCAAATGCTTCAAGATACTCTGGTCTTATGTCTTTCAATCTCAAAAAACCATTTTCGTTGTTAGATAGCGTGACAAAAGCAGCCTCAAGCGCAGGTACAAACTTCTCTATTCTACCTACAAATATACTCCCAGCAACGCTTTCTTCATCATCTGGGAAGTATATTTCAATTAGTTTTCCATTTTCAAGAAGTGCCGCGTGGGTTTTGTCGTCCTTTTTGTTTATAACCAATGTCACATGCTACACCTCTTCGCGATGCTTGTAAAAAATCTCTCGAAAGTCATCAGCGGGTTAAAAACTTTCGAGGTATTTTCTCTGCTCATCTGTTAGATTATCAATCTCTATTCCCAAAGACCTTAATTTCAACATTGCAACTTGCTTATCAAGTTCTTCTGGATAATCGTAAACTATGTTTTTTAAACCTTTGTAGTGCTGTGACAGGTAGAGCAGAGATAGTGCCTGAAGTGCGAACGATATATCCATAATCTCTACCGGGTGCCCATCGGCAGCAGCCAAGTTAACTAATCTTCCTTGTCCAATGACGAATATATCTTTTCCATTAATTTCATAGCATGTTACGTTCTTTCTTATCTCGTATTTTCTTGTTGCAAGCTTTTCTAACTTTTCCATAGGTATTTCAACATTGAAGTGTCCAGCATTTGCTAAAATGACTCCATTTTTCAGTTTACGAATCGTCTCTTCGTTCAAAACATCACAAACGCCTGTTGCAGTGATTATTATGTCTGCTTGTGGAGCAAGTTCATCAATTTTTCCAACATCGAATCCATCCATAAGTGCTTCAACAGCCTTGATAGGGTCAACCTCACTGACCATTACTCTAGCACCCAAACCGTGCGCACGTAACGCGATGCCTCTTCCGCACCAGCCGTAACCAGCTACGAGAACTCTTTTACCGGCTATAAGAAGGTTTGTGTTCCTCATTATCGAATCCCAGGTTGACTGTCCGGTTCCGTATCTATTGTCAAACATAAACTTCATCTTTGCATTGTTAACTGCTATTACTGGAACTTTCAATATACCTTGTGCTTGTAAATTCTTCAATCTCCTCACACCAGTTGTTGTTTCCTCAGAAACACCTTTTAGATTATCCAACACTTCTTTTCTTTCTGTATGTGCAAGCACTGTTAAATCAGCACCATCGTCGAGTATTAAATCAGGTTTGTAGTCGAGGATTTTGTGTAGAAAAGAAAAATATTCTCTTTCATCTTCCGTTCGCTTGGCATGAACAACTATTCCGTAGTCTTTGAGTGCTTCTGCAACATCGTCTTGAGTTGATAGAGGGTTGCAACCTGTTACAAAAACATCGGCGCCAAGTTTTTTTAGTGTTATTGCAAGGTAGGCGGTCTTAGCCTCGAGATGGATTGACATCCCTATCTTCAGACCGTTCAATGAGTAATTCATTGTTTGGATAGAATTTAATAATTTCATATGTTTGGACACCCAGTTTATCTTTTGATGACCTGAGCTTTCTAAGTTCTTTTCTTGAATTTTCATATTGTTCCTCCTTTACTCTTCAGTGGTATGCTATTTTATTTCGCTACTGCCAATGGCATCTTTTTTTCAATTTTTGAGTTTCCAGAAACAAAGGTAATTATCAGATCGTAAACTCCAGGTTCAGTAAACGAGAGCTTTTCTAACTTAGTTATAAAAGAACGACCGAAAGGAATACAGTAGACTCTTCTGTTATTAATTTCAAAGTTGTAGCCTATCTTTGCGATACTGAACTGTATCTTGTCAATCTTCAGGAAACGTTCTTTGTTTATTTTATTCACTAAATAAACCCTAATTACAGGGGGCTTGCCTACAACCACGGGTTCTTCACTTTCAATGTTGAAATCGATATCTTTCGGAGAAGATTCCGGATTTTTCGTTATTGGTATTGCAGATTTAAATTCTTTTATGGTACCATCCTGGAAGTAAAGTTTAGCGGTTATTTCCTCGATACCTTCTGTTTCGGCCTTAAACTTTGCACTTGCTTTAAATGAATATGATTCGCCAGGGTAAAGCCTTACCTTTTCATTCACGTATTGTTGGAATTCTTTGCCAGTATAATCCCATACTATCTTTGCGAGTGCTATATCCGTTGGTTGGGTTGTTCTGTTGATAACGTAGACAGATGGTTGGAATTCTTCACCGACCAAGTAATACGGTTCGGACAGAATGCCATAGTATATTTCTTCTTTATATGTAAATTTTCTTGAAATCTCGGCTGTTCTACCATTGATTTTGCATCTTGCATAGATTGTATACGTTCCGCTAGGCAAGTTTGCCAGAAAGACGTTCTCTTCCAAATTAAAAACAAGCCTTCGACCTTGGGCTTGTACAGACCCTTGGACCGCATTTGGGTATGAGAATTCATAAATTGTCTTTAAATCGTTGTAAATCTTAAAGTAAAAATCTGAAATAACAAAACTTTTCTCTGTTCGTTTTGTGTTTACAATGTAAACCCGTGCACCAATCTTTTCTGGGGCAGTATACTCAAGTTTCGGGATTTCGATAGTCAATTGGAATATGTCCACGATGTTAGAATACGTCTGTGGAGAAACGTTCCTGACAAAGAAAAGAAACGAGAAAACAGCCAGTACTATTAAAACGTTGAGGAAGAGAAATTTAAAGCTTCTCTTCCTCATGGCATTGTAAGTGGCACTTATTTCCCTCTCTTTTTCTTTTCTGAATTTCTCGGGATTGAAGTCCAAAAAACATTCCCCCTCTGTGTTTTATTGTTCTTCTTCCTCTTCTTCTTCACCTACAACTGCCAGGACTTCTTCGATTGTAGTCTCACCATTTAGAACCTTGTAAAGTCCGTCTTGGAACATACTAATCATTCCATGTTTTCTTGCAGCCCTATCCAATTCGTAGGTCGATGCTCCTTTCTGGATGAGTCTTCGCATTTCATCGTTAACCACGAGAACTTCGGCTACCGCAGTTCTACCTTTGTAGCCCGTGTTATTACATGCCGAGCACCCTTCACCAACGTATTGAATAGGATTCATCTGTGGGAACAAATTCCTGGAAAGCTTTACAAACCTTTCTGGCAGTTCTTTTTCAACTTTACACTTGCTGCAAACTTTCCTAACCAACCTTTGTCCGATAACACCTATTAAAGAAGCCGATATGAGTGATGGTTCGATACCCATGTTAACTAACCTATCAATTGCACCAGCTGCAGTATTTGTATGCAGCGTTGATAAAACTAAGTGACCTGTTAACGACGCTTCAACTGCAAGTTGAGCGGTTTCCCTATCCCTAATTTCACCAACCATAATGATGTCGGGGTCTTGTCTTAAAAATGCACGCAAATATTTTGCAAACGTAAGACCTATTTCAGCGTTAACCTGACATTGAGTGATGCCTTCAACTGTGTATTCAACAGGGTCTTCTGCTGTGACTATATTGACATCTTCGGAGTTCAACGAATTTATTATTGCCACAAGCGTTGTAGATTTACCACTACCAGTTGGACCAGTGACGAGTAAAATACCATAAGGATGTTCGATCAATTTTTGAATTCTTTCGTAATTGTAAGGTGAATAACCAAGTTCTTCGAGTTTCTTCTTCGACGAAGAAACTTTTAGCAAACGCATAACTACCTTTTCACCATGAACAGATGGCATTGTGGAAACACGCAGGTCAAATTGTTCTTCTCCACGCTTGATGAAAAACTTTCCATCCTGTGGTAATCTTCTTTCGACTATATCAAGTCCAGCTAAGATTTTAATTCGTGAGACGACTGCTGCATGCATATTCCTGGGATATTCAGTAATTCTTCTTAAAACACCGTCAACACGATATCTGACAACAACGTTTCTTCTCTGAGGTTCAATGTGGATATCGCTTGCATCCAATTCTATTGCATGGTCAACAATGTTTGATACCAACCTAACCACAGGGGTTTCTTCTTGTTCGGAAACACTTACCTCCTCTTGTTGTTCTTCTACTTCTTGTTGTGTAATTATCTCACTAATTTCTTGAACCATAAGCCCGGATGTAATTCCATGAAGTATGTTATTGTAAAGTGTATCAAAAATGCTTGGTGGCATGAGGCAGAAGTCAACATCTTTACCAAGCTTAAACTTCAATCTGCGCTTTATAACAGGAATATCGTAAACATTTGAAATGCCTACAATAACTTTACCTTCATTTTCGTCTATGGGAATGATTTTTAGTTCATTTATCAAATCTTTTGGGAATGATTTTACAAACTCTTCGTTGAGTTTGACTTCTCCTACACAAGCTTGTATTTCGTATTGCTCTGCAAGTGCTTTTACAATATCGTCCCAAGTGCAGTATCCAAGCTGTATGAGGATTTCGCCAAGAGGTTTATGCAACTCTTTTTGAAGTTCCAGAGCGTTTTGGAGTTCAGTTGGTGTTATTATTCCCTTTTCTATTAACACATCACCTAATTTCATTATTTTCTTCTCCACTTATAGTCACCTCTTATTATGGGGGAGAGAAATATGTCGAAACCGGTTTTCAATCATGCCTGCCTTTGTATTCGAGTCCAAATTTATAAATTGCAGGTATATCTTCCTCAGACTTTCCGAATTTCTCTTCAACATCGAATCGAGTGGCTATTACAGTTACCCTCATTTCGTCATCCGCTAACTCATCGTCGATTACCATACCGAATTTCATATCAGCATCTTCGCTACAGGTTTGTTTTACTATCATGGCTGCTTCTTGCATCTCTTGTAATGTTGCATTTCGCGGTGCCGAAATATTCAAAATGATTGACCTTGCGTTCTCAATTGGGTAATCTAAGAACTTGCTATCGAGAGCTTTCCTAGCAGCATCAAAGACACGCTTTTCACCTTTTCCAACACCTATTCCAAGCATCGCGTTACCTGCATTTCTCATCACTGACTCAACATCTGCAAAATCAAGGTTAATATAACCGCGCTTCATTATAAGGTCGGAGATGCCACGAACGGCTTGATGCAGAATTTCATCAGCAGTTGCAAATGCATCAACGATGGTTGTTGAAGGTGATAGTTGTTCGAGCAATTTATTGTTGCTTATTTTGATTAGCGTATCAACTTTGCCTGTAATTCGCTTTACACCTTCTAACGCTACATTCCATCTCGGTGTACCTTCAAAAAAGAAAGGCATTGTGATAATTGCGACGGTTAAAATCCCCAGGTTCCTGGCTATTTCTGCGATAACAGGTGCGGCTCCAGTTCCCGTTCCTCCACCAAATCCTGCAGTAATAAACAACATATCAGTACCATGCAATATTTCCTCAAGCTTTTTCCTGTCTTCCAATGCAGCTTCTTCACCGATTTTTGGATTTCCACCAGCTCCGAGACCTTTTGTCAACTTTTCTCCAATTTGTACAGTGATATCCGCTTTACTTACATCAAGGACCTGAGCATCTGTATTAACTGCTATCAATGTCACACCTTTTAATCCCATCTCTGCCATCCTGTTAATTGCGTTACAACCAGCGCCCCCTACCCCTATTACTTTTAGAACAGGAACACCTGGTATTCTTTCGATATCTCTTTGTTTGCTCTCCTTTTCTATCATAAAAGGCATACAATTTCCCTCCTTATCTTTTCATCAAAATCATCCGAATATTTTCCCGAAGGTCTCGGAAAGTTTTTTGAAAAATCCGGTTCCTGATTGGCGTTTTTTCGTTTTCTCACCCACCATTGGACTATACATGTTTTGCTCTTTCTGATAAACTATTATGTTTCCAAAAGTTGCTGCATACAAAGGTGTGAATACATTGAGTTCAGCACCTTCAGCTTTAAACATTTCTGTATCCGCTACTGTTCCGATTCTAACAGGGCACTTGAAGACTTCGCTTGCAAGTGTCTCAATACGCTGGAGCATAGCCCCACCACCAGTTAAAACAATTCCACCAGGAATCCCAATATTTCCAAAATCAGGGTACTTCACCGTGAAGTCCTTGTAAAGTTTCTTTACCCGCATAAATATTTCCCTGAGTCTTGCGTAGATTATTCTCGATAAAAATTCTTTATCGGTTCGCTGGATGGTCCTACCATCCAAACCTTTGTATTCAATTGGCGTAGGCTCAATATCTAAGTAAACCGCCACACCGTACGTTTTTAATAGCCTTTCCGCTTCTTGTAAAGATGTCTTTAGAACAATTGCTATGTCTTTTAAAACGTTTTTCATAGATATCTCTATTCTCTCCATTTCAAGGGGCGTATTTGCATAGTACAGGGTTACCGTCGTGTAATTATAGCCCAGGTCCACGTGAACAACGCCTCTATCCTTTTCGACATTGGAAAGCACAGCTTCCGCATTTGATACGAAAGAGATATAGTATTCGGCTTCTCCAAGGATATCTTTCGTAGCGTATTCAACGACGTTTCTGTATTTTTCAGAGCCCATAACAACAGTGTAAATCGCCGCGATTTTTCTGGCTTTCATTCCGACAGGGTTGACAACTATCTTATTGTCATCTAGTACGTATTTTTTAACAAAAAGATGCAGAGAGTTTCTCTCGTTGTTAGGGAATAAATCGGCTAATAAGTTATCGGTTAGCTTCATTACGTGTTCTTCAGAAACATATCCTTCATCTTTTTCAGTTAATATGAGCTCCTCAGTGATTTCTGTAAGAGTGAAATCACCGCAACTCGAGGAAACCAGTAACTCACCCTTAAGTTCTTTACCAAGCTGGTCTTCCAAATCTTCGATTATTTGTGTCATTGACTCGTTTAAAGCAACAACATCTTTAATTTCACCGTTTTCTATGCCCCTTGTTTTCACATTGGAAAATGCCAAGACATTGCCGTAACCCTCACTAAAATCAACAACAATACCTTTGATACTATCATTTCCAATATCCAAAGAAACAACCTCTCGTGATTTAGGCATGATAATCACCCCTTTATTCTATAAATTCTACCATTTTTGAAGAGATATATTTTCTTGGAATCCATATAGTACCACATCAAGGCAAGTGTATTAACACAAGACTGGATATCGCTAATATCTGTTATATAGACCACCGCCGAATTTTTTGTGATAATGTATTTCTCTTTAAGGTTAATTTCAAAAACACCCGATGGTATTCTGGACGGCAGGTACTTTAAAAAAGGACTGATGACTCTACCTTTAATGACATCAACGTCTAAGCCTGTTACGAAAGGACCTGCCGGTAAAACTGCTATGTCATCATTTGGGTAGATGTCGTATATACGACCATCTGTATCAACTTTCCAGAATCTTTCACTGTAAAAAATTGAGAACCAATAAGTTTGTATGGATTCAGCACTAATTTTGTTGGTGGTAGATGCCTTTGCGTGATATGTAGAAAATAATAACAAAATAATGTAGAAAATAATAACTATTAATTGTTTGTTCATCATTTTTTTGGGTCCTCACAATCCTACCTTCCAAACTTTGAATTTTCGATTTTCTCTTATTGTAGTATTCAAACATATTTTATCACAAATTCTTCTTTAAGGTGAAGAAGTTTTTTCAAAAGTTTGATATAATTTCAATGTAATGCGACATGCAGTCTAGGGAGGTAGAAATCATGAGAACTCGGATAAGCGTTTTATCAATTTTTCTTGTGGTGATACTGCTATTATTATCACAAGGTTTTGCTGTCATTGTGGTTTACAAAGACGGGTCAATTCTCGAAGGAACTATAAAAGATTTGAACAGTAACTACGTAGTTGTAAACAGTACACTTGGCGAGATACAGATTCCGGTATCTAATATCCAAAGCGTTGTTTTTAAAGATGGAACAATACCGCAGAGTGGTCAAGAATTCTCTCTCAACGGTAGGAAGTTTCGTGGTTATGTAACTGAACTATCCAAAGACTATGCTGTGGTCACAACATGGTTTGGGAAGATTAAGCTAAACTTGAAATCAGGTAGTGTGGACTACCTAGGCTTTGAGAAAGTGGAATTACCTAGCATCACATCAGAAACATTCTTCCAGGTTGAATTAGTACTCAACGATTACTATATATGTGCTTTAGTTAATGGGGAAATGATTGTTGGGACTGAACTGAATACAAGTGGCGAATATATTACTTTAGTAGACAGTTATAAGAATACATTCTTCATACTAAAAGGAGCACTAGAATACATTTATATTCCTTACAAACGCGCCAAAGGCTTTGATTTGGTCGTTCTTCATAATGGACAAAAACTCTACGGTGTAGTTAAAAAATTGTCAGATACACAATATGAAATTTCTGGGCAGTGGGGTAAAGTTGTTGTGAATCAAAATGATGTTGTATTTTCTACTTATCAAGAGACGAAAGAACAGTCTTCTCAAATTGCCCGATATGATCAACCCATTCAGCAATCTGCTACTACACTAATAGAAAAAGCTATATACGATAAGGACGGTGTAGCAACGATTGTTGTTGATGATCCTGTAAAAGTGGAAGGCAAAGAAGTGAGAAAGATAAATATCTACCCTAAAGAAATCGTTGACCCAAGAACAGGAATAACTTTTGTTCTTGTTCCTGGTGGAGTCTTTAAAATGGGAGGAGATGTGTCTTGGAGAAATGTTGAAGAAGATGAACTTCCCCAACGTGAAGTCTATGTTTCGGCGTTCTACATATCTAAATATCCCATTACTGTGAAACAATATCTTGATTTCCTAAAGGCTTCACAAATTGGTTCTTCCATCATCGCTGGAAAACAGATAAGTCCTGTTGAGATAGATTTCCTAGGTCAGAAAGTTAGAGTAAGTTATTCCGCTCCTGCTATTTTACTGAACGTTCCAATAACCGGTATAAATTACGCTTCGACAAAAGCATATTGTGATTGGGCAGGATACCAGCTTCCAACGGAAGCACAATGGGAGAAGGCGGCTCGAGGTACGGATGGGAGAAGATATCCTTGGGGCAACGAGAGCCAAACTAAGTACAACGATGGAAGAAAAGATTATCCGGTGAATGAATTTGAAAATGTTGATATATCGCCCTACGGGGTTGTAAATACTTACGGTTATCCTATAGAATTGTGCAGAGATTACTATGCGAAAGATGCCTACAAAAAGCTTCCTAAGGAAAACCCGTTGAATACTACTGGAACATATGTTGTTGGGAGAGCAGGTGTCCTGGCTGGGAGGATTACAGATAGAATCCCTTTAACACCATCGGAACCAAGAAATGACGTAACCTTTAGAGTAGTAATGGACGCCGAGGAAGCGTTTAACATAATCAAAAAACCACTTAAAAACAAGCTGTTGGGAATCACATGGTTTGTTGTAAATGAGAATATTAAAAAACAGTACAACGTGAAATCAGAAGGTCTTTACGTAGCTTTTGTTGAGACAGGTTCACCTGCACAACTCGCAGGCATCAAAGATGGAGATGTTATAGTAAAAATAGATGGAAAAACTATCAAATCACCAGATGATGCACTAAAGGCACTATCTGGAAAGAAGCAAGGTGATATTTCAGTCCTCACAATTGATAGAGGAGGAAAAGCGATAGAAATAAAAGTTAGACTGGGGGGTTGGTTGTTCTAAGGTTGTTTAAAATGCTCAGAGTTATTTTCAAAGGTATCCAACAACTTCCGAACCTTTGAACTGTCTATATCACAAAAAACAACTAATTTTATAGGGCCTTTGTAGTTTGAAAAGAATTTTAATGTTTCATCTACGCAAACTTTAATGAAGTTCTCGAGAGGATAACCAAAGATTCCAGTCCCAACGAAAGGAATTGCAATAGAATTTATCGCTAATTCATCGGCTTTCGAGAATACGTTCTCGAAAGCCTTTTTCATAATTTCATCGTTACCTTCCTTATCTCCTATTGGTCCGACAGTGTGTATAATATACTTCGCTTTCAAATTTCCAGCTCCCGTGACAGCCACATCCCCGGGAGGGATAGGTCCGTTTTTTCTTACATATTCATCACTCTCTTTTTGGATTTCAGGACCTCCAGCCCGTGATATAGCACCCGCAACACCTCCACCGTGTTGCAAATAAGAATTCGCGGCATTTACAATAGCATCCACTTCCAATTTTGTTATATCCCCAACGATGAATCTTATTTCAACATTCCCAACTTTTACAGAACCTATCGTTTCAAAAGCCCCCATCTTACTTTCCTCCCTTTTCCCCATCATTTACATCCGATTCCTGCGAAGAGAAGCGTTCTTTCCAGAGCTTTCTGTAAACTTCTGCCAACTTTGCTTCTTTAGCTATATTTTTTGGAATGTAAATCCTATCATTTATTTGTTTGGGAAGATAAGTTTGCTTTACGAAACCACCGTACGAGTGTGGATATTTGTATCCACTATCTTCAACGTTCAATAAATGCCTTGGAACAGGTATATTCATAGTCTTTCTTGCCAATTCTTGAGCCTTTGATACCGCTTCGTAACTAGAATTACTTTTTGGAGCAAGCGAAAGGTAAATCACGCATTCTGAAAGGTTTATTATGCATTCGGGTAGGCCGACACTTTCAACAGCATGACTTGTTGCAACTGCGAGCACAAGTGCAAATGGATCAGCTAACCCCACATCTTCACTTGCTAAGATGACGAGTCTGCGCGCGATGAAACGTGGGTCTTCTCCTCCTTCAATCATGCGCATCATGTAGTAAAGAGCGGCATCGGGGTCACTACCTCTGATGCTTTTGATAAAAGCAGATGCAAGATTGTAGTGTTCCGTGTCGCTGTATTTTGTATATTCTTCGCCAAAGTAGGTTTTCAAAACATCATCATCTATAATATCCTTTCCTTGGTTTTTCGCAATATTTGATAAGAGCTCATATGTATTGAGCAAAAAGCGTGCATCTCCATTTGCCGAGTGTATAAGGTATGCTTGTGTTGACTCGCTAACCCTTATCCCCAAATAATTGATGGCTTTTTCAAGAATTCTTAAAAGGTCTTCGTTACTTAGTTTTTTAAAACGTAACACTCTGCAACGGGAGAGAAGGGCAGGATTGATTGAATGTTCCGGACTTTCCGTTGTTGTGCCGTACAATACATAAACGCCAGTTTCCACACCAGGTAAGAAGACGTCTTGTTGTTTGCGATTAAACCTATGTATTTCGTCTATGAAAATCAATACTTTCTTTATACCACGAAGATTGTACGCATAGTGTTCAACCTTTTTTATTTCATCTACAGATGTGAAAGCAGCGTTCAGCTGGTAGATTTCATAGTCGGTGTAACTTTTTATCAACTGTAGAACAGAACTTTTGCCGGTCCCAGGAGGACCTGCAAGAATAGCGGAAAAAAGTTGATTCTGTTCTATAGATATACGTAAAAGAGCACCCTTTCCAAGCAGGTGCTCTTGTCCAATGAATTCTTCAAAAGTCTTAGGCCTGAGTATTTCGCTTAAACCATTCAACAGTTTTCCTCAACCCCTCTTCCAACGTATATTTCGGTTCCCATTTCAATTCTATCCACGCTCTGTTATAGCACAGAACGCTTTTTCGGATATCTCCTTTTCTGTGAGGACCGTATATTGGGTCTTTCTTGTACCCAGTCAGTTTCTTGAGTATTTTGAAGAGTTCATTAGTTGTTGTTCCTGTAGCTGTCCCGATATTTATTACCAAACCATCTCCCCGTTCCATAGCACGTACATTAGCGTTAACCACGTCTTCAACATACACGTAATCTCTCACGTATTCACCATCACCAAATATAATACAGTCTTCTCCATTGAGCATTCTTGAGGTGAAAATTGCAACAACACCAGCTTCACCGTATGGGTCCTGTCTTGGACCGTAGACATTACCGTATCTAAGCACCGTGTATTTCAATCCGAACTCTTTGCTGAAGAATCTGAGATAGTTCTCTACGCTGAACTTTGCTATACCATACGGTGATATAGGTTGCGGGAATACACTTTCGGGTGTTGGAAATACTTTCACTTCCTCTCCGTAAATAGCTCCGCCGGTCGAAGAGAAGATAAACTTTTTAACGCCGGTTTCAACGGATGCTTTTATCAAATTTAAACTGCCAATTATATTCACATTTGCATCTTTGACAGGGTCTTTAACTGAAACAGCAACACTTGCTTGCGCAGCCAAATGAAAAACATACTCGAACTTTTCTTCATCGAACAATTTATTAATTGCTTCCGCATCGTATATGTCCATTTCATAGAATTTAGCCTTTGGGTTTACGTTTTCTCTCTTTCCTGTGGATAAGTTGTCGATTACAACTACTTCATGTCCCAGTTCAACAAGTTTATCTGTCAGATGAGAACCGATAAACCCTGCTCCGCCTGTAACCAAGACTTTACTCATAGTCTTCGTCCTCCTTTATTTTTCCTTTCAGTCTGTATGCTTCTTCAGGGAGTTCTGTATTTTTTCTTTGTTCTTGAATGAAACGTTCAAGTTCCTCTGCCTTGTCTTTTGTAAAATCAATAAGTATAGAATAAAACTTTCTGAGCTTTCTTCGAGTGTCGGCATCGAGGTCGTAAACCATCAAACTTGCTATCTGCTCTGCCTTCTTTTCTGGAATTCCTACTACGTACATGAAAAAGTATTTAATTCTCGACTCACCAGATTTAAGCATTTGTGCAATTCTGAGACCACGGGGGGTTAGTTTTGCAAACCCATACCTTTTGTGGTCGACTAGCCCCAAGGATACAAGTTTCTTAACAGCGTTCGTAGCACTGGCGTAAGATACACCTTTTGCCCTTGCGATATCACTAATGCGTGCGACTCCTTCTTTTTCTATAAGGCTGTATATCGTTGATATATAACTCATAACGGTTGGTGTTAACTTCTCATGTTTTTCAACTTTTTGTTCCTTGAATTCATTTCCCACGTTCGTTCCTCCTTTGTATTTTTATTACATATTTCCTTTCAAAAATTCGTCGTAATATTTTCGAACCTTCTTTATGTCTTGCCAGGTCAAATCTTTCGGACTGCCCTTCTCTTTTGATGGATTTCTTAACAAATAACTTGGGTGAAACATTGGGAATATGATTATTCCACCTTTCCATATGAATTCCTTACCTCTTATCTTTGTGATAGGTTCGTCTTTACCAAGGAAGAATGAAGCAGCTGTACTACCAAGTGGTACTATCATCCTGGGGTTGATGACCTCTATTTGAGCAATTAAGAAAGGAGAGCAAGACTGAATTTCTAAAGGTGTAGGGACTCTGTTGTTTGGTGGTCTGCATTTCACCACATTCGTTATATAGACATCTTCTCTTTTTATGTTCACAGATTCCAGAATTTTTGTTAAAAGTTGTCCTGCCTTTCCAACAAACGGTCTTCCCTGCTTGTCTTCTTCCTCACCAGGTCCTTCTCCAACAAATATTATTGGCGAATGCAGGTTACCTTCACCTGGAACAACGTTTGTCCTTTGAAGCCACAGTGGACAAGCTTGACATTCACGTATTCTTTGTTCAATTATTGCCATGAGTTCTTCTTTTTTCATCTTTATTTATCTCCCCCATTTTAGTTTTAGTTATATTTGAAAAACGGGGCATACACAGGTTAATTTCGCAAAATTTCTGATGTGAGTTTTGAAAGAAATTGATAGCAAAAAACAAAGTTTGACTAACAATTTTATTATATCACAAAACAAACAACAAAATCAATACTTAACAAAGGACTTTTTGTTTGCCTTTACATGGATAATAAAAAACGCTACCGCTTCAAATCGGTAGCGTTGATACTTATCTTTCACTCAGAAAAAGAAAGTTAGTTTTAGAAAACGGTGTTGAATACTACACTGTTTCGACCATAGCGCCAAGGAACTGACTTCTATAAAGTTCGGCGTAGAACCCATTTTTATGGAGAAGTTCTTCGTGTTTTCCTATTTCGATAATCCTACCTTCATTCATAACTAATATAACGTCTGCATTCTTGATGGTTGAGAGCCTATGTGCTACGACGAAAGATGTTCTACCTTTCATGATGTCTCTCATAGCTCTTTGAATATAAACCTCTGTAAGCGTATCAACGTTACTTGTTGCTTCGTCGAGAATCAAGATATCAGGATTAGCTAGGAACGCTCTTGCGATAGTGATGAGTTGTTTTTCGCCTTGAGAGATGTTGGAGCTATCTTCTCCTATTACTGTGTCATAACCATCGGGTAGAGCCATTATGAAATGATGGACATGTGCCATCTTGGCAGCGTTAATTATCTCTTCTTCTGTTGCTCCATCTTTACCATATGCTATATTCTCCTTTATCGTTCCACTGAACAGCCATGTATCTTGCAGGACCATGCCAAAGTGTTTTCTCAAATTGTATTTTTTGATGTCCCTGATGTCTATCCCATCGACTTTTATACTACCTCCTTGGATTTCGTAGAACCTCATGAGAAGATTGACAAGTGTTGTCTTACCTGCACCTGTTGGACCGACGATTGCAACCATCTGTCCACTTTTAACATCTATATTCAAGTTCTCGATGAGTGGCTTTTCTGGAACGTAACTGAACTTAACATTTTCGAATTTGACATCACCTCTCACTCTTTCTAGTTCAATAGCATCTGGCTTGTCAGGTTTCTCTTCTTCCTCTTCAAGTATCTGAAAGACCCGTTCAGCAGCTGCCAGTGTGGATTGAATCATATTCACTATATTAGCGATTTGAACAATCGGTTGATTGAATTGCCTTGAGTATTGGATGAATGCCTGAACATCACCCACTGTTATAGCCTTCTTTGTAACAAGCACACCACCACCAACAGCCACTATGATATAACCCAAGTTTCCTATAAAATTCATCACGGGCATTATTATACCTGTAATGAATTGAGCTTTTTTGCTCTCTTTGTAGAGTTTTTCGTTGATTTCTTTAAATCTTTGAACTTCGTCTTTCTCTCTTCCATAGGTCTTAACTGCTAAAAAGCCGCCGTATACCTCTTCAGCTCTACCAGTTAGCTCACCAAGGTATCTTTGTTGTGCGGCAAAGTACTTTTGTGATTTCTTGGCAATGAATACCGTTACTAGAGCACTCATTGGCAAAGTTATGAGTGTGAGTAGTGTCAAGTTAAGGTTAATTGTAATCATCATGTAAGTTATACCAATGATAGTAACTATACCTGAGATGAATTGTGTTAAGCTTTGTTGTAATGTATTGCTAATCAAGTCTACGTCGTTTGTCACACGGCTTATTACATCTCCATGTGAGTGTCCATCGTAGAATTTCAATGGAAGTCGTTCGAGTTTGTTGTTAATATCCTCTCTCATCTTCTTCACAATATTCTGTGTGACTCCTGCCATTAGATAACCCTGCAGGAAGTTCAAAAGTGCGGCAACCGAATATAAAATTCCAACATTTAGTAGGATTCCAAAGATTTTTTCAAAATCCATCTTTGTTTTTAAGAACCCAGCTAATGGAGTGTTTCTAAGCATAACTACTCTAAAAATCTCCGTTGTAGCCTGTCCAAGGACTTTTGGAGCCTTTATTGTCAGTATTGTAGCAACAATCGTCAATGCAAAAACAATAACGATTCCAATTATGTGAGGTTTAAGGTATTTCAGCAGTTTTCGAGTTGTCTTTTTCAAATCTTTTGGCTTTTCACTGCCGCGTGCAAATGCAGGTCCTCCGAATCCTCCAGGTCCTCCGGGTCTTGTTGGTTTTGTATTGTTTGCAACAGGTCTTGTTTGTTGTTCCATTCTTCTTTCTTTGCTCATCTTTCTCACCTCTTGTCCTTTGTCACATGGCTTCTTCGTTTGAAAGTTGTGAGTAAACTATCTCACGATAAATTTCGTTTGCCTTCATCAGTTCCGAGTGATTACCTATACCAACAATCTTTCCATCTTTTAGAACAATTATTTGATCCGCGTTCATTATTGTTGCAACTCTTTGAGCTACTACAATTACAGTTGCATCTTTTGCTTCCTTGAATAATCTCAACCTTATTTTTGCATCTGTTTTGAAATCGAGTGCACTGAACGTGTCGTCAAAGAGGTATATTCTGGGCATTCCTGCTATCGCTCTCGCCAAGGAAATCCTTTGCTTTTGACCGCCAGACAAGTTCAAACCAGCCTGCTCTATATGGTAATCGAGTCCCTCTGGGTATTTTGATGCAAATTCAAGAACCTGTGCGATATCAGCTGCCCTTTCTACCATTTCGTCTGTTATCCAATCTCGCCCAAATTTGATGTTTTCTCTAATGGAACCCGTGAAAATTACAGGTTTTTGCGTGGCGTAACCTATAATCCTTCTGAGAACATCGAACGGGATTTCCCGGACATCTATTCCGTCTATTCTGACGCTCCCAAGGGTAACATCGTAGAACCGTGGAATTAAATTGAGAAGCGTTGTCTTACCAGAGCCTGTGGAACCTATTATCGCTGTTATCTTTCCAGGTTCTGCTCTAAACGAAATCTCGCTCAAAACAGGTTCCTTTGCTCCAGGATAAGCGAACGTTACATTTTTGAATTCTACTATGCCTTTAATATCAATGGGTTTCGAATCTTCAAACCATGTGATTTGTTTCCCTAAAACCTTTGGGTCTATTACCTTCGGTTCGACACTTAGAACTTCGTTTATCCTCTTTCCAGATACACTTGCCCTTGGTAGGAAAATAAAGATAACGGATATCATAATGAACGAAAACATTATTTGGAGAACGTATTGCATTACCGCCATCATCTGACCAACTTGCAAATTTCCAGCATCAATTTGCTTAGCACCGAACCATATTATGGCAATTGTAGTAAAGTTCATCACTACCATCATATAAGGAAATAGTATGGAAGCCATCCTGTTGACCCACAGAGCGGTTTTGGTTAAATCCGCGTTGGCATCTGAAAATCTCTTTTTCTCATGCCCTTCTTTATTGAAAGCCCTTATAACACGGATGCCTGTGACCCTCTCTCGAACAACGAGGTTCAACTTATCTATTTTCTTTTGCATACTTTTGAAAAGTGGTGCTACGATGGCGGCAATTAAACCCAAACCACCGAGCATCACAGGCACAGATATAGCGAGTATACCTGTTAGTTTGGCATCTTTATTCACAGCCATTACTATTCCACCAACAGCCATAACAGGTGCCATTACAACCATTCTAAGTATCATTACCGTTGCTTGCTGTATCTGGACTACATCGTTTGTTGTTCTTGTAATTAAAGAGGAAGTACTGAATTTGTTCATTTCTTCGAGGGAAAAGGAGGAAACTTTTTCAAAGACAGAATTTCTCAAATCTCTTCCAAGTCCCATACTTACAATTGAAGATGTGTAACTCGCAATGACAGCCGCTAATACACTTATCAATGAAACAAGCAACATTTTACCACCAATACTCCAAATATAATCTACGTCTCCTCGTGTGATACCTTTATCGACAATCTTCGACATCAGGTCTGGCAAATATAGTGAAATAATAGCTTGAACAGTTACAAGTGTAACGGTAATTATTATTAGTAGCCAGTACTTTTTAAAAGCCATCTTTATTACCATTGTTTATGCCTCCTTCGGACAATATTCTCCAACTCGTTGTTTAAGGTCTTCTTGAATTTTTTTCAACAACTCTTTAAGCTCTTGCTTTTCCTTGTCTGATAGGCTACTTAACAAAAGTTCCTCTGCTTCTCTTAACACTGTCGAAAGGTTTTTGAGTAAGTTCTCAGATTTTTCTGTAAGGTACACTCGGGTAATTCTTTTGTCTAACTCGTCTTGTATTCTTTTTATCAGACCATTTTTCTCCATTCTTCGAAGCATAACAGCAACAGTTCCTTGCTCTACCCCAATTCGTTTTGCAATTTCTTTTTGACTTAGTCCTTGGCGTTTCCTGAGAACAAATAAGATAGGTATCTGACCGGGATGAATGTTGAACTCTCTTAGTGTTCTTTCGTGAATGAATTTGAAAACTGACCTTTGGATGGAATTCAAAAGTGCCAAAACACCAGCATTTTCCATCAATTCTTTCAAAAAACTCACCTCCAAGCTGTCGTTAATACTTATACGTCTAATAATTAGACGTATAATTATATTAACTCTCAGTTTTGGAAATGTCAATACCTGTTTTTGAAAAGACTTTTTGACAGTGTTCATCTTTGGGCTTTAAAATCATCGCTAATCGTGTTATAATATCACCAGGATAAATACGTTTTGTGACTTAAAAATACTACACAGGGGGTATATGGTATAACAGTAGACAAAAAGCGCTTAGTATTTTATGTTTTCTTTTTCTTTCTCACCCTGGTCGCCCTTGTTTTGCTTGATATGTCTGTGAAGAATCTAAAAGATGCTTTCAAAAAACTGGAAAGCACGAAAGTTTTTTTCAAAATTCTAAGTTGCGAGCAAAAGGGAATTTCCTTAGTTTGCGAAGCATCTTTAATCGTTGAAACGCCTGGAGTTAAAAATGAAATTGAGATAGTCCAGCTCCGAGTGTTCACGCAGGATGGCAAATATATAGGAAGCTGGAACAGTGACAAGATTAGAAACCAAAACTTCAGCTTCTTAATATCTAATGCAGAACTTTTTGGAAAAATTCAAAGCGGGTCTATAAAGGTAAGTGGTTTTGCAAAGGTCAGGATAGATATAGGAAGGTACGGACTAAAGATGAACCTGCCGATAGAGGAAGAGGTGAAAATCAGTGAACGAAGATAAAGTACTCAATGAAAATAACATAGCAAAGGAAAACTTAGAAGCTCAAAGAATATTTTCACCTGAAAGAAATGCTTATGATACATACTCTTTAAGGCCTAAGTTTTTGTCTGAATATATAGGTCAAGATAACATCAAAGAGCGTTTAAAACTTGCGATATCTGCTTCAAAAATGCGTGGTGAACAACTTGACCATATACTTTTAGCTGGTCCTCCAGGACTTGGAAAAACGACGCTTGCCGTTGTTATAGCTAACGAGCTCAATGCCAATATCCATATTACAAGTGGTCCCGTTCTTGAAAAACAGGGAGACCTCGCAGCAATATTAACAAATCTGGAACGCGGAGATGTTTTATTTATCGATGAAATCCATAGAATGAATAGGAGTGTCGAAGAGATACTTTATTCTGCTATGGAAGATTTTCAGATTGATATAATGATTGGAAAGGGACCTGCCGCAAGGTCTATTAGAGTGGATTTGCAACCGTTTACCCTTATCGGTGCAACAACGCGAAGCGGATTGCTTACTTCTCCTCTAAGGAACAGATTTGGTATTATATTTGAGATGAGTTTCTACACAGAGGAAGAACTTGGTTTAATAATAACTCGGGCTGCTCAGGTAATGGGTGTCACGATAGAACCAGAAGCGGCTCTCTTGATTGCACGGCGTTCGCGTGGAACACCAAGAATTGCAATTAGGTTGTTGAAACGTGTTCGAGACTTGAGTACTGTAAAAGGTTCGCAAGTCATAGATACTGAAACCGTTAACGAGGTTATGAATTTGCTCGGAATTGATGAGTACGGGTTGGATGAGATGGATAGAAAACTTTTGAAAGTCATAATCGAGGTTTATAAAGGTGGACCCGTTGGATTGAAAGCGCTTGCTGCTTCGTTAGGAATTACAGAAGACACGATTGCTGAAGTATACGAGCCATTTCTTGTGCAAAGTGGTTTTTTGGCAAGAACAGCTCGAGGAAGGATGGTAACTGAAAAAACTTACAAATACTTCGGAATAAGCACATTGGGGGGACTCTTTGGTGATTACTGAAGAAGAACTCAGAAAAAATTATGATACTGTTCTGAACAATATAAGGATTCATGCCGAGAAAGTTGGTCGTAGTTGTAATGAAATAAAGCTCGTTGCAGTCACAAAAACACAGCCTATAGAAGTGCTGAATCTGGCACTAAGTGTTGGAATAAAGGTATTTGGGGAAAATTATGCTCAGGAATTAAGAGACAAAGCCAAAGTTCTTCAGAACTTAGGTGTAGAGTGGCATTTTATAGGCAGAATCCAAACAAACAAAGTTAAATACATAGTTCCTGTTGCAAAGTTGATTCACTCAGTTTACAGGCTTGAAGAACTGGAAGAGATTGATAAAGTGGCAAAAAAACTTGATAAGACGCAACTTGTGTTGCTTGAAGTGAACGTTTCTGGTGAAGGAACAAAAGCTGGTTTGCAAGCAGAACAGGTAAGGAATTTCCTAATACAAGCAAGTAAATATACCAACGTTAAAATAGTCGGATTAATGACCATGGCACCTTACATAGAACCAGAAATGACAAGACCGTATTTTAAAAAGTTAAAAGCTTTGAGAGACGAACTGAAAAGCGATTTTCCCGATGTCGTCGAACTTTCAATGGGAATGACAAATGATTATACTGTTGCTGTTGAGGAAGGTAGCACTATTGTAAGAATTGGCACAGCTTTATTTGGCGAGAGAAAATCAAAGTAAAATAAAAGATAACAAAAAGGGGTGGGTTTATGTTTGTTATAGGCAACTTTTTTTACGCAGTTGGAGTAGTTCTTCGGATGTTTATTAATTTTGAAACAGCGGTGATAATAATCGCTGCGATACTTAGTTGGATACCACAAGCTTATTCTTTCCGACTTTACCACATTTTGCGCGAACTTGCAGATATTGTTGAAAGACCTATTAGAAAGATAATTCCCCCAATTGGTTTTATAGATATAACACCACTTATAGCGATTTTACTTCTTGTCTTTTTGGATAGGTTCCTTGCCCAGTCGTTAATTGACTTGGGGTGGAGATTGCGGTGAGGATTGGAATCTTCTACAGGACGGACTACGTAATCTCAGCAAAGGAAGTATACGAAAAGCTTAAAAGTCATTTTGATATTTTATTTTTCAAAGACTCGTCAGAAAATTTTCCAGAAGTTGTAGAAGATAAAACATTTGAACCACAAGTTGTCATCTCAGTTGGTGGGGATGGTACGGTTCTTCGTGTTTTGAAAAAAGTTAAGTGTCCGGTGATAGGAGTTAAAGCTGGAAGATTGGGATTTTTCTCCGGCTACCTACTTTCGGAAATCGACAAACTTATCGAAGATTTAAAAAATTGGAATTTCATAGAAGATAAAAGATGGATGCTAAGGGTTGAGAGCTCTGCAGGAGTTTTTTTTGCAATAAATGACGCTGTTTTGCAGAAAGATGTTGCTCAGAAAATCGTTGATTTCACCGTAGAAATGACAGATGGAACTTTTTATTACCACGCTGATGGTTTAGTTGTGAGCACTCCCACGGGTTCTTCCGCATATGCGTTGGCGCTTGGAGGACCCATAATCCTTCCGAACGTTGAAGCATTTGAAATCACCCCCATGGCACCGCAGTTTTTGGCCACACGTAGTTTGGTCATACCAAGTACAGAGAAGATAAAAATTACTGTAAACGATACGGTTAATCTTGTGGTTGATGGGGATGTTGTAGGAAAAGTCAAAGAAGTGCATGTCAGAAAATGTTCTAAGGTAATAACGTTGCTGCGTCCGAAGTCTTATGATTTTTCAACTTCGATTAAAGAAAAAATTGGATACGGTAAAATGCTCCTTAAGAACGGTTCTGAGTGATATTTGGTGTTTTTCCAAACATAATTAGAATGCAAGGTGATTGATGTGAGATGGATAATAAAAGAAAGACTTGAAGAGTTGAAGAAGTATGTTGTGAAAGAAGGATGGTATGTAGAAGATATATTCCAGAATTGTTCCGTAGCATTTAAGGAACGAGACGATGTTATTGCAAAAGAAGTCAACAAAAACTACTGGGATGTTTACAATGAGTATCTTATGATTCTTGAGTTTTCCCAACAACTCTTTGGTATGTTCACACCAGACAAACGCGACCTACGATTTATATCTGGTTCTGTCATTATTGCGAAGATCCTACTTGATATAGCTGACAGGTTGCGAGATATAGCTTCTGACATTCTGAATTTAGTAAAGGAACCAGATATAAACCAGAGCATTTCAATTCCAGATATGTTTAGATTTTCGCAAAGGATGTTGAGAAAATCACTGAGAGTGTATGTGGACCAGAACCTCGAAGGTGCTGCTGCAATTTGCACTCAGGATGCACAAATTGATGAGTCTTACTCAAAATTCAACGAAGAAATAGTTCGACTGATTCAAGATAATCCAAGAGTTGTTAAACGTGCGTTGATGTTGATGGACATTTCAAAAGGGTTGGAGGAGATATCAGATTATTCGGTCCAGATAATCGAAGTTACCCACTTCATTGTTACGGGCAAATACTATACGTGTTATAAAGACTCACTTAAAGAGTTTTCTATAGAACTCTTCAAAAATTTGTCTCAACAAAGTTGAAAAGTATTTCGAGTATAGGTTCTGACCTTAAAGCATATTCCACCAATAAACCTTTTTCAGGAGGGATATACTCTGAGAACTCTCACAAAATACGTGCTCAAACAATCTCTTAAACCTTTTTTCATGGGGCTTGCTGGGTTCATCGTCTTTGTAAGTGTTGAGTGGTTATACCAAATCTCCGACTATATAATAAGAAACAGGGTTGGGGTTTCAAAGCTTTTATTGTTTGTCGCCTATAACATTCCTTATTTCACAGTTCTTGGCATACCGGTGGGTGTGCTTTTTGCGATATTTTGGGTGATTAGCGAAATGTCGACAAATAGGGAAATTACAGCGATATTAGTTCATGGAATCTCGTCAAAAAGGCTCGTAACTCCATTTTTGATTCTTTCAATAATCTTGGGATTTTTTTCTTGGCTTTTGAATGATTACATCGTTCCTAACGCAAATTACAAATCGTCACAAGTATTAAATCAATACATCCTTCAAGCTCCAGAAACTGTTATCAAGACAAATATGCTTGTAGAACTTGAAAAAGACGTTTATTTTTACGTAAAGCAATATGACAAACAAAAAGGAGAACTATACGATGTCGTTCTTTTTAGAAACGAAGAAGGGAATGAGCAGATTTTAACATCAAAGAAAGTCATAAAGAAAGAAGATGGCTGGTATTTGCTTGATGGTAACATGTATGTTGTTGAGCTAGAAACTGGTTTTCTAAAACTGGATATGCAATTTAATGAAATGAAGTTGGATGTTGCAGGTGAAATCGAACAGATGCTTAGAGCCTATAAAACAACTCGTGATAAGACTTCAAAAGAACTTCGTGAACAGCTCGAGACTTACAAAAAGTTAGGTATAAACACTGCATCACTGACTGTGGAGTTACATCAACGTTATGCAACAGCTCTTGGTTCATTGGTTATAGTGCTAATAGGTTTGCCTGTATCGTTACTTTTTGGTTTTTCCAGCAAATCCTGGAGTGTGATTTTGACGTTCATACTTGTTGTGCTTTATCAGGGTTCTGGAGCATGGCTTTCTGGTATGGGAAAAGAAGGACTTATGGATCCAGTATTAGCTACCTGGTTACCAAACATACTGTTTGCAGTGGTCGGGCTCATACTCTACTTGCTTATGGATACCCCAATAGCCTACAGAGCAAGAGAAATTCTTAGTAAATTCTTTGTAGTCTTTTTAATCATTGTTCCCTTTACTTTCCTTCTCTCATCAACAGGGTTTGCCGGTGATTTGAAAGTTACAGCAAGTATTGCGAATTTTTCAGAAAATTCCGTCTTTTTGAAAGACGGAATTACAGTAGTATGGGATAAATATAGACTTGAATGTGATGAGGCAACTGCTACACTGGAGGACGGTAAGGTAAAAACAGTATTTGCTTTCGGAAACGTGTCATTCTACGATGGCGATAGGAAATACGTTGCAAAATCGCTTACTTACCACTTTGAAACAAGTAGAGTGCTCGTAGTTAATGCAAAGACCATCTATACTTACAATTACAAAGGTAAAAACGTTCCCATATATGTGTATGGTTCAGAGATAGAGGGCGAAAACATCGACGACGAAACAAAAACAAAGATAGAAATACGTAACCCTTCGATAACCACTTGTAGCTACGAAGAACCTCACTACCTGATACTCTCAGAAGAAGTTTACGTTTTGGAAAACAAATACATCATTGCCACGAACTCGTTCCTTGTAGTTCTTGGAGTTCCTATTTTCCCATATCCTGTTTTTGTAACAGCACTCCAAGGTGAACCACCGTATTCTTTGACTTTTACTTTAGGTAATACATTTGGAGTTTCCCAAACTTTTGCTTTTAATGTTAACAACTGGAACGCGAAGTTGACTTTGGGAATAGACAACATAATGTTTCAAGCTAACGATAACATCAACAAGCTGAATAAAGTATCATACGACCTGAAAGCAGATAAATTTGAGTTTACACTCTTTCCTCTGACTTATAGGTATTCCAACAAAACGGTATATTACAAATACGACGGCATGGTTTACCTTGAAGGTAACTATCTCTCAGATACTAACTACTACCAAAGAATAGGACTTTCATTACAAAATGCGAATGCACAACTTTATTTCAAGCCTCACATAATGTACGACGCGCGTTTGACAGATACGATAGTTAGTATTAACGGTGGCGTCAGAAACGTGTCCTTTGTCATCTTAGATGCTAATAGACTCAACTTTAGCTTTGATAACAATTTACAGCTAAGAACTGATGGATATTTAACATCGTTAGAAAGAAATTGGGTATCAGTGTACCGAGGTTCATATAATTTGAATATCGCTAATAATGATATAAAGTATACTCTTAACCTATCAGGCACGTTATCCGAAAGTGGTCATAACAGAACTTTTCTTTATACTTATCAACTTCCTTGGACTTTCAAATGGAACTCGTTTACTACGAATTTCAACTATACTTTCAATATCAAGGGTGTTTCAAATATATCTACAACGAAAACAGAATCCCTTGCTATGTCTGATAGATACCTTGTAGATTTAAACTACAATGTTGGTCCATTTCGATTTACAGGTAGCTGGGAACAATCTTTTGCATTTTTAGACGAGCCACAGTCAACTAACAAAAATATCTTTAAACTTACCTTTACCTTGAATTCTGGCAAGTTGACAGCAAATGTTAGTAGAGGCTTCGATTTTCTGAATAACAAACAATTGCAAGACACATTCACAATAAAATATTCAGAGCAATTTGGTCCAATCAATGCAAGCGGTTCAATCTCTGGAACATACGACAATAGTAACGCAAAGCTTGGTGTTCAGAACATCAATTTTGGTATTAATCTCAAGGAGTTCCAAACAAGTTACTCTCTTCAGTTCTCAGTAATTCCTGGGAATCCAATAGCAGTGTTTGTTCACACTCTAAAATACTCCAACCTCAGTGCAACGATTTATCAGAAACCTGATTACATAGAGAGAGCAACAGTGTCTGGCTCGCTTAATTTGTTTGACTACACTACTAAGATAAGTGGAACATATTATGTGAGAACAGTAGGAGCAGAACCAAATTGGAGCTTGTCTTATAGTATGGAAAAGAAAGATGAGAAGTATGTGATATCTTATAACACAGATAATACAAAAAAGTATCTTCTTGAATTGAGTACAAAAAAGATAGATCCAAATATTTATATAAAGCTTAGATACGACCCATCAAGAAATGTTATTGATAGCATGAATTTATCAATTGATAAGTCCTTGCACTGTTGGAGGCTTCTTATAGGTGCAGACTTATCATACAAAAGCACTGGTAACTGGTTAGATTTCTTGGACAAGCTTACTTTTAAATTCTATCTTACAGACATATCTGACATTTTCTTCCTTCTGGATCCAAAGGCAGGTCAATTTCAATTCAGTGGGATGTGATAACACCAGTATGGCATATTTGACAGATTTTAGCTCTCATAAATTTGAAACGCTCGACCTCTATGAAAAGTTCAAAAAGGTAATAGATGAGTATGCTTCAGGAGTAACTTCCTTTCTTCTTGCCGTCTCGGGTGGAGTAGACTCAATAACTATGCTTGATTTGTTTTTCAAACTAAAAGAAGAAAGACAACACTTGCGAATAGGTGTTGCAACGTTCAACCATAAACTTCGCCCAGAAGCTGACGAAGAAGTTGAGTTTGTAAGAGCCAAATCAGAACGAATGGGATTTACATTCTACACAGATTCTGCCGATGTTAGGAGTTTTTCTCAGCAGAATAAGATGTCAATTGAGGAAGCTGCAAGAGCTCTGAGATATGGTTTTCTTGATCAGGTTATGAAAGAGCACCATTACGAATTAACTGCAACTGCCCACAATGCTAATGACTTACTTGAAACAATGATTATGCGGTTTACAAAAGGGACAGGTCCTTTCGGACTGGCAGGACTGAAAATAATTTCGAACAATTATTTCAGACCACTGTTATTTTTCACAAGGCAAGAGATAGAACTTTATGCAAAGGATAGAAATTTGGATTATGTTGTTGATATGTCAAATTACGATGAACACTATCAGAGGAATTATATAAGACACAACATAGTGCCACTTCTCAAAAAAATCAACCCCAAACTTGAAAGTGCAGCAATTTCTTTAGCGCTTAGTATTTGGGAAATGGATGAATATGTTGAACGAGCGATAGAAAAAACGGAAAAGTATATCTTGGGCAACAGGTTGATTTTTAAACTACATAGCGACCCATTTTTACAAATCGAGCAACTACGCAGGTTATCACTACGAGTCTTTGGTAAACCATTGGATAGGGAGAAGATTGAGCGTTTTTCAAAAAATGTTATTAAATCTAAATCGTTCAAGGTCTCGTTTTGGGGGGAACTTGGGGCTGAAGTATCCCACGGATGGGTGATGCTTGGGAATATTAAACGTTTTGATTCTTTTAAATTCGTTATTGAGCTATCAAATGATAATGGAGATTTCTCGAAGAAACCCATGAAAGGTATAGAGGTCAACGGGTACTTTATTAATTTAGTGATTCATGGTATAATTAAGTCTGATGTTTCTAAAATTTGCTTAGTTGTGAGAAATTGGAATGAAGGCGACAAAACTTTTGAAGGTAGAAAGTTGAAAGAAATATTCAATGAAAAGAAGGTTCCGACTTTTGTGAGGAGGTTGATACCAATAGTTGTGTTAAACGAACGTGTAGTTTACGTGCCGGGATACTACAAATCAAAAATCCTTGATGAGATGGGATTGGAAATTGTTTCGAAAGGAGGTATAAATTTTGAATCGTAACTTGAGTTCCATTATTTTTTTCATACTAACAGCTCTCTTTCTCTTCTGGGTTTACCAAGGACTGGTAAATTCAAAAGGTGTTGTAGAAATTAATATGAGTTACAGCGATTTTGTCAATCGCTTGGGTAATGGAGAAACCGATATAGCAAAGGTTATTATCAAAGACGATGGGAATATTTCAGTTGAAACAAAGAACGGAAAGTTGTATTCAGTTTATGCTCCGTGGTTTAGATACGATGTCGAAAAAATTAATAAACTCGTCGAATATGGAATTATTGTTGAAGGTGAGCGAAGTGTTGATAGTTCATTTTGGATAAATGTGATAGGAAATATAGCGATGTTTATAATAACATTGCTACTTTTTGCCTTCATAATCCGCGGACTTGGGAGAGGCAACAACCAAGCCTTTAACTTTACAAAAAGCAGAGCAGAAAAAGTAGGACCTAACAAGATAAAAGTAACGTTTAAAGATGTTGCTGGTGTTGATGAAGCAGTTGAAGAGCTTAGAGAAACTGTTGATTTTCTAAAGAACCCCGGAAAGTATGCAAAAATTGGTGCACGAATGCCTAAAGGGATACTGCTTGTAGGACCGCCTGGTACAGGAAAAACACTTCTTGCACGTGCGGTTGCAGGAGAAGCTAATGTCCCATTCTTCCACATAAGTGGTTCTGATTTCGTTGAGTTATTTGTTGGTGTTGGTGCTGCGAGAGTTAGAGACCTTTTTGAACAAGCAAAAGCAAGCGCACCGTGTATAGTTTTTATAGACGAAATCGATGCAGTTGGTAGACATAGAGGTGCTGGTCTTGGTGGAGGACATGATGAAAGAGAACAAACGTTGAACCAGTTGCTTGTAGAAATGGACGGGTTCGATGTTAACCAGGGAATCGTAGTCATGGCCGCAACAAATAGACCAGATATACTTGACCCTGCGCTTTTAAGACCTGGCAGGTTTGACAAGAAAATCGTTGTGGATCCACCAGATGTGAAAGGCCGCGAAGCTATATTGAGAGTTCATTTAAGAAATAAACCTATAGACAGAGATGTGGATGTTTCTCTGCTAGCTAAAAGAACTACGGGATTCGTAGGTGCAGATTTGGAAAACTTGGTCAATGAAGCTGCTCTTTTGGCTGCAAGGGCAGGGAGAAACATCATTAAGATGGAGGACTTTGAAGAAGCGATAGACAGAGTAATAGCTGGACCTGCAAGAAAATCAAGGATGATTTCTGAAAAGCAAAAGCGAATAGTTGCCTATCACGAAGTAGGCCATGCTATTATAAGTTCTTCCTTACCAAATGCGGATCCTGTTCACAGAATTTCTATTATTCCGCGTGGTTACGCAGCTCTGGGTTATACCTTACATCTTCCAGCGGAAGATAAATACCTTGTGAGCAAAAGTGAACTCCTTGACAACATAACAACATTACTTGGTGGAAGGGCTGCTGAAGAGCTCGTTTTTGGTGATTTCACAAGTGGTGCAGCAAACGATATAGAACGTGCAACGGAAATCGCAAGGAAGATGGTTTGTGAGTACGGAATGAGTGAAAGTTTCGGTCCATTGGCTTGGGGAAAGACAGAACAGGAAGTATTCCTTGGTAAAGAACTCACCAGAATCCGTAACTACAGTGAAGATGTCGCAAAACTCATCGACCATGAGATTCAAAAAATAGTGATGAGCTGTTATGAACGAGCAAAACAGATACTTGAAAAGAACCGCAGCAAAATGGACCAGATAGTTGCCGTATTACTTGAAAGGGAAATTATGACTGGCGAAGAACTGAGAGCTATGCTAAATGGCAACGAGGAAAGCGGGAATTCCCAAGACGAAGTAGCAGCAAACTAAAAGTCAGGTGTGAACAATCTACAAGGGGGAATAGGAATGGAGCGTTTTGAAAGCCTTTTAGGCTTGAACAAATCTTTTGAAATTGTAACCGATGAATCAATGGTTTGGGACGAAGATAACGAGCTTTCTTATCTTCATCTAGTCTCCACATCGTCTCTTTTTAAAGAAATAAGTGCCTCTTCCTTTGAGTTGTTGAACAATTATCTGACCGAGGATGAAACGTCGGTTGTTACAAAAGTGGAAATTGAACACATAGCACCTGTTGTTGTCGGGGAGCGCCTTGTGGCCGGACTAAGGATAACAGATGTTTCCAAAAATCACATTACGTTCAAAGCACTTATTTTGAGAGAAGCGCAAAAAATTGCAGAAATTAAACTGACACGCGTCGTTGTTTCCAAGAATTACTTAAGAAGAAAAGCAGTTGAACATGCATGATTAAAAACCAAAAAGACAAGAAAGGTGAATAACTTAAAGGATGAGAAGACCGCGTAGTTCGGAAGCTTTTAAAGAGTATAGCTATGTTTTAAAATTTAGAAACTCTGAAAAGATTGTTAAAAAAATAGAGGGCAACCTTGGTAGGGTTGCCCTCATTTTCCCAAATTCCTATACAGTTGCGAGTGGTTCATTGGCTTGGAGTTGGGTGCAAACTCTACTGGCAGAACGTGGGTTAAATGTTCAGAGATTTTTCTACGAAAACTGGTTTGAACGCTTTTACTCCATGGAGGACCAGATTCCTTTAGACGAATTCCCCGTATGGCTATTCACGTTACAGTTTGAAAACGACTTGATAAACGTCGCAGATATCCTCGTCAAAAAGGGTATCCCTTTGTCAGTATTCGAGCGACAACCCTACCATCCGATAATTGTAGTTGGTGGACCTGTAACGCTTTTCAATCATGAATTAGTAGACGAAATATCTGATTTTGTATTCGTTGGAGATTTAGAATGCAGTGTTGATGAATTCTCAGAAGCGTTGCGATTTGATGAGAAAGATGATATAATCAGACACCTGTTGAATATCAATCAAATCTATTCAAGAAAATTCGGAAAATTGAAATTTTCAAATTGTATTGGCAACTTAAGCCCAGTGCCGGTGGGCCACTTCATAACCCCTTTTTCCCCATATAAAAATAAATTACTTGTTGAAATAGGACGAGGGTGCATTCGTAGATGCGCGTTTTGTGTAACCGGTTATACGAAAAAGCCTGTGAAATTTGCAAGTCTTGATGAAGTCATAAACGTTTTTGAAAAGTACAAAGGTTTTGAGTATGGATTGATAAGTGCAACAATAACTGACTACCCTTATCTTGAAGGACTGTTAGACTACCTAGAGAATCAAAATATACCGTTTTCAGTTTCATCAATGCGGGCAGATAAGATTGACAAAAGACTCTTGATGTTGTTGAAAAACACAGACCATCATTCTTTCACGATAGCACCAGAAGGTATATCACAAAGGATGAGAGATATCATGCTTAAAGATTTAACAACAGAACAGATTATCAAAACTCTTGAGTTAGGAAGAGAAGTTGGCTTCAAGCATGTTAAGTTTTACTATATCATCGGACTTGAAGAAGAGGACGAGGGTGATTATGCAGAGTTTTTCGACTTTCTAAAAACTGTAGTTGATATGGGTTATCAGGAAGTTGTGATAAGTGTCAATCCACTTGTTCCAAAACCATTCACACCTTTTGCTGGTAGAAAAATGATAGAGAAACGAGAGTATGAGGAAAAAACGAAGTTCATAAGAAGAAATCTTCCGAAAAAAGTCAAAGCAGACTTTGAAAGTTACAAGCTAAGTAGAATACAATACGAGCTCTCACACTTAAAAGGTTCTCAGACGGTAGCTTATTTGGGGCAAATCATCAAAACAGAAAAATAAAAGACGCGGAACTTGAGTTCCGCGTCTTTTTTTGCTCTGCAATTTTTTGCTTTCTTACCTTTCTTTCTTCTTTTCTTCAATTTCCCGCTCTTCGAGTTCTTTACGTCTTTTTTCCTTACTTACAACAAAAATCAAAACCACAGCGGTGAATACCGTGAGCCCAAGGTTTAGATAAAACTCGAAGGGTTTAGGTTCCTTACCTAAGTAGTAAGTTAATACTAAAAGTTCAAGCACAAAAGCCCATGTGAATATAGTTAAAACAGTGCGGGTAAACATATTTGAACATCACAACCCTTCCAGTTTTCTGTATAATTTTGGAACACTTTCGACAAGTAGTTTTGTGTATTCATGGGATGGTTGCAAAACAACCTTGTCTGGATGACCACTTTCGACTACTTCTCCATCTTTCATTACGAGTATGTTGTCGGAAACGTAATAAGCGAGGACTAAATCGTGTGTGATGAAGATGATAGAGGTTCCCTGTTCTTCCCTTAGCTCTTCGAGCAATTTGATTATACCTCCACGACTCGAGGCATCAATCATAGAAGTTGGTTCGTCTGCAACTATTAGTAGAGGTCTCAAAATCCAGCATCTTGCAATCATTATTCTTTGTTTTTGACCTCCAGAGATTTGGTGTGGATATTTTCCAAGGACATCCTTTGGGTCTATTCCCACTTTGAAAAGCGATTCCTTAATTATCTCCAAACCTTCTTTTTTATTTTGGGGTTTTTTCTCCATTAAATTCACAGCCTGCCAAAGAGTCCTTTCGACTGGATAGAACGGATTGTAACTTGCGAATGGGTCCTGGAAAACCGCGTGAATTTTCCTTCTGAGCCATTTCAAATCTTCCTGTTTTTCAATGTCTTTCCATTATCTGTTGTTTCAAGCCATTTTGGAACTGGTTGTGGGTTCTTTGCAGAGGAAATTCCAAAGAGAACTGGCCACGTATCAACATGCCATGGAGCTGGTCTGAACCAATATGGTTGGTCTTGGTTCGGTCAGTTGACCCAATATTTTGTTGAATATTCATACCAGTGGGCTGTATAGAATGCAGGTATTGATGGCATATCTCTTGCTATTATCTCCTGAATTCTAAAGTATGCGTTCTTTCTCACTGCTGGATCAAGTGTAGATACCGCACTGTCAAGTAGTTTTACTATTTCATCGTTATCATAGCGTTCCCAGTCGCCTGCCCAAGTGACTTCCCCAACTGGGGCAGAGAGTCTTTTATCGAGAACGAATCTGTAAATGTTGAATGGATGATCAAAGCTTGGTCCAACGCTCCAAGAGATAATCATGTCGAATGTTCCTTTTGTCATTCTGTCTGCCCATACCGAGAAGTCTGGGAATTCTGTTATTACCTTGATTCCTATTTGTCTTAAGCTCTTTGCTATAAGTGCACACATCATCATCCAGTCTGTCCAACCGTATGGAACAGAAATTGTGTAAGAAAGCCTCTTTCCATCAGGTCCGACCCTTATACCATCTCTACCAACCTTGTATCCGTCATCGTCAAGTATCTTCTTTGCTTTGTCAAGGTTGTAATCTGGTCTTCCATCAGCTGTTCCGGAGGTTTTCTTCCATAGGTCGTAGTTGATGTGTTGTTTGTTTGGTTCTAAAAGGTCGATAACAAATGACGGATGAGCTTGACTTCCATATCCGAAGTATGCTTTTTCTAACATATCATCGTATGGGATAGCGTATGCAATAGCTTTTCTTACTTCAGGGTCAGAAAGTCCTGGTTTTGTGTTGTTCAGATATACAAATCCGACTCCATCAGGTAAGAAGTATGGTTTGGATTTGTACCATGTTCCAACTGGCAAATTCTTCTTTTGCCACATTTCCCAAACACTTGGGATGAACAATCCTGCCCAGTCTACGTTGCCTTTCTCAATTGCCAACGTTGCTGTTGGGTTGTCCTTGTAAATGACGTGTGCGACATACTTTGGTCTTGGTAATCCAACTTTTCAGCAATAACTGGAATCCAAGCGTCTCTTCCAAGGTCATACTGGAATGCCGGTAGGTACAAGAACTGGTCAGTTCCCCATGTTGACTGCGCTGCGTAAAGGTTCCAAGTAGTTGCTGGTCCTCAAAGTGCTCCCGCGATGTAAACTGTCTCTTCTCGCGGTAATGTTACCGCCGCCATGGTTAACGAAAGAACCACGAGCAAAATGAAAAACGTTCCAAACCGCCTCGTACAAACACCTCCTTAAAAATGTGGTAGAAAAAACGTTATAAAGTCCGCAAAAAATGTTCAAGAACAAGTACATTGGCACCGACTAAAGATGGTGGAACATCTTCAAAAATTGTGTCTCTAATCACGGTGTTGAACAAAGTCTTGTCCAAAACCTTATACAGTTCTTCTTCGATAAGATTTCCAAATGTCTCATGAATATCGTTAATCAAACCCCCGAGAATAATGACGTCAGGGTTAAGAAAACAGATAATGTTTCTAAGAGTAATAGCCAAATATTTGATATAGTTTTCTAAAACTTTCTTAATTTCTTCATTACCTCCACTCCAGAGTGATTTCAGGTAGTGAAACTTTTCCTGAAGAGTGTTGTTTTTGGCATAACCGTTGTCTATCAGGTAGTCGAAAGTCCCTAACATCCTCGTAGGTGAAAGATATCTTTCCAGCTCTTCTTGACAGAATGAGACATGTCCAATCTCACCTGCTGCGGAATTTCGACCACGGACGATACTACCGTTTACCAAGATTGCTCCACCAATTCCTTCACCAAAGTAAAGGAAAAACGCTACTTCTGAATTTTTCACATCCGCTGAAAAGAAGCGCTCAGCGAGCATCGAGAGATTTGCATCGTTTTCGATGAATATTTCTAGCCCAAGCTCCATAAACTCCTTTCCAAAGTCTATGTTCCTCCAGTTTAAATTAGGGGCACACATGAGTGTTTTGTTCTCATAGTTCACAATTCCAGGAAGTGAAAATACAACCTTTGATACGTGATTTCGCGTAGGGTATTCTTTTGTAATTTTTTCAAAAGAATTGATTACCGTATTTCTGAACTTTTCGAAATCTTTTTGAGTATCAAAACTATCTACGATTTCCCATGAACCATCGAGATATCCAACAGCAACAAGCGTTTCGACAATCTCTACATTGTATATAATAGACGTTACAAAAGATTTGGTTGGGCTGTATATCACTGAACTCCTTCCAATATTCGTAGATATACCGACAACTTCTAGTAATCCTTCCTCTTCTAGTTCACCTATCAATCTCCAAACAGCGCTTTGTGCAAGCCCCGTTTCCTTGGAAAGTTCTGCACGACTTGCTTTTCCCTTTTCCATGAGGTATCGAAGTATGATTCTTTTATTCTCTCTTTTCATAGAGACTGGATTAAGCTTTTTCGTCATATTTTTCCCCCGAACTGTATGCTTATGCAAAGGTTTCATACCTCTGAATTTATTGGTTTTCGTTAGTTTTTTCTTTCTCAGAAATAATCACATAGATTATACATGGAATACACAAGAATCCAAAATGGATTAAAATAGCCAAAGGTGGGCTAAGTCTTTACAAAATATCTTTAAGAAAAGGATTTATAGCAGCTCAAAAATATTCGGTGAATTTGTGTCGCTTTCGAGGAGGGAATGGAAACAATTTACATAGCATGTGTTAAATAACTTATGGCAGGTGAATCTAAAAATCAGAAGCAGCGGAGAAATAATAAACAGCGGGAGTTAGTTCTGAAATTAAATCAATTTTATTACAAGTCATATCTTGCCCAACTTCATACTGAAGACGCCTGTTGCAAGTATTATAGCAGTTTCAAATCTCAAAATCTTTTTTCCAAGGCAGATACTTCTGAATCGTTTCTTCAGCAATGAAAGCTCCTTCTGGCTGAATCCACCTTCAGGACCTGCTATTATACCGACGTTTTTTGATATTCTTTTTGGAATTTTTCTTCCTTTAAAATCAAGTATGTATGTGCTTTCCGGAGCTAAAGAGAAAATGTCTAAAAACTCTATAGGTTTTATTACGGGAAAGGTGTATCTAACACATTGCTTAGCTGCTTCTCTGACAACAAGCTCGAGCTTTTCCTGTTTATCTTCGTAGTGTCTTGAAGCACGTTCGTTATTGAAAACATAAATTTCATCAACGCCTAATTCGACTGCCTTTTCAATTGTCCACCTCAGTCGCTCCCACCGACCAGATGGTGCAAAAAGCACAAGCCTTCCTTCAGGACTTTCAACGAACTCGTAGCTTATCACATTGCCAACTGCTGAATATTTATCTATCCTTTTAACAACAACTTTGTATTTTCCCCCATTTCCATCGGTGGCTTCTATGATTTCTCCTTCTTTCAGTCTCATCACTTTCATGTGAGTTACTTCATGCTCATCGAAATAAACAGCATCATCTTTTGGAATGCAGAAATACAAATTTGGCAAAGTAATTCCCCCCATTTAGAACTTTTTTAGAATACGCCGCCCGTGGAACGGGCGGCCCATTATGGTTTAATTTCATTCAATAAGACACATCCAGAATTTCATATTTTTACCAGTGCAATATTTCCTTTTCTGTTTCTTTGTCAAATACATGCATCGTGCTCATGTCGAAAACCAAATCTATCTTTTGACCTTCCTTTGCCTGCGTTTTTGCATTAACTCTTGCAACAAGTCTGTCTTCGCCAGCAATCACATGCAAGAGTGTTTCACTTCCAAGTGGTTCGACAACATCTACCATAACTTCGGCGGTGTTTTCTGGTTTTGGAGCGATTGCAAACATTTTATCGTAAATGTTCTCTGGTCTGATACCAAAAATGATATCTTTGTCGATGTATTTTGAAAGCTTGTCTTCGTATTCCGTTGGAACTTTAAGTTTAAGCCCACTCGTCTTGACCCAAAGACCACCTTCACCGCGGATGATTTTTCCAGGTATAAAGTTCATCGATGGGCTGCCAATGAAACCAGCAACAAATATGTTGGCAGGTCTGTTGTAAACTTCGTATGGTGAACCAATCTGTTGTATTACTCCGTCTTTCATTATGACGATTTTATCTGCCATTGTCATAGCTTCAACTTGGTCGTGTGTAACGTAAACTATAGTTGCTTCGAGTCGCATGTGAAGTTTTTTCAATTCAGCCCTCATTTGAACGCGCAACTTTGCGTCGAGGTTTGAGAGAGGTTCGTCAAACAAGAAGACCTTAGGATTCCTAACTATTGCCCTACCAACGGCAACTCTCTGCCTTTGACCACCGGAAAGTTGTCTTGGTTTCCTGTCAAGAAGATGTTCAATCTCAAGAATTTTTGCAGCTTCTCTCACTCGTCTTTCAATTTCGTCCTTTGGCACCTTTCTAAGTTTCAAACCGAATGCCATGTTTTCATAGACCGTCATATGAGGATAGAGTGCGTAGTTTTGGAACACAAAAGCGATGTCTCTATCTTTTGGTTCAACGTCGTTAACAACTCTTCCATCAATTTTGATAGTACCTTTTGTAATTTCCTCAAGGCCGGCTATCATTCTTAGAGTTGTTGTCTTTCCACAACCCGATGGTCCAAGAAGTACAACAAATTCTTTGTCCTCCACGGTGAATGTTGCGTCTTTAACCGCTTCCACTTTGCCTTCGTAAATCTTCCACACATGTTCAAGGTCAACCTGTGCCATACGTGTTATACCTCCTCTTCTTTTTGATGTGCTTCAGTATCTTCTATTTCTTCAATTTCGAAGATTTCTTCCAATTTCAGCTCTTTAAATAACGAAGGGTCACCGAGGTCAAGTAGGTATAACTCCCAGACTTTGTCAACAAAGTCCATTATCTTTGTGTATTTATCGTAAGATACAACTACAACCGCCGGTTTTCCGTTCCTGGTGATTATTATGTCCTTTGAAAGAGCATCTTCAACCACTTTTGAAAACTTTGCTTTTGCCTCTGCCAGCGAGTAAAAATCCTGTTTTACTCTCATACATTGACCTCCTTGACTATAATTATAGTCAATTTTTTTCAAAACATGTTACCACTTACGAAAAGTTACTAATTTGTAACTTTATAGAAATATTAATTCCGAGAGATAGGGTGTAAAATTTGACTGAACGGTCAATAAAATATCGCTTTTTATATTGAAAAGGAGGGGTAAACTCATGTCAGTTGGTGGTTTGAAAGGTATGGTTTATCATCAAGCTGGTAAGTTGGTAGCTAGTGTTGTTAGAAAGGCGGACAATCAAACATTTGCCAAGCTTTTATTCACAGTATCGGCACTTAGTAAAGAGCCAGCAAAGAGTGGTTTGAAGAAACTTGGATTGATGGCTCAAGAGGAGCACCCGATGATTAAAAAGTGGATAAACATCTTTCAGAAATCTTCCCCTAAGGCTGTTGAAAAAATCATAAATAACCTTATTATTAACGAATTTGCAATTGGCGAACCTCTCAGGCAAAAACTCATGCATGAACACAAAGTTGTTCTTCCAAAACTCGGAGTTATAAGCCCAACCTATGCGTGTAACTTGAACTGTGTTGGATGCTATGCCGGATTGTACGGAAGAAAGTATGAACTTACAAAAGATGAAGTTAGAAGTGTTTTAAAGCAAGGTGAACAACTCGGAATTTACTTCTGGGTTATTACCGGTGGAGAACCTTTCTACTGGCCACATCTCATGGAGATATTGGAAGAATTTAGCGAGCATTACTTCATGATTTACTCCAATGGAATTTTGATAACAGAAGAGAAGGCTAAAAAACTTGCAGAGCTTGGAAACGCTACAATATCTATATCCGTGGAAGGGTTCGAAAATGAAACGGATTGGAGAAGAGGTCACGGAGTCTTCAAAGCAATTCTTAACACATGGGACAGATTGAGAAGGCACGGAGTTCCATTTGGAGCAAGTGTTACAGCCACCAGAATGAACCACGATATCATTATGAAAGATGAATTCTGGAACTTCCTTGAAGAAAATGGTGTGGAATATGTGTGGATTTATCAATTCATGCCTGTTGGTCAAGACCCTGTTATGGACCTTGTCCCAACACCACAGCAAAGGTATGAAAGGTTCTTCAAAACTGAACAGATGAGGCTAAGCGGAAGGTTCGCATTTGTTGCAGATTTCTGGAACCACGGATTTTTAACCCACGGTTGTCTCTCAGCAGGTGCAAAGTATTTCCACGTGAATGCAAAAGGATACGTTGAACCGTGTGTATTCCAACAGTTTGCAGTGGACAGTATTAGAGAAAAGACATTGCTTGAGATATTTAAGTCACCATTCTTTGAAGCTTACAAGAGAGCAATTCCATTCTCCAACAATCTTTTCAGACCATGCCCAATCATCGATAATCCAAAGGTGTTCAGAGCAATGGTTAAGAACTTCAACGCAATTCCACAGCACGAGGGTTCTGAAAAGACAATTACAGAGCTTGCACCCGAGCTTGATAAACTCGCAGAAGAATGGAAAAAGTATGCTGATAAACTCTGGTATGAATACGGATACGTTGAAAGATACCCAGTTAACAGGGGTATTTACAACTACGAAACAAGGATGAAGAGATACGCAAACAAAGAAGAGGTATTGAAGGTCGATAAGAAGATGGCTTTGTAAGCTCCATAAACTTCAAAATCCATACTACTTATTCGGGGGCGCTTAAATTGAGTGTCCGTTCACAGGAAACTAGAAAGAAAATTTTAGAAGCTGCAAGGAAATTGTTTGCTGAAAAAGGGTATGAAGGTGTTAGTATGGAGGACATTGCGCAGGCCTCTGGCGTGCGCAAGTCCCTTATTTATTATTATTTTGAGAGCAAAGAAGTTTTATTCGAAGAGGTTTGGATAGGAGTTATCGAGGAACTTGAGAAAGAATTATTCCCCGAAGTTGAAAATGAAAAGAGTATAGCCGGAGCAATAAAGAAACTAATAAAAAAATACGTTGAGTTTACGCTAAATAAATCAGAGTTAAGTAGATTAATTGCACGCGAGCGAATGAACGTTCTGGAAAACGGGGAAAGTTTATCAAGAGCAAAAGGTAAGTACGTTAGTTTGCTTAATAGATTAGAGAGGATTTTTGAAAAAGGTAAACAGGAAAATGTTTTGAACGATATCGAACCTTCTGCAGCAACTGAGATAATTTCTACAGTTGATTCTATTCCTCGTAAAAGCCTTATCAAAAGTGTTGAAGAATTTCTGCTGAAAGTCATTCTCAAAGAAAAAGTAGAACACTAAGCCTCAATAACGTATGAGGTGATTTTAAACATGGAGAAAGAAGTTTCTCAAAAAAGGAAAGCCCTTTACTTTGTCCTTTTGATGGGGTTAGTAAGTTTATTCAGTGATATCACTTACGAAGGCGCAAGGAGTTTGATAGGTCCTTACCTTGGCTTGCTTGGAGCATCTGCCGTTGTTGTAAGTAGCATTGCAGGATTTGGTGAACTCTTAGGCTATACTCTAAGGTTTTTTACTGGAAGATTGGTTGATAGGACACGTAAGTATTGGTTTTTCGCGATACTAGGTTATTCGATGAACTTGTTTGTAATTCCAACATTAGCTCTAACAAAGCATTGGTATGCAGCTGCCGTTTTAATTATTTTAGAACGCGTAGGGAAAGCTTTGAGAAAACCTGCAAAAGATACAATCACATCTTTTGCAGGAAGCCAACTTGGTTATGGAACAACCTTCGCTATAGAGGAATTCCTGGACCAAATTGGTGCGACCATTGGTCCACTGATTATGAGTGTAACAATAGCGCAGAACATAAAACTTGAAACTGTAGATGCTTACCGTAAAGCCTTTGGTTTTCTACTGTTTCCAGCTCTTATAACTATAGGCATTATTGTGGTGGCAAAAATTCTGGTACCAGAACCAGAAAAAATGGAAAAGACTCAATCGAAAGCAAGAAATGTCAGGTTTGACAGAGCTTTTTATCTATATCTCATCTCAATTTCTCTTATTGCTTTTGGTTTTGCTGATTTTGCGTTGATAGGCTACCACGTTCAGAGTAACAATATACTATCTCCTACACTAATTCCTGTGGCATACATGATTGCTATGATTGTAGATGCCTTTGCAGGTTTGGTATTCGGTAGACTTTTTGATAAATTTGGGATAGTAATCATGGCTTTTGCATCGTTTATTACATCATTTTACGGGTTTTTCTCGTTTGGAATGTCAAAAGAGGCAGTATTTTTAGGTTCTGTGCTTTGGGGCATTGGTATGGGAGCAAATGAATCCATAATGAAAGCGACAGTGGCTAAACTTGTGAGTTCGGAAATTAGAGGAACGGCATATGGGTTCTTTAACGCCATTTTTGGTGTAGCTTGGTTTATAGGAAGTGCTGTGCTTGGGGTTTTATATACTATCAACAGATTTTATCTTATATATCTCGCCTTCTTCACACAGTTGTTTGCAGCAGTTTTACTTTTGTATTTGTCGAACGTGATTAAAAAACAAACCACAGTCTAAAGTCAGAAAAGTTCAAACATACGAACGCAAAAAAATCAGCCATAAACAAAGGGGTGCACATTGCACCCCCTTCATTAGTTGTAATTTATGAAGTTTTTTTGCTTATCTTCTCTTTGTTACGCCCTGTTTCTTGTCAAGTCTCTTCTTGTATTCAGAGTAGGTCTTTTGGCTGTCTTTCAAAAACTTTTGGAGCTTCTTTTCAAACTCTTCTTTCTTCAGTTCAGCGTCACTCATCTTCGTTGTTTCTTCTTTGAGTGATAGTTCCCACTTACCGTCTTTACCCTTTCCTACTATCTTTGCTTCAACCTCCTGACCGACCTTGAGAAAATCTTCGACTTTCTGCACATACTGGTTAGAAATCTTTGAAATGTGGATAAACCCCTTTTCTCCGTTTTCTAGTTCAACGTTTGCTCCGAATTTGAGTACCTCTGTTACTTTGCCTTTTACAACTTGGCCAACTTCCATAAAATGTAACCCTCCTGAAAGATTAGATTGGAGAAAAAATATCAATACTTACCTTCGAACTTTTTCTTAAACTTTTGCACGCGTCCTTCAGTGTCAACTATCAGGCTAGCACCCCCACTTCCTTTATAAAGTGGATGGCAATTTGAACAAACATCAACTTTCATCTGTTCTTTTGTTGTCCAAATCTTGTGCTCAGCACCACATGCACACTTAACTGTTAATAGCCTCATCTCTGGGTGGATACCCTTTCTCAACTCACTCACCTCTCCTAAGTGATTTTTCGACTGTATAAATTCACGTTATATATTACCACTTTCTTTTAAATTTTGCAAGTCTTATATTTTTATGTCTTTGAAATTATCTTGTATCATGTTTAAGAGATTTATTGTTTCTTTGACATTTGCAAAGACGTTGTTTATTTCGTCCAAGAATTTTTGAATCGATGCACTAATCTCTTCAGCTGTTGCAGAACTTTCTTCAGATATGGCAAGTAGGTTTTGAATGCTATTAGTTATACTTTCAAGTTTCTCAGTTTCGCTATTGAGGGTTGAAACAAGGGTGTTCAGTTGCTCAGTAATTTGTGATATTATACTGCTCGAATCTTTACTTTCGCTCGCACTTTTTTCTAGAGTCTGGGATTGTGATTTCAATTCTTCGTATCCTCTTATAATGCTTTGGTTTAGTCTATCTATCCCGCTTGAGACAGTACCAAGGAACTGTGAAATTTTAACAGCAGATGCCTTACTTTCCTCAGCAAGTTTTCTAATCTCGTCGGCAACAACGGCAAAACCTCTTCCAGCTTCCCCACTTCTTGCGGCTTCAATAGCCGCGTTTAGAGCAAGAAGGTTTGTCTGTTCGGCTATACTCATAACGGTTTCGGCTATATCCATTATGGCACTTGCCTGTTTTCTTAATTGCTCACTTTCGTTTGCGATGGCTTCAAAATCACTACTCATTAACTTCATTCCATTTGCCGAATTTTCTACGCTCTTTGCAGCTGTTATAATTTTCTCTACCGCCAAGTTCAAGTTACGTATAATCTGATTTTGCTGATTTATCGTTCTCGATATGGTATCAACGTTTGATGAGACTGCGTCTGATATTCTTTCAGCATCGTTACTAATTTGTACAGCGGTATCGGCAACTTGAGAGGACAATTCTTTCATCGTGTCTATCTGTTCGAGAACAGCTTCAGATGAATCTAACGTCTTTTTGGCAAATGCCATCAATTCTTCCGTATCACCTTGAATGCCTATGAGAAATTCCCTAAGTTCGTTAACTGCTTCAGTGTTGACCTTAGAAACTTCCTCAAAGTCTTTTTCACCAACTATATATACAACGCTGTTAAGGTCCTTTTCTTTAAAAACCTTTGCCTCTTCTTTTAAGCCTTCAAGTCCTTTCTTGAAATCTCGCAGACCAAAAGCAACACCAGCGAAAGCCAGAACCGATGTTAATAAAGCGCCTATAAGAGGTCCAAAAAACTTAGTGAGCAAAAATGAAGCAATAAATGTAAATACAGGGAAAACTATTGTATATGTTGAGACAAGGCTTTTAAGAAGCCCAAAGGAAAATGCTTTATAGCTTTTCAATTTTATCGTTTTTCCATATGGTTTTGTGGAACGAATCTTCACTTCAATGAAACTTCCTGAGCTTGTTGTCCCCTGATCCAAGATTTCAACTTCAATTGGATCATTAAAAAATTCCGAAGCGCCTTTGAGTAATCCCATAAAGTAATATCTAAAATCTCTCATTGATTGGTATCGGACTATTGCTGTTCGCTCATCAATGTAGTTGAAAATTATTCTCGGAGGTTTGGCACCCGATATTCTTCTTGTCAGAGCTCTGTGTACACCGTCCATTGCCGAAAGAAAAGACATACAGCCGTCTTTCTTGAAGTATCCTGGATAAGCGGCGTAAAAACTTTTAATGTTATTGTATCCTGTCTCTTCCCACAACTGTTCGTAAGTTTTTCCAACCTTTTGTGCCAACTTTTTCGAAAATTGATATACAACGTCATCAGCTACGTCATTTGTTGGTATCAACAACTTAGTTGTATCAATCTTGAATTCTTCGATTAGAGAATTAACAACCGCATCACCGTAAAGTTTCTTCCAAGTGTTAATCCACACGTTCATAATAAAGCTCTTCATATTTAGACCTCCTTCTTGTTGTTAGGTATCCTCTTCTTTTAGTAAATATTATAACATATAAAATTGAATTTTGTACGAATTTATCTTCTTTTACTCTCTTTCATTTTGTACATTAAATCATCGACTGCACGTAGGGTGTTTTCTAATGTTCCGGAAAATTGGACTATTCCAAACGAAAATCCGGGTCTCAATTCGTGAGAATTCTTAAACTCTTCTGAAACCTTAGTGAATATCTCGGTTGCCTTTTCAACTGGACAACCTCTGAGTATTACCAAAAATTCATCTCCGCCCATTCTTATAACAAAATCACTCGAACGGATATTGTTCTTGATAGTTCTAACGAGTAATCTCAGTATCTCATCTCCGACATCATGACCATGATTATCATTAATACTTTTGAATTTATCCATGTCAACGTATACAAACGCATCTTCCGGTGCAAATAACGTCTCAGATAAGTATCCCCTGTTATATGCTCCTGTCAATGGATCAGTAATACTCTTCATGTGAGACATAGTCACTCGAACAACCATTTCTTTGTATTCATTAACAAGTGTATAAGCAAAACCAGCAAATAGTGAAACTATACCAAATGCGGATAAGAGTTTGGAATTAGTAGAGAAGAACATGGAAAGACCGTCGTGTGTAATTGTTAAAACAAAGAAGAAGACGAAGCCAAAAAGAACTTGAGAAAAGGTTCGTAATATTTTAATAAATAGATAGGCTGCATTTACAATAAGAATTAATGAAATATTATTTGTAAGAACTTTCATTGCATAATTCGATGGCATTGCAGCGACTAAAATTGCGGCGATAAGATTATTGGATATTATGATTTTATCCAAAAGATTATTTTTTTCAAAATACTCTCGGTTAATACCATAAATTAATTCTGCAAAGCCCAAATAGGCAGAAGCAACAAAAACTTTTCGCATTAAAAGCAAGATAAACGTATTGCCAAAAGACGGGAATGGAAATAAATCAAACATCCATATACCACCAAGAAAGCTTGCAACTGAAAGATGTCTGTAAACTTCTCGTTTGACTTTATCGGTACTTCTTGAAATTAAATAGAGAATAATTGATAGTGTTAAGGTTAAACCTGTTGATATTGGCAAAAAGACACTTGTGAGCAGATAGAGTACAGAATACTTTAGTTTATGAGAATCGCTGATTATCTTAACTGGAAAATCGATTCCTACTTCGTATATACCAGATAATTCTATATCTATTGTATCAAAACGGTCGGGCAGTTGAAAAATAAATGGTTGATACCAGACATGCCCGGTTCTATCTTCTGAGAATCCAAAACTACCTATTACTTTATCATCAGCGTTTACAACAAAATAAGATGCATCTATCTGTGGGATATATAGATATCTAGGATTATCTGTTTCTTCCGTTTTATAATTTACCAGAGCTCTTATAATAACGGTGGAAGGATTTTTTAAAATCTTGTAAAACGTCTTTGGCAGCACGCTCTCTGTGAAAATGTTACTTTTATCTCTAAGTACTTTCCATCCATATATCTCTATACCCTCATCAACTAATGCATACTGAAAGCTTAGAAATAATAAGAAAAACAATGATGTTGCGAAAAAGAATGGTTTAAAGTAAAAACTGATAAATTCCTTCAATCTTACCACCTTACCACATCCCCCTACATGTGCAATGTCCATGACGTTATTATTTTATCACGCAGACCTAAATTCTCAAAACAAAAAGCGATAGACTTAGCTATCGCTCAAATGTGAATTATATAGAAGAATTTTACATAAAGCAAATTTAGAGAGTAAAACGCTTAGAAATACATTCCAATCTGAATTGAAATACCTGTTGGTCCGCCTGTGCCAAGATACAATGAATATCCTATGCTTCCGTATACGCCCATTCTTGGATTAAAATCATATGTTAGTATGGCTCCACCAAAAGCTCCAAATATATATCCAACAGGTTCAAATGTATCTAAATCGATAAGTCCTATTAAAGACAATCCGCCATTCACACTGGCGTTTATCCTTCCCATTTCGAGTAAGTTGAATCCTACACCGAAGTTCATGTACGCAGGAGTATAGTTAAGTATGCTTCCAAGAAATGTTCCAACACCAATATAAAGCGGAAGGGGTATATCTTCGGTACTACCCCATGCTGAAATGCCAAGTCCAAACATTCCCGAAAACATACCGAGTCCCAATCCAGCTTTGAATGGCATAATCGGAAACTCTGTGGCTATGTCGTATTCTTCTGGTCTTTCACCATACATAAAGTTTGCTATGACCGTACCGTCTGATTTGTTGTATCCAACTACCTTTACGTATCCAATCCCACCATTTGATGTTTCGATTTGAAAAATGTATCCTTTTTTTGCAAGTTTTGGGTCAATTCCAGCTAAAGTAACAGCATTTCCATTGACCGCTTTAACATAAGCTTCAAGTTTAAAAATCTGTCTTAATTCGTACCAAATATCTGTTGCTGTTGACCTAAGTGCATTGCTTATAGCTTTTTGAGAACTCTCTTTTGACGAACCTTCCGACTCCATTGTCTTCGAGGCGAGTAAACTTCCATCTTCGATGTTGTAAAGTTTGATGGTATAACGTGATACGGCAATGTAAGAGTTCGCTTTACTGCTCCAAGATGAAGATAGTTCCGTCAACGTTAATAAGAGTGCGTACTTAGAACCTCCAAGCTTACCAATTTCAATGGCTTGCGAAACTCCAAACTCACTTAAATTTCTCTCTTTCATAATCTGCTGTAGGTCTGAACGTGGAAATAACTGAAACCTCCCTAGTTCGAGTGCTTGTTCTTCGAGTATAGAAAGTAGATAATCTACTTCATCCATGTTCCAACCGCTTCCTACTTTTCCCGGTAGAATCACTAACTTTACCTTTTCCGTCAGAGTAATACCGCCTGCCGCAAAGTTCAGTACACAGATGATAAGTAGCAAAAATACTAGGAACTTTGAACTTTTCACAAACATCTAACTCCCCCCCTTTCAAACTTAGTGCTTAAAACTCCTACGATGTATTAGACCTAACAGGATGTGATTTAGTTCAAAATGATTTTTAATGGTATAATATCTTAAAACAAGACTATTCTCTGTGGGAGGGTTTAAAATGTGTAGAATGTCTGCGTTTTCATCGTCGAATGATATTTGCGTTGCTGAAGTATTTAATAAAGTATCTGTGATGGCAGAGCATGGTAGAGGAGCTCCACATGATGATGGGTATGGTTTAATAGTTCTAAGTGAATTTAAAAAAATTGAGTACAAATCAGCTAAGCCGATATATGAAGACATTAATTTTAAAATGCTTTGTGAAAAAATCAGCGGAAAGATTGGAATAATTCATGCACGTAAGGCTTCACCAGGTATTCCCGTTGGCTTGCATCAGCTCCATCCGTTCTATATAGAAGGTAGATACCTTGCACACAATGGTACGATAAGGGATGCCAACAAAGCTAATCTTTTTCAGAGTGATACATATGACTTTTTCCTTAGTATTCATGATTTCAAAGACTTTGAAGGCTTACTTAATAATGTGAAAAAGTACGTCGAAGCTCATGATTTCAGTGGACTTAACTTTTTGTTATTAGATGAGTTGGACAAGTCGCTATACGTTGGTTGCATATATACCGGAGATAGTGAATACTTTACATTGTATTACAAAGCTGACAAAACGGGGTTTTTTGTATATTCACAAGACGATGTCGATGACTTACTCGCCCCTATGGAAAATGGACAAATATTTAAGGTGAGAAATGGAGAAATAGTTGAAGAAGGGAAGGTGTTTTAAACGTGTTTAATTGTACTACGGTTAGTGATTCATTAACGAAAGAATTAGTCCAAGAATTGTCAATTTCGTATGGTACACCGCTCTATGTTTATTTCGAAAGAATAATAAGAGAACGTGCAAGGATTGTAATGGGGATTTTTAATGGTATCAATATTTTTCCAACCTTTGCATGCAAAGCAAACAACAACCCAAACCTGCTTCGTATTTTGAAGGAAGAAGGCTTTGGAACTGATATTGTTACGTTGGGAGAATACCACGCTTCAAAGCTGGCAGACATTCCTGACGGGAGAATTGTATGGAACGGTAATGGAAAATCTTTGAAGGAGATGTCGCTGTTATCGAAGATTAGATATGTTAACGTAGATTCAGTTGAAGAACTGGAAAGATGGAAAGATGTTGCCTCTAAAGTTGGAAATATCCCTGAATTATTCTTAAGGATTAATCCTAACGTTAATCCAAACACACATCCGTACATCTCCACAGGTCTGAAGAAGAACAAATTTGGGATTCCAATAGAAATGATAGAAGAAGCTTTGAAAAAAGTAAAGACAAGCAACCTTGAGTTAGTAGGATTCCATATTCACATTGGTTCACAAATAACAGATGTTGAACCGTTTTACGAAGCGTTAAGCCAGACTGTGGAACTTAGTAAAAGATATGGTTTTAGGAAGATTAATATAGGTGGGGGCTGGGGAATCAACTACCAAGGCAAAGAACTCGATTTATCGAAGTACCGTGAAGTGATTATACCTCTGCTGAAAGATTTTGAAGAGGTTGTCTTAGAGATTGGAAGATACATAATTGGACCAGCCGGAGTACTTATTCTAAAGGTCGAGTATGTGAAAAGAACCGATGCAAAAACTTTCATAGTTGTAGATGGTGGGATGAACGTTCTCATTAGACCAGCAATGTATGGAGCATTTCATGGTGTTAAAATCTTGGAGCCTGCGCAAGACGAGAGAGTGGAAGCAGATGTTGTGGGACCGCTTTGTGAATCTGGGGATATTTTAGCAACACACTGCATGTTGGAAATTCCAAGAGAAGGTAGTTATATTGTAATCGAAAACGCAGGAGCTTACGGATACGCAATGTCAAGTAATTACAACTCTACATTGAAACCCGCAGAAGTTTTAATCACCGAAAACAACGAACCAAAATTAATCAGAAGACGTGAAACATACGATGACCTTTTCAGAACTATAATTTAAATTATTTAGGGTAAAAAATTGAAGAGTTTGTGGTATAATTATCAGCTCACATGAAATGTAACTTGCAAAACACAGGGGAGGCTGGCTATTATGAAAGGATTGAACACGAAGATAGGTATAAAGCTATCTATCGCCATAGTGTTGTTAGTGTTGACAACCGTTTTTGCACTACCAAATTTTGAGTACCAAATCTATTACGGAAATTTGCATTCTCACACTTCGTACTCGGATGGAAGAGGAACTCCTGAACAAGCTTATGCACATGCTTCAAAATATGCTGACGTGCTAGCTGTTACCGACCATTGCTACTTTCTAAAAATACCTGTCAACGGGCAATCGAAAACCTATCTAACTCAGCAAGCAGCACGCAGTGCTACGATTCCGGGTAAATTTGTAGGATTGCAAGGTTTTGAATGGACAGCAGGTTCTGGTCATATAAACGTTTACGAGACACTTGAGTTCATTAGCCGAGATGAAAAAGGTGACTTGAAGGATTTCTACGAATGGATTACAAAGGTAAAAAAACTTGCGCAGTTTAACCATCCTGGGGTTACGTTTGGCAATTTTCAAGATTTCTGGTTTTGGCCGGAGGCTGACAAATATGTGAATCTCATAGAAATCGGAAATGGTAACTGGAGCAGTGCGGACATTATTTCCGAAGAAATGTTCAGCAACTTCATACTCGCTTTGAACAGAGGTTGGCACCTTTCACCAACAGCCAACCAGGACAACCACAAAGAGAATTGGGCAAGTGCAAACGACGCACGCACTGGCATTCTTGCAAAATCACTGACTTATGAGGATATTATGGAAGCACTATGGAACAGACGAACATTTGCCTCGGAGGACAAAACTGCAAAGCTCTATTTTTATACGGACAATAACATTATGGGGAGCATTTTACCTTACCGCGAAAAGGCGAATTTTTACATTTATTATTCAGACAAAGGAGACCCTGTTAGCAAGGTATACATCTTTTCACAAAGTAGAATCTACGAACTCTCAGAGCTTTCTGGAAAAGATGAATTCGAGTACAGCGGAACATTCGATATAATCGATGGTTACGAATGGTTCTTTGTTTACATCGTTCAAAAGGATGGGAACGAAATAGTTTCAGCACCTGTTTGGCTTGAAACTGATAGTCCGTTTAGGGTCAATTACGTTCGCATCGGTCCTGAAAAGCCAAGCGTGAATCAAAATGTTCAGATTACCTTTGACATTTACAATGTTTCTGAAAATCCACAACAAGGAACATTGACAGTTCTTCTCAACGGTAAGTCGGTGTATAGCGAAAGGCTTTCTTTGAAACCTTATGGTATCGAGTACGACAAAAACATCCAGCTTGGGAAACTCGAAGCAGGAGATGGCCGTATAGACTTTTTGGTTGATGGCAAAAATGTCCAGTCAGTTGCTTTCGAAGTTTCTGAAAAAGTAGGATTAACAATTCTTATAGACAAACTCCATGAGAACGATATTAGTGACGAATTATTGTCACTGTTAAGAAAATTTGAAGAACAGGGTAATACAGCAATTTTTGCTGACACTGTTTTGAAAGACTACAATGATGTTGATATCGTCTTAATTCCAACTCCCAAACAAGGTGGATTAGATTTCTTCAAAGACCTTATGCCAGATGAAATTGAGTGGCTGAGAGAGTTTAAGGGAAAACTTATTTTATTGAAAGGTAGTGACGAAGAGTATTTTGAAAAGTATTCAGAGTTGATCCAAAACGCTAGCGTAGTTAACAGTGTTGAAGAACTTGCAAATATAATCGGATTATCCTTACCAACTTCTAAAGAAACAAAACAACAGAGAAAAGTTGTTTACATAGACCAAGGGCACTCGAATGATTATTATAAAGATAAGCTCTCAAAGCTTGAATCTTTCCTTAAAACGAAAGGCTTCGAAGTAGCCTATATCGATAAAATTCAAGATATCGACGGAATGTATTTAATTATTATGAACGGCAAAGGATACTCGGATGATGAAGTCGTGAATATTGTCAAGTTCGTTAAGAATGGTGGGATTTTGATCATTACATCAAAAAGCGACTATAACAACGGTGGGAATACAGAAGACTTAAACGCGATTCTTGATGCCCTAAACTCGCCTGTTAGATTCAACGATGACCAGGTGGTCGATGAAATTAACAACTACGGGGCTAATTACAAAGTAATTGCAGGTAACGTAAGATTCTACTCGCCTTGTTCATTGTTGTTATACGGTAACGCACAAGTTTTGATTTCCACAGACACGGCGAAATCTGTGGACTCAGATGGCAAAAACGACGCCCAACCTGTTGATAAAGTTATACTGGCATCAACTTTCAAGAGTGGATTAGGAAAAGTCTTTGTGCTTGGAAAAGCTGTCTTCTCTGACTATGATTACGAACTCAATAAAGACTTCATTCAAAATGTGTTGTTCGACGTAAAGTAAATGCAAAGCTAAAGTATGTTGAACATTGTATTCGATTAGATTTAGTCTATAAAAACATTATTTATTGAATTAAAACAGCGGGGTGTTCCCCGCTTTATTTTTTTCTTTTTGTATGTTATAATACTTATGGATATATGGAGGTGATTTACATGTTTGACAGATTTTCTGAGAGGTCAGCGAAGGTTTTTGTTATGGCTCAAGAGGAAGCGAAAGACCTCGGTCACTCATACGTGGGAACCGAGCATTTGCTGCTTGCAATACTGAAGTTGAATGATAAACCTCTTGCAAATATCTTAGAGAGGTATGGTTTGACATACGCACGTGTCAAAAACGAGGTTATTTCGATAGTTGGTTTGGGCATGCGCGGATTCATAATGTCTCCGCAAATGACCCCACGAGCGAGGAAGGTTACTGAAATAGCTTTTGAAGAGGCACGTATGATGGGTAGCGACAAGATAGACCCGGAGCACTTGCTTTTGGGTATACTGCGTGAGGGTGAAGGAATTGCGATTCATATTTTGAAAAAGCTCAACGTGAATATTCAAGCATTGCGTAAGGAGATAACTGAAAATATCTCCGATGAGGATTTCTTTGAAGAAAGCCAAGCGCTTCCACCATCTTACGAAGAACCAACAACTTCTCCAGCTGTCCGTCAACTCGAAGGTTTTGGTGTTGATTTGACAGCGCAAGCACAACGTGGAGAACTTGATCCTGTGATTGGAAGAGAAAATGAAATCGAAAGGCTTATGCAAATCCTTGTTAGAAGAAAGAAGAATAATCCTGTACTCATTGGAGAGCCTGGTGTTGGTAAAAGCGCGATAGTTGAAGGACTGGCGCAAAGGATAGTGTCAGGTGAGGTGCCGGAGCCGTTAAAGGGTAAGACTATATTCTCACTTGACGTAGCTGCACTTGTTGCCGGCACAAAATACCGTGGTGAATTTGAAAAAAGAATGAAGAAGTTACTTCAGGTTGTTAAGGGGAACAAGGATATAATTCTTTTCATAGATGAGCTTCACATGATAGTCGGGGCGGGTTCCGCTGAGGGAGCCGTTGATGCAGCAAATATTCTGAAGCCTGCTTTGGCGCGTGGAGAACTCCACTGTATTGGTGCAACGACACCTGATGAATATAGAAAGTACATAGAAAAGGATGCGGCTCTTGAAAGAAGGTTCCAGAAAATATACGTCCAAGAACCAAGTCCACAGATGGCGTTGGAAATTTTGAAAGGTTTGAAATCAAAATACGAAAGCCATCACAAAGTAAAGTATACAGACAAAGCACTCGAGGCAGCGGTATATTTGTCCCAAAGATATATCACAGACCACTTCTTACCAGATAAGGCTATCGATGTTATTGACGAGGCGGGAGCCAGAAGCAGGCTGAAATTATTCGTCATGCCAAGCAATCTCCAACTTTTGAAGTTACAGATAGAGGCCATCAAAAACGAGAAAGAAGAAGCAGTAGCTGCTCAGGATTACGAAAAGGCAGCAGAGTTGAAAGAGAAAGAACAGCAACTTAAGGAACAATTCAACGAAGCATATAGTAACTGGCGTAAAGAGGTTGAATCTACAATCGTTACGGTCGATGTTCCTGAGATAGAGGAAGTTGTGGCAGGTTGGACTGGCATTCCTCTCAAGAAGCTTGAAGAGACCGAGAGGGAAAAGCTCCTCAATCTTGAGAATGCATTGCATGAAAGGGTTGTTGGTCAGGAAGAGGCAATCAGTGCAATTGCACGTGCTATCCGAAGGGCAAGAAGCGGTCTGAAAGACCCAAGAAGACCAGTCGGTGTCTTCTTGTTCCTTGGACCAACAGGTGTAGGTAAGACCGAGCTTGCGAAAGCACTTGCAGAGTATCTATTCGGTGATGAAAAAGCTTTGGTAAGGTTCGATATGAGTGAGTATATGGAAAAGTTCTCAGTCTCAAGGTTGATAGGTGCACCTCCAGGATACGTTGGATATGAAGAAGGAGGAACACTAACAGAGAAGGTAAGAAGAAGACCGTTCTCGGTGATATTATTTGACGAGATAGAAAAGGCACATCCTGATGTGTTCAATATATTACTCCAAATAATGGACGACGGACGTTTGACAGATTCCCAGGGTCACGTAGTTGATTTCAGAAATACTATTATAATCATGACAAGTAACATAGGTGGAACCGAAATAGTTACTTCCAAGAAAAACCTCGGATTCGTTGGCGAAGAAACTCACGAAAGAGATTTCAAAGAGATGAAAGATAAAGTGCTCGAAGAAGTGAAAAAAGTTTTCAAACCAGAGTTTATAAACAGGGTTGATGAGATTATCGTATTCCACAAACTTACAAAAGAACACATTGAACAGATTATCGAAATACTGCTCAAAGATATCAGGGCAAGGTTAAGCGAAAGACACATCACTTTAGTGCTTTCACCAGAAGCAAAAGATTTCTTGGTTAGCGTTGGTTACGATGCTGTTTATGGTGCGAGACCATTGAAGAGAGCTATTCAAAAGTACATAGAGGACCCACTCTCTGAAGAATTACTGAGAGGTGAAGTTGAGGATAACGATGAAGTATACGTCGTTCGTGATGGTGATAAACTTGCTTTCGTAAAAAACAAACGAAATCAAGTTGCGACGACTGTCAAGTCTGAATCGTAGAAAAGATAACTCTTTCTGGTTTTTTGACAATCTTAAATGGTAGAAGGTGACTTGAAAAGATGCCAAAAACAAAAACCATTTACGTATGTGATAAGTGCGGTTACGAGTCACCAAAGTGGTTTGGAAAATGCCCAGTTTGTGGTGAGTGGAACAGCGCCAAGGAATTTCAACTAAAGGATGCTTCAACGGAAACAAAAAATATAAGACCTCAAGATGCGGGGATGATGGAATCTCATCCTCGCTTTTTTGATTTACATACAGCCCTTGAAAAATCTGAAGAAGAAAGAATCAAAACAAACATCCCAGCAGTTGACCAACTGTTGAATGGCGGATTAGTCCGAGGACAGGTTATATTACTGGGTGGGGAACCAGGTGTTGGTAAGAGCACCTTGGCACTTCAAATATGCGATGCTACAGCCAAAAGTAACGAAAGGGAAGACCATGTTGTTTATTACATATCTGGTGAAGAGAGTGTTCATCAAGTGGCAAATCGTGCCAAGAGATTAGGAATTAAAAATCCAAGAATTTTAATTTCTTCCGAAACACAAATAGAAGATATTCTCAGCAACATAGATCCACAAAAAGCAAGACTAATTGTTATTGACTCGATACAAACACTCAGCAGCGTTGATATAGATTCCCCTGTCGGTGGCGTTGTCCAGATAAAAGCTGTTGTCGAAAAGGTTAGAATTTTTTCAAAGAAATACAACGTCCCTTCCTTGCTTATTGCACATGTTACTAAAGAAGGGGTTATAGCAGGACCAAAATTAGTTGAACACGTGGTTGATACTGTGATATATTTCGAAGGTGAAAGAACAACTGATTATAGGATTCTAAGAGTTCAAAAAAATAGATACGGTCCTAGCGGAGAAATCTCCGTCTTCCAGATGACTCAAGAAGGATTAAAAAGTTTACCTGAGGATATATTACTGAACTATTCGAACACCCCAGGTAACGTTTTTACCAGCGTTTTTGAGGGAAGTAGACCTTTGAATGTCCAGATTCAGGCACTTGTCTCCCGAGTAAAGATGGCTTCTGGAAGGAGAATATCGCATGGTATAGATGTTAGAAAAGTCATAATATTATCTGCTGTCTTAGCAAAGCATCTGAACCTGCCTCTGGATTTTCATGACATATACATAAATGTCTCTGGGGGATTGAATATAACAGACCCCGGTTGTGAATTAGCGATCGCGGGTGCGATATTGTCATCTTTTCTCGACTCCTACATAGGAAATGCGCTCATGGTAGGAGAAGTAGGTTTGGACGGTAGTATCCGACCAACAGTGAACGTTACAAAGCGTATAGAAAACGCAAAAAAACTACAGATAGAAAGAATAATCATTCCAGCTAATGTTGAATACAACTCTATCAATTCAAAATCACACTTGAAAGTAGAGCGTGTGAAAGACGTAAAACAACTTTTTGAAATTGTCGTATCAGAAAAAATGGATAAAATTTGAAAAACTAAATCATAAGAGAAGGAGTGGAGAAGATGGCTGAAAAGTTGAAAGTTAAGATACTGATTGATAGTACGTCCGACTTTCCAAAGGAACTTATCGAACCATGGGATGTTGATATTGTCCCACTTTACGTTGTCTGGCCCGATGGAACGACGGAGAAGGATAATACAAGGGACTTCAATGAGTTGAAAAAATTCTACGAAAAGCTCAAAACTTCGCCAGAATTACCAAAAAGCTCACAACCAACTGTTGAAGACTGGAAGGCAAAATACGAAGAAGCGAAGAAAAACGGTTACGATGGTGTTTTAGTTATAACGATATCCTCAGCTATGTCAGGAACATTTAACTCCGCAGTTTTGGCTTCAAAAGAAGTAAACATCCCAGTGAGAGTTGTCGACTCCAAGAGGGCATCTACGGCTATATCTCCGATGGTTAGGTATGCACGTGAATTGTTCGACCTTGGTTTGGGACTTGAAGAGGTAGCTCAAGAGCTTGAAAAGAAAATAAAAGCCAAAGGTTTTGGTGCGTTCTTCTATGTCCAAGACTTCAACTTCCTTGTTAAAGGTGGAAGAGTCAGTAGATTTGCCGGGTTTGTCGGCTCGCTTCTGAAGATAAAAGTAGGCATTTACATAGATGACGAAGGCAATATGATTCCATTCACAAAAGCGAGAGCAACAAAAGCAATACACGAAGAGTTAATCAAAAAGGCTCAGGAAGAAGGGTTCCCTGCAGGTAGTACCGTGGATTTATACATGGTAAGTTGTGACAATATGGAGGAACTCAAAGAGATAGAAAAGGAACTAAGAAAAATTTACAAGGTCAAGAATGTCTACTACACACCTACCGGTAAGGTTATTTCTATGCATGTTGGACCCGGTCAGACGGGATTTGGTATAGAAAGATATTAATTGTATTAGTTTGTATCAGCTTGTAAGGGGGTAATGGAATGGCAAAGAATACATTCAACACCCTTGAAGAATTTAAAAAATTCAGAGAACAGATGAACAAAGAAATTTTAGACCGCGGGACGATAAATACGAAACGTTTTTGGAATCTTGACGGTGCAGTTTATCGTGAGGGTGCTATTGAGCCTAAGTATAAGGAACTAATGGGACTTGTTGCATCGATGGTTCTTAGGTGTGATGATTGTATAACATACCACATGATACGATGTGCTGAACTTGGGGTAACTGACGAGGAGTTTTTTGAGACATTTGACATAGCGCTCATCGTAGGTGGCTCAATAGTCATTCCACATTTGAGAAGAGCGGTAAATACATTATTAGAAATCCGGAGGCTCCAAGCAAATGGCGAGAGCGTTTCTGTTTGATGGAACAGGTTTGCTTTACAGAGCTTTCTATGCCATAGACCAATCATTATCGACCACAACCGGTATTCCAACCGGTGCACTTTACGGTTTGGCTCGAATGTTGCTAAAGTTTATAAAAGAACACATAACAGTAGGTGAAGACTACTGTGCTTTTGTTGTTGATGTAAAAGGTGGTAGTACTTATAGAAAAGAACTTTATGAAAAATACAAAGCGCATAGGCCAGAAACCCCAGAACCTTTGCTTAGACAGATTAGCCTTGTGGGTGAACTAATAGAAGGTTTTGGAATCAAACTTGTTCGTATGCCAGGTTACGAAGCCGACGATGTGATAGCTACACTGGCTAAAAGATTTGAAAAAGAAAAGGTTTCACTGGGAATTTCCGAAATAAACGTTGTGACAAGCGATAAAGATTTGCTCCAGCTTGTGAATGAGAATATTTCAGTGTGGCGTATAGAAAAAGGCGTAACCGATATCAGAAAATACACCACAAGGGATGTTTACGAACGATACGGGGTCTACCCTCAACAGATAGTTGATTACCTTGCTCTGGTTGGTGATACTTCAGATAACATCCCAGGTGTGCCTGGAATAGGTGAAAAGACAGCGGTGAAGATACTACAAGACTTCGGAAGCGTGGAAAATGCTTTGAAAAATCAGAACAAGTTACCTGATAAGATTAGAGAAAAGCTTTTGAGTTTCTCGGAGGACTACGAACTGAGCAGAAAACTCGTAGAACTGAACTGTGAGATTGAATTGCCAATCGATTTGAAGGAACTGAAATACCAAGGTTATGACTCGGCAAAGTTGTTAGAGGTTTTAAAAAAGTTTGAATTTGCAAGTATAATAAAAGAATTGCAATTGAGTACTCCACTTGAAAAAGCTGTTGAATACAACATCATCTCAAAAGAAAGTGAACTCAAAGGATTGCTTGAAGAAATACTCAAAGCAAAGAAGGTAGCACTTGATTTAGAAACCAGTTCTCTTGACCCATTTACAGGTAAGATAGTAGGTATCTCCATAGCAATTGACGAGGGCAAGGCCTATTACATACCAGTGGCACATTTGGATGGACCAAACGTTCCACTTGATAAAATCAAAGAGTTCTTAAAAGAAGTTGTCGATATGAGAAGGTTCGGAGGTCATAATCTAAAATTTGATATCAAGTTTTTGAAAAAAGCAGGTATAGAACCTGAATATCCGGCTTTCGATACCATGATAGAGGCTTATTTGCTGAACCCAAACGAGAAGAGGTTCAACCTCGATGAGATGGCTTTGAAATTCCTTGGATACAAGATGATGAGTTATGACGAGGTCATGCAGGGTGCACTACCACTTTTTGCTGGAGATTTCTCATATGTGCCTGTGGAACGCGCAGCGAGGTATTCTTGTGAAGATGCAGATATTTCATTGCGCATTCATAACAAGCTATATCCTCTTATATACTCAAACGAAATGGTTGAACTATATGAAAAAATCGAATTACCCCTTGTCTCTGTTTTGGCGCAGATGGAACTCAATGGTGTATTTTTTGACACGAAATACCTTTCTTCATTGTCCTTAGAAATGGAGAAAAAGCTATCTTCACTTTCACAGAGGATATTTGAAATAGCGGGGGAACCATTTAATCTGAACTCACCAAAGCAGGTTGGTTACATATTGTTTGAAAAACTAAAACTTCCCGCAATGAAGTCAACAAATACGGGGGCTTATTCGACAGATGTAGAGGTTTTAGAAAACTTGGCGTCCGATTTCGAGATTGCTCGTCTACTCTTGGAATACCGGAAGATACAGAAGTTGAAAAGTACGTACGTAGACGCCATACCAACGATGGTGAATAAATACACAGGTAGAATCCATGCCTCTTTCAATCAGACTGGAACCGCAACTGGTAGGTTGAGCAGTTCAGACCCCAATTTACAGAACCTACCAGGGAGAACGGACGAAGGAAAAGAAATTAGAATGGCTGTAAAACCACAAAAGGAAAATTGGTGGATTCTTGGAGCGGATTATTCACAGATTGAACTAAGAGTTTTGGCTCATATGAGCGAAGACGAGGAGCTTATTAGAGCCTTTAGTGAAAACAAAGATATACATTTAGAGACAGCAAAACGTATATTTGGTGTGAGCGACGAATTTGTCAACGAAAGTATGAGAAGAATCGGGAAGATGGTCAATTTCGCAATAGTTTACGGTGTGTCTCCTTACGGTTTGTCAAGAAGAATAGGCTTGGACATAAAAGAAACAAGAAGAATAATAGATGCTTATTTTAACACCTACAAAGGTGTCCAGGGCTATATAGCAACGATAAAAGAATTCGCAAAGAAAAACGGATACGTTAAGACAATGTTCGGCAGACGAAGAGAAGTACCGCAAATAAATGCTAAGGATCCAAACATCAGAGCTGAAGGTGAAAGGATTGCTATAAATACACCAATACAAGGCACCGCTGCAGATATAATGAAGATTGCTATGATAAAGATACACGAAAGAATGAAGAAAGAGAATTTAAAAAGTATGATGATACTTCAAGTGCACGACGAATTGGTTTTTGAAGTGCCGGAGGAAGAAATTGAATTGATGAAAGAGATTGTCAAGACAGAAATGGAGAACGCCGTAAAATTAAGAGTTCCCTTGACAGTAGACATCTATGTAGAAAAGTATATGCTGTAAATATTTAGTAAATTAAAATACTTCCTACGAACAACAAAACAGCTGCCAGAAGTCTGACACCTATCCGTTCTTTGAGAAAAACCTTAGCAAAGAACATCGTTACAAAAACAGATAACATAGAGAGTGGCTCCGCAACGCTAACACCGAAATAATTGAAAGCCTTCAAAAGCGCAACGTATGAATAAGCGTTACAAATGCCACCCAAAATAAGATAAAGCCACTTTTGTTTAATTAAGTTCGTGTAGTCTGAAATTCTACTTCCAGTTGCAACCCCGTAAATCAAAATGTAAGTACTTATCACAAGGTATATCCCCACCGAGTATCCAAGAGGTGAGAGGCTAATTGTAACCTTCCTATCGATGATTCTACCAACTGCCATGAGCAGTGACGATACAATCATCGCCACTGCTCCTTTGCTTTTAATGATATTTGTATACGAAACGACTACATTCTCCCCTTTTTTCAAAAAACTCACACCGTAAATCATCAAAATAGCACCTATTAGCCTTTTTATGCTAAACGTTTCACCTAAAAATATCGAAGCCAATATTACTAAAAATATAGCGTTCAAATTATACAACGGGGCAATGACAGAGGCATCTTCGTGCCCTAATGCATATGTGTAAAGCGAAAACGAGATTGAGTAGATGGAACCACTCACAAGTGACTTCATAAGTATTTCCCACGTAATTGTATTTAAAAACGGGAAGAATGAAAGAAAAGAGAAGAAAAAGAATCCCCATGCAGCCACGAAAGTGGGAGAACCCTTAGATATCTTATTTCCAGCTATACGTTCGTAGCCAAGCAGAATAATACGAACGCTCATCCACAGCAGACCCACAACTTGTGAAAATTGAAAAAGAGCAATGTTCGTCACCTATTTGTTCCCCCTTATTTCTGCTTACTTTTAGTTGTGCTATAATCATTTTAGCATATATCTTCAAAGAGCGAGCAAATTTAGAGTAGTTTGGGGGTGCTAATTTTGAGCAAATCGGAAAACATCCAAAAGGTTTCTTTATGGAAGCTTTTTTCAATAACTGCAAAAATAGGTGCAGTTACTATCGGTGGTGGCTACGCTATGGTTCCCATTATTTGCGAAGAATTTGCAGTAAAGCATAAGTTCTTACAGCCAGAAGAATTCGACTCGCTTCTGGTCATAGCACAATCTATGCCCGGACCAATCGCTGTTAACACTTCTACACTTGTAGGTTACAAGCTGAGAAAGATTCCAGGGGTGATTGCTGCTGTTGCGGGTGCTATTTTCTTTCCAATGATTATAATCCTTGCCATTGCAATCGTGCTTGGGAAATTTTATAACTTCTTAAAGCCTTTTCTTAATGGTATGAAAATTCCTTTGCTCGCTATTATAGTCGTTGGTGTATTGAGACTTTGGAGAAGCAGTGTGAGAAATTTAGAAGATTTTGTCATCTTCCTAGTTGCTTTCTCCAGTGTTACTTTCTTGAAATTCAATCCCGTCTACGTCATCTTACTGGGCATTTTATACGGGATTATCCGATTTTTTGTAAATCAAAGCAAAGGGGAGTGAACAGAATTGAATTACCTAAAACTCTTCGTTGTCTTTGCCCAAATAGGTGCAATCAGTTTCGGTGGCGGTTACAGTATCCTCAAGGCGATAATTCACTACGTGGTTGATACAAACAAATGGTTGACACTTGACCAATTTAACGAAATCGTCGCGATTTCCCAGTCCACACCTGGACCTATCGGAATTAATGCTGCCACTTTCGTTGGTTACAAAGTTGGCGGGATTGTTGGCTCTATAGTCGCTACTTTTTCGGTTATACTTGTTCCCATCGTTTCATCACTTACGCTTTATTTTTTCTACCGCAGACATTCTGGAAATAGAGTCGTTCAAAGTGTCATTTCTAAGCTGAAACCAGTGGTTCTTGGAATGATAGCCGCTGCGTCATTTAGCTTTATCAAGACTTCGCTTGGAACTCCTTTGGCAGTTGTTGTAAACATTGTTGCAGTTCTTCTTTTGCTCAAGACAAAAATCGATACGGTTGCGATTCTTCTTTTATCTGGTATCCTTGGCTACGTATTTTTTAAATAGATTACATGTTATAATACATAATAGATATCGGTACATTTAAGGGGGTGTGACGTGTGGCATTAAGGGAAGGCGTTGAAAATATCACACTTTACGATGATGGTCAGCATAAGTTCATCTTCCTTGCTTGGGAAGAGCAGGAAGAAGAAGGTATAGTTCAGACGAACCAATATCTGATAATCGACGGAAGTGAAGCGATGTTACTTGACCCGGGTGGAGCTCATGTCTTTCCGAGGGTACTTGCTAACGTTTCTGAAGTAATAGAGCCCAGCAAAATTAAGTATATCTTCTTTACACATCAAGACCCGGACGTTACCTCTGGAATCACGCTTTGGCTTTCTATAGCAGAAAACGCTAAGATTTACATCTCTGCGCTTTGGACAAGATTTCTCCCGCACTTTGGAATATACGACCAAAGAAGAGTGGTTGCACTTCCAGACAAAGGGGACAAATTGAGATTGCCATCCGGAACAGAACTTGAGTTCATTCCTACACACTATTTGCACTCAACAGGTAATTTCACACTTTACGACCCAAGGGCAAAGATTTTGTTCTCCGGGGACCTGGGTGTCGCTGTTTTCCCAAAAGGTCAACGCTACGTTTTTGTTGAGAACTTTAACGAACACGTGAAACTCATGGAAGGGTTCCATAAAAGATATATAACCTCGAGTGTTGCTTTGAGAAAATGGTTGAGTATCGTCGAGAGAAAAGAAATAGACATTGTTGCTCCACAACACGGGGCGATTTTCAAAGGCGAAAATGTTAAGAAGTTGTTTGAGTGGTTCAGAAATTTGAAATGCGGTATAGATATCATCGACGAGATATATGGCAGGTGATATTATGCCAGAAATCAGTAAAGAAACTATAGAACAGATGTCTTCCGCTTTTTTTGCCGAAAACTTGATGACCTCTTTCATGGCTCAACTCGATGAGGCTTTGATTTCAAGGGTAAAAATCGTTCAAGAGAATTTACGTGAGTTAGAGAATGTATTTCGCAATATGCAGGTAAGGTTAAATAAATTGTCTGAGCAATTTGGGAAAGAATCCCAAGAGATTGTCAGTGTTATTGAGCAATCTCAAAATGTGAACAGAAACATAACTGAGGAACTTAAAAAATCTGGTGCGGATATATCAAAGATAAATGACATAGTCATAGGTTCTGTGAAAAATACAACCCAGACGCTTGAGATGTTCTCGAAAGTCGAAAATATGGTCCTGGAGATTACAAAAATAGCGAAACAGACAAACCTTTTGGCTTTGAACGCCTCGATAGAAGCTGCAAGGGCTGGTGAATTTGGAAAAGGTTTTGCAGTTGTTGCATCGGAAGTTCAAAAACTTGCTGGTGAGTCTAACAGAGTAGCGAAAGAAATAAACGATTTGGTAAAAGAACTTTCAGCTTCCGTTTCCGAGGCACTGAATAGTATAAAGCTAGTAGGTGAAATCTTCCAAACTGTTCAAAGGTCACTTGAGCAACTCTTGGGGTTTATGAACCAAAATTCGGCACTGCTTTCACATGTTGCAGAGCTCTTATCAGGAACGAAAACAGAACTCGAGGCTGAAAATAGCAATTTCAATTCCGCTGTTGAGATAATGGACCAAGCGGCAGAAAAATTTGAGACGTTATCAAGAGTGATATCATCAATTGTGAAGGCGCAGACTAAACTTAAAGATTTGAGGTTATAAACCAAGATAGATCCTTAAGGAGTGTATAGCAGTGCGTGAAATTCAAAAGAACATAGTGATTTCCAAAAATAAGCTCGCAAAAGGGACTTACGAATTTTGGATAGAGAATGAACTTATTGCACGAAATGCTAAGCCTGGACAATTTGTGATAATTAGAACTTCAGAAAAGGGTGAAAGAATACCTATTACGGTTGCTGACACCCGTGATGGTGTGTTTCGCATCGTTGTGAAAGCTGTAGGTAAATCCACAATTGAGCTCTGTATGAAGGATGAAAAAGAACAACTTTTCGATGTTGTGGGACCTTTGGGTAAACCAAGTGAAATTGACTACTACGGAAAGGTTATGGTCATCGGTGGCGGGATTGGTATAGCTGCGATTTTTCCCATAGCGAAAGCACTAAAAAATGCGGGTAATGTAGTTACGGTAATCCTTGGTGCTAAAACGTCATCAGAATTGATTCTTAAAAACGAATTTTCTTTTGCGGACAAAGTTGTGGTTTGCACAGATGATGGGAGCGAAGGCATAAAAGGAACGGTTGTAGATGGAATGTTGAAAGAGTTTGAGATGGAAAAACCGAATATGATTTGGTCTGTGGGACCTGCTGTGATGATGAAGGCAACAAGTAACATAGCTTCCGAGTATAACGTACCTATTTGGGTATCACTAAATGCGATTATGGTTGATGGAACAGGCATGTGTGGGGGATGTAGGGTGCTTTTAAGAAAAGAAGAAAGCGGAACTTTAAAGGAGGAGATTAAATACGTATGTGTCGATGGACCCGAATTTGATGGAAGATACGTTGATTGGGACAGCTTCATAAGAAGGTTACAACAATACAAAGAAGAGGAGAAGAAAGCATTGGAGAAGTTTTTGGAAAAAGTTGGTGATATCTCATGGCTGTAAAAGACAGAATTCCAGTTCCTGAACTCGAGCCATCGGAAAGAAAGAAAAACTTCATGGAGGTTTCTCTAGGTTATACATTGGAATTGGCGCATCAGGAAGCGCAAAGATGTTTGCAATGTAAAGTTCCAACCTGCGTTTCAGGTTGTCCTGTTGGAATAGATATCCCTGGGTTTATAAGAGAGATAGTCAGAGGGAATTTGAAAAAATCGTATGAAATTCTCAAAAGTTACAATTACTTACCCGCCATCTGTGGTCGTGTGTGTCCTCAGGAAGTTCAGTGTGAAGGTGCATGCGTTCTGAACAAAATAGGTAAACCAATAAACATAGGAGCTCTGGAAAGGTTCGTAGCTGATTTCGCAAGTCAAGAAGGCTTTGATGATGAAGGAGGCGGGTTTGCAACATTTGATAGTATTCCTTACATATTGAAAATTGACCCAGCTAAAGTATCAGCCTTAAGGTCTAAAAAAGTTTCGGTGGTTGGTTCCGGTCCAGCGGGCTTGACAGTTGCATCAGAACTTGGAAAACTGGGTGTTAAAGTGCATGTTTACGAAGCATTACACGAGTTCGGTGGCGTGCTTGTCTACGGAATACCTGAGTTCAGGCTTCCTAAAGAGATAGTGAAACGCGAAGTGATGCAACTTGAAACACTTGGTGTAGAGTTATTCAAAAACATACCTATCGGCTATGCAATACATCCGAAGGAATTGCTCGAAAGATACGATGCGGTTTTTGTTGGAGTTGGGGCTGGGACTCCAAAGTTCATGGGGATTCCAGGAAGTGAACTTAACGGTGTTTATTCTGCAAATGAATTCCTCACGAGAGTGAATCTAATGAAAGCATATAGATTCCCGGAATACGACACTCCCATAAAGGTTGGGAAAAGAGTGGTAGTAGTGGGGGGTGGGAATACCGCAATGGATGCGGCCAGAAGTGCTTTAAGACTTGGAGCACAAGTTACTGTGGTATACAGGAGAACCGAAGCTGAAATGCCGGCAAGACGTGCGGAAATACATCATGCGAAGGAAGAAGGAATAGAATTTTTGTTCTTGACCAATCCTGTTAAGTACATTGGAGATGAGAGTGGTAAATTGGTAGGGGTAGAATGTATAAAGATGGAGCTTGGGGAACCAGACGAGAGTGGTAGAAGAAAACCGGTCCCAGTGCCGAATAGCAATTTTGTTATAGAGGCCGATATTGCCATCGAAGCAATAGGAACCGAGTCAAATAGGTTCTTGCTTAGTCAGTTTCCAGATTTAAAGACAAATAATTACGGTTATATAGTTACGAACGAATACGGTCAGACAAGTATTCCAAAAGTATTTGCAGGTGGCGATATCGTTACTGGTTCTGCAACTGTTATCCTTGCCATGGGAGCAGGGAAAAAGGCCGCAGAGGGGATAGTTAAATTACTTACAGAGTAAAATATAGTTATCGCACATTTTTACAGATAGCTAATTGACGATAGTCAAGGGGGATAAGGGGGATTATGCTTTACACCGAGCTTATCTTCGCAATGATTATCTTAATGCTACTTTTAACAATAATTTCTGGGACAATTCCTGCTCAAAGGGAAACACTGATGGAGTCAATCAGACAAGAACGAGCTCAGTTAATCGCTGAAAATATGTTTTGGCAACAGGTAGACAATGAATATCTAGAAAGTGTTCAATCTGATAAGTTTAGTATAACTTACGATGTTGTGGTGGATGGGAGGAAATACAAAGTCACAATAAACGCTATAAAGTTCGAAAGACCGCAAAAATAACAAAAGTAATAAAAATGCGGAGCGATTGCTCCGCATAATGTTTTGTATCTTTTATATCTGCCTAACAGATTCTCTTTCAACTATCTTTGTTGGAAGGATGATATTTCTTGGAAGCCTGGTTCGTTTATCTGTTATACGTTCAATCAAGAGTTGAGCCGCGGTTGTGCCCATCTCCCACCTGGGTTGCATAACTGTTGTGAGTCTTGGGTTTGTGTAATTCGCAAATGGTGCATCGTCAAAACCTATCACCGATACTTGCTCTGGAACTTTTATTCCATGTTCCTTCAGTGCATCCATCGCACCTATCGCTGCCCAGTCATTGACAGCAAATATCGCTGTGAAATTCAAGCCGTGTTCTTGGAGATGGCGTACCACGCTTACCCATCCATGTTCTGAGTTGTAACCTCTGTGAACCCCGTAATATATTTCCACATTGTCTTTACCTACTTTATCTAAGAACTTTCTTATCCCTTTTTCTCTGTCGAGTGCTGCTGGCGAGTTTTCTGGACCTGGGATAAAAAGAATTTTCCTGTGACCGTGCTCGTAAAGGTATTTAATGGCAGCGTATCCTCCACCGATATTATCAACGTTTACTGTATCAAAGTTAATTTCATCAACTGCAAAATCAATGACAACCATCGGTATGCCACTTTTCTCAAAACGTTGTATAAGCTTACTGCCTCCGTAAAGTTCTCCGAGAATGACTCCATCCACTTTTCTTCGGAAGTACTGGTCCAAAACGTGCTGTTCAGCATCAGGTTCACCTTTTGGCAATGCTAACATCACGTCGAATCCTTTTGAATAAGCATATTCTTCAATGGCCATGACGATATCGCTGTAGTGATAACCGCGTATATCTGGAATCAATATACCAATGGTTTTGAACAGTTCTCTGTAAGTTGTTTTGAACGACATCATCGGTTTGTAATTTAATTTCTTCATCGCATTCAGGACTTTTTTCCTCGTTTCTTCAGAAACATTTTCGCTACCATTAATAACCCTTGAAACTGTCGCTATCGAAACATTTGCCATTCGTGCTACGTCTCTAATGTTAGCCATCCAAACCACCCCAGAAATCTATCGTTAATTACTCTTCACCACTTTCATCACTTTCCATTTGATAAACCCTTACGTAATCCACATACATTCTTGCAGGGAATTGGGTCTCGTTTGTCGGATAACCGGGCCAGTATCCACCAACTGCAAGGTTCAATATTATGAAAAAGTCATTATCAAACACCCAAGCTTTTCCACGTGACTCTATCGCTGACTTTGTAACGATGTGGTAAATTTTGTCATCAACATACCATACTATCTTTTCCTCGTCCCACATTATTCCAAAAACGTGGAAATCACTTGTAAAATCTGGTGTTGGAGGCTCCAACCTTATCCTTCCTTGAATACCATTTGAACCAAAATAACCAGGTCCATGCAAAGTACCATACGCAGTCCACTTGTCATGTCCTAAGAACTCAACGATATCAATTTCTCCACAGGTTGGCCAACCAACATATCTAAAGTTGCTACCAAGCATCCAGAACGCTGGCCAGAGGCCTTTGCCATAAGGGAACTTTATTCTTGCTTCTATCTTTCCGTATTGAACAGTGAATTTACCTTCCGTCTTAATACGGGTGGATGTGTAATTAAAAGTCTTGTTGCCCTCTTTTACAGTTTCTTTTCTTGCCTCAATTACAAGCATTCCTTTTTCAATCCATGCATTTCTTCCCTCGGTGTAATATTGCCACTCACCATTTCCCCAACCGTTGTTGTTTCCTATATCGTATCTCCATTTACTGGTATCAAGCTCTTTTCCATCAAATTCATCTGACCAAACCAACTTCCATCTGGGATCTTTTATCATACTCTCATACTCCTTTAAGGATGCCAAGCAATTTGTAGTAAGAAAGGTTAAAAATACAACTGACACAATGACCAACAGATATTTGCGAAATTTAGGCTCTGAAAACAACATTCAACACCACCTTCTTTCTTTATTCTTCATTCTTTGTCATATAGTTACTCGTAAAGGAAAGTTATTTCTATACTTTCAATTTTACCATCTCTGACAAGTTTTGCATATGGTTCTTCGATAAGGTTGCTCGCGATTTCTATTTTTTCACCGGTCGTTGTTATCAGACTGATTCTTTGTTTTGAGACATCGAATTTGAAGGTATCGAACCTTTTTGGATTCAAATATGTTACCTTTACTTTTCCAAGGAAATTGAAAGATACTTTTCCTTCCTCATCAAACAACCACCCGGGTAATATGGGTTCAAAAGACAAGATGAGTTTACCATTGATAAACTTAAACGGCTTAAGTCCTGCTAGCATTATCCTCCACATGCTTAAAAACTCCGCACTTGCGCCGCTCAGTCTTGCAACAAAACCTGTTGCATGGATTTTTTCGTCTGGATTAGCACTACTTGCTATGAATGATGAATTTTCCAGAGGACTTCTTCCGTATACTTCAGGGTCCATAAATGCAACAATTACGTTCTTGAAATCCTCATAGAACTCTTCGTATAGGCCGTTCTTTATAAGCTCTAACATGTATTTGTATTCCATGTGTAGCCATATTGATTCATTTTCCAACCAACCGGGTGTGAACGCCTTGGCACGTCCGATTTCTATGCTTTGCTCTTTCAAAGGAGCGTTAACTTTGTACATTTTCAACTTTTTGTCATAGAGCTCTGATGACTTGACCTTTTTGTAGATTTCCTTGATAAATTCTTTGTTGTTTCCGTAAGCCTTAAACCCTCGAACCATTCCTTCCAAGAAATATGGCATCGGCTTTTGTCTGAACTTACGCACTTTTACGAATTTTTGATTACCTACTTCGCTGATAATTTCGTATTCTTCAGCCTCATAATAATAGTAAGTTGGCATCATTCCGTTGCTTTCGGTAATTGCTTTGTCAAGCGCGGATTTCAACTTTGCTCTGAACTTTCCAAGGACACTTGCCAGTTCATTTGCTGTGATTTCGATTTCTTCACCCAAGAATCCAAACTTTACATCTTCACGGTAAGCTTCCCTAAGGTCGGACATCTTTTCCCAATATTTGAAATCTTTATCAGCATCATTGCAAGCATTGTACCAATCGACAACTTCGACTTCTTTCTTTATTAATTCCATAACTTCGACTGGCAAGTTAACTTTTCTGTGTTGATATTCTTTCAATGTTTCTACAATGAAATTCATTAAACGCAGGAGTTCAAAGCTTTCTGCAACGGAAGAACCAAATAATCCGGGCAATCCGTTTAATGCGTCGTACCAACCGGGCTTGCCTGCTTCCATCTCTATGCCAACGCCAGCGGGGTCTGTTGTCGCAAATTTTACAGCTACAAGATTGACAAGCTTAGTTATTAGTGTTGTTCTGTAGATTTCACCTTTTCCTTTATTTGTTCTCATAACATTTTTGAATTTATCCCTTGACTCAATGAGTATTTTCTTTTCTTCATCAAGGTAAAGGGAATTGTACTGTCTTACTTTTCCGTCGACGAAGACATATCTTTTGGACCTGGGCAGTACACACTCTGCATTGTCGTAGTATGTATAGGATTTGTCGTCAAAAAGAATTTCTTCTTTTGTTTCGGGGTAGATTGCCAAGTAACTTTCGATGAGGTCCAAGTTGTAAGTCCAGTGGTCGGTCCAAAAACCTTCGCCATGAACCGCGTCCGTTTCTTCTTCAAGGTACTCTGCCAGATTCCTCAAAAATTCTTCGAAGTCTTTTTTAAGGACTATATTTTGCCTTTCAATGAATGTCAGCAATTTTCCAGGCGTTAGATTACCTGCGCTCAAGAAATTAAACAATTTTTCAACATTCTCCGCATTCTCCAGTTCAGCTTTTAAGAACTCTTTAACACCTTCGCATTCGGGTTTCAGTCTGTACCTGACACCGTTTATTACAAGTGGATTGTAACCGTCCGGCTGTATCAAGTTGACAAAGAATCGGATGTTGTAATTTCCTATCTCTGGGTGAAAGACAACGTCCTCTCTTCTGTTCTGATTCACATCTCTGTAATTTGCGTTACCAGAAGAATAATACTCAGGCAATAGCACGAAATAATTGTAATCCCTTTCTAAATCACCATGTTTCCTCGAGTATATGTGATAGACTAATCTATCTTTACCTTCGCGCAGAACGACTGGATATCCGCCCCTTAATATGTTGTCAAGATAAGTTTGTTTCGTATATTCATCAAATAAATCAGAAGAAGTCTTCGTCCATACATCATTAACAATCTCTTCAATTATTTTATTACCCTCTTTTCGTTTGTTTTCAAGGTATTCTTGGCTTGAGAATCTCTCTGCGTATTCGTTGAGTAGGTTCATATCAGGTGTATGCCCAACAACTGTGTAAATATAAAATTCTTCGCCGGGTTGGAGTGTTACTTCGACTGGAGAGAAAGCACAAGGTACCCTATTCGAAGTGATTTGCTTCATTTTTCTTATATTTTCTAACCTGGAACCGATGAAAACATCTGGTTCGATATATGAGGTGTTCATTCCAAAAATAACATCAGGATCCACCAACGGCATTAGGAGTTCCTTTTTTCCTGACTGAATTTTGAACGAAACGTAGAAATTACCCTCTTTGAATTCGGAAACAGCTGCTACGTCTTCTGCCGTAGACCTGAGTTTAAATACGGGCATCTTGTTTTCCAAATTATATACTTCCATCCAAGCCTTCAACGTGTTACCCACGTCCTTTAAACCGTAATCGTTTATTCCATAAGGAAGAAGTGCAGAAAGCCCATCGAGAATTTCAAAACGTTTTACTTCGTTAGATATATTTTGGAATTTAACAATCCTGATAAGTGCTCCTAACTTTTCCTGGGGCAGTATGAAGTAAAGTATATTCGTTTTGAGACCATGAACATTATTTATTTCTTCTATCTCCACTTCATTCCTTGCAATATACATCCTTTGTGTTACTTTATCGGAAACCACTTTTCCAAAAGGCTCAAAGAATGTATCCATAGACAAATCTTTAACAAACGTTCTGAAGCCGTGTGTGAAGATAACTTGATAAGACCTAAAAGCCGGATGGAATTCCATAATAGGGTTATCTTTATGAGCAATTCCAAAAGATGCGATTGCCTGAGCTCTGTTAACGTAAAACACCCACAGCGGTATACCTTTCTTACCAGCTATGCCGGGCAGAAAGCTTGCAAATGGCTTTGAGTTATTGTAATCTTCAACTACAAACCTCTTATTCTTGTCGAAGTAGTATCTTACCATTTCAAGACCTCCTTTTTTAAAATTATGAACTTAGTCAAGCACATACTTACCTATCAATCTGATATCTCTTGACGAAGCTCCAACTCTTATTTCGTATTCTCCCTTTTCAACTATCCAGTAATTACCATTAAAGCTTGCAAGGCTTGAGACGGGAATTCTAATTTCCATTTTCTGAGTTTCTCCTGGTTCAAGCAACTTCGTCTTTTCAAACCCTTTCAATTCTTGGTAAGGTTTGTCTATGTTTCCTCTTGGAGCCCTCACGTAAATTTGTACAACTTCTTTTCCAGACATGTTACCTGTGTTCTTGATTTCGAAAGTTACAACGATATCTCCACCGTCTCTGCATAGCTTTAGATTAGAGTATTCGAACGTCGTATACGAAAGTCCGAATCCAAATTCGAAAGCAGGTTCCACTCTAAATGTATCGTAATACCTGTATCCGACGTAGATGTCCTCATCGTAAACTACTACTTGCGGGTTATCTTTTGGCTCACCTGGGAATGACCTTGACGGAACATCTTCATATCTTTTTGGGAACGTCGTTGGAAGCTTTCCGGACGGATTCACTTTTCCACTTATCACATCCGCTAAGATTCTTCCTGCCTCCTGACCTGGTTGCCAAACCAATAATATGGCATCACAAAGATTTTTCCAGCTTTCCACTTCGATAGGAGAACCTATATTTAGAACGACTACAAACTTCTTACCTTGCTTTCTGAAAGCGGTTGAAAGTTTCGACATTATGTTAAGTTCATCGTCCGTAAGATAGAAGTCACCCTTTTCAAGTTTTCTGTCAACACCCTCTCCTGAGATTCTTGTGATGATGAATATCCCAACATCGTTTCTTGAAGCATATTTCTCGATATCTTCTTCGCTAAGTAAATCCTGCGGAAGCCTGGGTATGATATCTTCGCCCCATTGACCTTTAGTTATAACATAATCCGTGGTTCTAAAATCCGAGACTTTTTTTCTGTAAAATTCTGCCAGTTCCATGTCAACCTTTAACCCTTTTTCAATCGCACCATCTAAGAAGTTTATGGTGTATCTTGGGTGGGTCTCCCCGCTACCTGTTCCACCTCGTATCGTTTCAATCTGCCCCGTTCCGAATAGTGCAATTTTTGTATCCGGTGAGAGTGGTAAAGCATTTTCATTCTTTAGCAAAACAACACCCTCGCATCCGGCTTCGTATGAAACTTTTGCATGTTCGTCGAGGTTTGGTTTGTTTGAATACTTATACCCTTTGAATGAAGGGGTCTTAACAAGAACTTTTAAAATTGTTCTTACCCGCTCATTTAACATTTCATCGTTAATTTCTCCACGCTCGTAAGCTTCTTTAATTTCCTCGATTTCTGGTCTTCTATGTTTGAAAATTTGATACGTATTTCCTGGCATCAGCAAATCGTTCCAAGATTTGACTTGCTCGGCTGCGTTATCACCTGCGAACCAATCAGTCATCACTAATCCGTCAAATCCCCATTCGTCGCGGAGCACATCTTTTAAAAGCCATTTATTTTGGGATGTGTATTTACCGTTTAGCCTATTGTAAGAGCTCATCACAGTCCATGGCTTTGCCTTCTTAATAGCTATTTCAAATGGTTTCAAGTATATCTCTCGCAAAGCCCGCTCAGAAACGATGGTGTCAACAGTCATCCTATTTGTCTCCTGCTCGTTTACCACAAAATGTTTTAAACATGCGCCAACACCTTGTGATTGAACGCCTTCAACAAAACTTGCAGCCATTTCGCCTGTTAATAGAGGGTCTTCGGAATAGTATTCAAAATTTCTTCCGCACAAGGGATTTCTGTGGATGTTAATTGCCGGTGCTAAAAGTATATCTACTCCGTACTCTTTAACTTCTTCTCCCATTGCTTCTCCAACTTTTCTAAGTAGATTCCTGTTCCAAGTGGAAGCAAGCATAGTCTCAACGGGAAATGCTGTTGCATGGTATTTATTCTCATCATTTTCACGTTCAGGGTCTATCCTCAAACCAGCCGGTCCGTCGGCGAGTACCATACTTGGGATACCGAGCCTTTCTACGGGTCTTGTTTCACCAGCCTCACCTTTAACCCTTGGGGCAGGGTTATTAGGTAACCAAAGCACACCTGCACCAACCAAGAGATTTATCTTTTCGTCAACCGTCATTTCAGAAATTACCCTTTCGATGTCGAACTCCACTTTACTCATCTCCCTTCTTTGGCGTTTTTCATTATGTGATTATTCACCGGTAATTCCCGTTCGCTCGAGACTTTCAACAAACTGTCTTTGGAGGAACAAGTAAGTTATCAGTAGCGGAAGGATTGTTATCATAGTTGCAGCCATCCTAATACCCTCGTTAATTCTATTTGCCGCGCTGCCATCAGCGGTTGGAAACATCACAGCGTATCTCACAACGAAGTCCCTGAGTTCCAATGGGAGAGTCTTAATCTTATTTCCTAGCAGGAGACCTGACAGCAGAGTTTCATTCCAATACCAAACCAATGAGAAGATAAACGTTGTCACGATTGCAGGCATAGAAAGTGGAAGTATGATTTTGTAAAAGATTTGGAATGTATTAGCACCATCGATTTCCGCTGCCTCATCGAATGCTTTTGGTAGCATGTTGAAAAAGTTGAGATAAAGGAGTATGAAGATAGCACTTCTAATACCCTGTCCAAAAATCGCCGGTAAGAACGTTGCGAAGATACTATCAGTCAACCTCAGCGTGCTGAACAAAACGTATTTGGTGACCAGAGTAACTTGCGTTGGTATCAAGAACGTTGCAAGCATTAACACTATCCAGAATCTTTTCAGTGGAAATTCAAAACGTGAAAGACCGTACGCAATGAGGGCTGTTATCAAACTCTGTGCCAGTGCAGGTATAACTGAAGTATAAACACTGTTCCACAGTGCCTTGGGCATTTCCAATACTTTCCAAGCCCTAACGAAGTTATCAAGAGTTAGTTTAGTTGGTATCCAAACAACCGTTGGATTGACTAAGTCTTCGACACTCATAAAGGATGAAGTAATCATGTATAGTAATGGGTAAAGATAAGCATAACCAATGCCTATCAAAACAACGTATATGATAGTTTTGGTCGCAGGTTCTTTGAATGTCTTGTAATAAGAAATGCGGAATCTCCTCTCTTTATTCTTTGACATTTTCATATCCTTGTCTTCCTCCTTTCGCGTAACAACAGATACGCGATACCAAGAATCAGCATAACCGCTGCAAAGTATATCCACGATAAGGCGGCGGAGTATGAGTACGGCTTGTCTATGTCAAACATATGTTGGGTTATACTTGTATTAACTGCATTGTTTGCGAATGAAGCAAGGTCAACAATGGTGTAAATCGTGTTTACCAAGACAAATGGTTTTATAAGTGGTAGTGTTATCTTCCAAAAGATAACCCAGTCGTTTGCTCCGTCTATCTGAGCAGCTTCATATATGCTACTGCTTATCTTTTGTAAGCCTGCGAGGAAGAATATAATCTGAACGCCTGAGAACCAGAGAATCAACACTAAGTTATTGAACATGTATAAGAACGGATAGCTTATCGTGTTCGGTATCATTTGGAAGAATCTGTATATAAAGTACCTTCTTGGGTCTACAATACTTGCCGCGTTGTTTGCGACAAGCTCCGCCACAACAGGACCACTTACAATAACGACAGGCAAGAAGTAAAGCAGCCTAAAGAATGCCCTTGCTACAAGTTTTCTATTGAGTAGTATTGCAACTATCAGTGAGAATATAATAATCAAAGGCGTGGATAACACGATATTGAGTATCGTGTTCCAGAAATTTATCGGGAACGCAGGGTCTGTTCTGAAGGCGTATACATAATACTTCCATCCAACAAATGTGGCTTCAATTCCATGAACCGTAAAATTGACGTTAAAAAAGCTCAGGTAGAGTGAGTAAAAGAACGGATAAGCTGTGAAAATAGCGAAACCTATTATCCAAGGCAATGTGTACATGTAACCAGCAAGTGCTCTTCTTGTGCTTCTCCTCATTTGGAACCAACCCCATTTGTAGAATTGTTAGATTTAACAACCTTGAAGGATTCAGCCGGCACAACCACTAAACTATCTTTAAATTCTTCGTTTGTGTAATTGATGTATATCTCATACCCGTTATCGTAAGTTACTTTCACCACCCCAGGCTTTAGCACAATGCGATTCGTTATACTTGAACCTTTTACATATTTGAGAGCACCGTTGATTGTATTATAAATTTCCACCATTTTACTTTTCCAATCTTCGTATCGAGTTGATGGGTAATCCCACAACGGTGTGTCTTTCAAAGATGCGTTATCAAGCCAAGATACTAAGAACGAAGGATAAGCACCGTAATCTATAGCTTTCAAAACATCCGTCTTTGAGAAGAACCCGTTATTCATATACGGTGTGAAATAATTTAGTCTACCACTTAACACGATTTGTAGGAAAGGAACGGTATCTGTTTCAAAAAGATACTGACTGGAGTTCATTGGAACAGCCCCAATGGTTGTGGAATACTTCCATGCATAATTGTTTGGTTCAAATAGAATAACGTTATCCGTTTTTGAGGCTATATCGTTCAACGTTTTCTCAACAATTCTTTTAGCTTCCGAACGGTATATTTCCGAGCCTATCTTGAGATTACCGTAGAGTTTGTTCGCAAATTCTTTAACCGCGAAATTTTTAAAATCAAGCTGCGAAAGTTTTGATGCACGCGTTAAAAGATATCTTGAGGCAAGGTCTATTCTTACATAATAGCTTTTGTAGAGCCAAAGGTCTTTGTTATCCCTTTCTTCAGAGATTATGGATTGCGAAAGGTTCAGTCCAACTTCTTTTCTAAGGTTTAGTTGTTTTTCAGTTACCTTTGTCACATTGTCAACGAAAAAGAGTTCAACTCTTTTACCGTTGGATTTGTTCGTTGTGTTGAACTCAACAATGTGCCTCAAAAGTTCCTTGAAATCACCAACCTTCTTTTCCAATCCAAACTTTCCTACTTTGTTCCCGTGGATTCCCTTATCTTGCCAGCCTTCTATTAAAAGTACAATCTTGTTGATACCTTTGCTTGTTAGCTCCTTGATGATTTCTTTGATTTGCTCTACAGAAGAGATAGCTATAACTTTATGACCTATCAACATCTTTTCGATGTCTGAGACAATGATGCTTACGTAAAGAGGTATATCTTCAACTTTTGTTGAGCTAAGTTGTGTAGTGAACACATTTTTGTTCCCGAACAATTCGTTTGCGAACTTTTCTCTGTAGTACTTAGCCATACCTACATAGTTTGCCGATGGACCTGTAAGGAAAGAAATCTCAAGAACCGCATCGAACTTATTCCGGTCCTTTTGAGCAACTTGTATTCCAGCACCGCTTCTTGTTGTCGGTTGGAGATATTTCTGCCTGTAGATGAATTTTGCAGATGTCCAGTTATATTTACTTAAAATACCACTTGGATACGAAACTATAGCGCTATATTCTTGTCCTGAAGTTATAACCCCAAACAGTGCGTTCTGATTTACACCATGAACAATACCAAATACTGGCATAAGTACTGTTGGTTCTTCTCTTAAGAAGTCATTTGGTCTTCTTGCTCTCAAGTCATTGACCGTTACTAGGTTTTCTATAGAGTAGTCCTTACCGTAAACTCTCTTTTCAAACCAGTTTAGATAATGAGCTGGTTTTGAGAACCTTATTAGAGCACCCGGACCGTCTGGGACGAATGCATATCCGTTGACTTCGTCTGCTATTGTGCTTCCTAAGAAGGGCGCAAACATTACAGATGCTATTGTAAATTTCTTCCCTTCTTTTATCGTATTTTGAGGCAACTCGAATTTTACAGTATCATCCTTGAGAGTTATACGTACATCGAAACCTATCTCAAGTGGCTCAAAATAAAGCGAATACACTATCCCGTTATTGGTTCTTTGCCAATGCTTTTTAACGTTTTCGTCTGCGGAGCCTATAACATTTGATATGCCACGTTCATCAAAATATTCCAAAAGCACAAGAGACTTCGCTATAAGTTGGTACGTAGGGTTCATTTCGTTGTAAGCATCCGTCGTTTCTAAAACATCTCCCCATATGTATCCGGACCTTTTGTCAACAACCCGAACAGAAGTGGTTGTTAAATCCATCCAGAGTTCCAAATATCTACTCTCAGCTATCTTTTTATATCCTTCAAGTGTGAACGGTGATTTGACGAGTGTGGTTACTTCAGGTCTTGTAAACCTGTTTGAAAGATAATCATTTCCAATTGTTTGTGCAAAAAGAGGACGGAAGAACACGACCAAAATGACAAGGACGACTGTTGATAGAAACGATTTATTTCTCTTGAGAACGTCCTTGAATCTTTTGTGTTGTTTATCTTGCACGGTAGAGCACCTCCTGGACAATCGCGTAGACCGTTTGGACGAGTTGGTCCCAAAGCATGTAGACTATGGAGTAGACGAGTATAATTACAAATATCCAGACCAGAGTGAGTAGTATACTTTTTACCGTATCTCGGATACCGTAATCATGGATTTCTTTGACACCAGTGAAAAGCAAAACTGCAGACCAGGATATGAGAATCATTGAGGCAAAAGATACTATGAACGCCTCGTTGTATGTGAGTATGTAAGTAAGCAATATTACAAACGGCTGGAAGAGAATGTAAGGGGCAAAACTGTAGGCTGTGAATATATAAATGTCTCTCAATGTTCCACGACCGTCGTTAATAGAGCTAACTAAGTAGTTTGCAAAAACCCATAACATTGTTGGGGCAACACTGGCAAGGAGAACAAATCCGACGGACCTATCTTGGACGTTTAAGTTAAAGATGAAACTTCTACCAAAATAATCGAATTGTACTACTAAGAAGAAGAGTACATAAATGATGGTTGCTGAAAGCACAGACCCGTGCTTTCTCCTCTGAATGTAATAGAACGTGTCAAGAGGATGTCTCAATATGTTTTTAATGTAGAGTATATCACTTATTAGCTTAGACTTAATTGTTGTTTTTCTTTTGATTAGACCACGTTTTAATAACTCGTCAAATAGCACGAAAAGAGCTATTAGAATTACAAACGCAAGCAATATGGTACCTGCGTTCTTTTGCAAGAATTCGTTTCTAATTTCCCAATAGGCATCTGAATAATCCCTTTTTGCATAAGCCTTTTTAAATTCCTCTGTTGCAGCTCTGTAATTTCCTTCTTGGAAATATGCTTTTCCAAGTCCGTAGTGAGCGATTTTGGAATAACCATCGTATATCATAACTTCTTCCCAGAGTTTTTTACTCTCGAGGTATTTCCCTTGAGAATAAAGTTCGAGAGCTTTATGCAGGGTGTGAATATATTGAGTAGGATTGAAGACGTGGACAAGTCCTCGTTCTTTGTCAAGAACGTAAACCTTACCTTCGTCGTCAACGGCAATTGCAGATGCTACGGTAAACAACCCGTTTCTTTCCGTGGCGATAGCACGACCACCGAACGAAACTAGCAAGTTACCCTCAGAATCGTATTCATAAATGAGTCCTGTCTCAGTTAATGCGAATATTCTTCCATTCTTATCTACGGCAATATCTATGAAATTTGGTTCGTCCACCATCCTACCTTCTTTAGATGGAGGAAGTATATTTAAGCCTATTGTATTATGCTTTTTAATGGCACTTCCATTTTCTTTCTGGGTTACTGTGTAGATAAGTCCTTTGCTATCTATTGTGATATTGGTATAAGGTTTTGGAATCCTGTTTAGGAACTTCTCTTTCTGTTCCTTAGTGTAGAATATGTCGATGAATTTGTCCAAAAACGTTATCCCAACGGTATTTGCACCAAAGTAACCAAGGAACTCACCATTTTGATCCAGTTGTATAACGCCTTCGAATGTGCCTTCGCTCACAATGTAAAAGTTCCCTCTTTTATCGACAACAAGCTTTTTTGGTTTAAAGTTCGCAGTTTCTCCAAATAACGGATTCGTAGGTCTACCCAGCCTTCTTATTTCGTTACCCGATTTGTCGAATATCACAACTTCTGATGTACCAGGGTCAGCTACGTAAATATATGTCTCATCAACAAATACCCCAGTCGGTTGGAATAAAGACATATCACCCACGTAAGTTGCTTCCCTGGTTACCATGTTGAAAACAACGATTCTTGCATTACCAGCATCGGCAATGTACATCTTATTGTCCTTTATGAAGATATCCTCGGGGTAGTAGAGGTCTAAATCCTTGAAGAGGACTTCACTCACAACGTATGCATCCTGAGTTATTTTCCACTCATTTTTACCTGATATTGTGTAAGTGAGAAACGCACTGTTAACGGCAAAGAGTTGATTGCATAACACGAAAAGTACAAGCAAAACTCCGAAAAGTATTGTAGCGTTTTTCAATCCTGGTTTGTTCTTCTTGCTCTTGCTTTCCACGATATCCACACCACCCAACGAAAAACTTTGAGTATCTGTTATTTCAAACCACTGTAAGCCATTGTATTCATAACCCTCGATTGCATAATTATAAAAAGCACCAAATTTGGCACGAACATTATTAGACCAGCAGCAGCAGCTATCCCTTGACCTGCCACAGTGTTACCCGTTGTTTGAGTAAGGTTGGAAACATAGAATGCGAACGTTTTTAGATTCTCGTTGTTTATGTAGTAAGTTGATGCCTCTGCACTGTTCCAAGCAACTTGAAATGCCAAAATACCTACTGTTGATATAGCTGGCTTTAAGAGTGGCATTATTATATTGAAGATTATTTGGAAATCATTTGCTCCGTCAACAAGCGCTGCATCTATAAGTGCATCAGGGATTTGGTCTATAAACTGCTTTACTAGAAAGACACCAATTGGCATTGCCAAAAGCGAGAGAATATTAATAATAAACGTATCTATAAGCCCTAGCTTTTGAACTATTAAATACCTTGGAATAATAACAGCAATGGGAACAAACATGAGTGCAAGATTATTTATCGTAAAGAGTAAGTTCTTGGTTTTGAATTGCTTCTTGGAGAGTGCATATCCCGCAAAGACAGAGATAATTATTGTAAAAAGCACCGTGAAGAAAGCGGTCAATATGCTATTCATTAGATACCTAGATACAGGTATCGTTGAAGCCCGCGTGATTTGGAATAATTCATAGAAGTTCGCTAGTGTTGGCCTCCTAACGAAAAATCTTGGAGGATAGAGGAATAATTCGTCAACTGGTTTGAAGGCTTGTGAAAAGATAAAAATTATAGGCAACATCATGAAAATCGCTATCGGTGTTAAGATAAAATAGAATTTCAGCTGACTTTTATGGAAATATCTTGGATTTGTTTTTGTAGTGAACTTTGCCATACTTTCTCCCCCTAACTCTTGGCAATTTTACTGACTTAGTAACGCTCTCCAAATAAGCGCCACGCGATTCTTGAGAAGAACCAGATAATCAAAAGTAGCACAACAGAGAGAGCAGCTGCGTATCCCATTTCATACCTGAGAAAACCGTAATCTTCGATGTGGTTAACGATTAGTTGCCCAGCGTATTGTGGGGTTGGATTTGAGCCAGAGAGTGCAACTCCAATGCCTGCAGAAGTAAATGTGTTTACTATTGACATCACCGCTCCAAAAAGCATCTGCGGTTTCATTGCAGGTATAGTAACGTATATGATTTCTTGCAATCTGTTCTTTATGCCATCTATGTACGCTGCTTCGTAAAGCTGTTCATCGACGTTTAATATACCTGCAAGCATCGCCAAAAATCCTACTCCCATACTGCTCCAAAGCGAAACAAGAATCATAATATCCATCAAATGTTGTGGTGATTGCAACCATTGCACAGGTTTGTCTATAAGTCCAAGCTTGAGTAAGAGTGCGTTTAAGTATCCTTGTTGGTCGCCATTGAAAAGTACCCGCCAAATAACCGACATCGTGACACCTGCTGTTAGAGAAGGAGAATAAATTATCAAAGCGAATATCGTTCTAGGTATCCTTGTAAGTTGAGCCACAAGCCAGGCTAATATAAATGAAAGAATGTAGCCACCAACACCAACAATCAAAGCGTATTTTATAGTGTTTGGTAAAACCTTTTGCATAAAGAGCGTGTCCCGTGTGATAAGAGTGATGTAGTTTTGTATACCTATCCACTTAGGTTTTTCAATTGCGTTGAAATAGGTAAACGAAAGGTATATGGCGACAGCAACTGGTAGTGCTATGAACACAATGAATAAAATCAAATATGGTGACAACAAAAGCCAATGTCCACGATCTTTTTTCGAACTTATTCTCATTCTGTTTCACCTCGATTTAGCACAGTCTTTAAGAACTCTTCCATACTTTCGTACATCTTGTAATCCTTGACCTTCTTTCCATCGACTATGTAACCAAACTCCGTAAGTTTCCTTTCAAGTTCTCTGTTTATTAGTATCACGGACCTATCAATTGATGTTCGAAGGGGTTTACCCTCGATAACAACGCTGTTCCATATATTGCTTACTTCCCTTTCAACCATGTAACCACCCGGATGCCTTTGGACTTCTCTAATCCATCTCCATTGTTCGAGTATGACTCTCTTGTGTTTTTCATCGATGAAATCGAGTTCCTTGAACGCTTCTATATTGGCCGTGTTCCAAAGGTAAGTTGGACCGTACCTGTTGACCATCATCCTTGCAAATTTGACTTGCGTGTCTTTAGACATCCACCACTTGATAAATTCCCAAGCCTTTTCCTTTTTATCCGAATTTGCGAAGATAACAATAGCTCTATCACCTGCAACTTGGTACCTCAAAACTTGTCCGTTCTCGTCCTTAACTCCTGGTGAAGGAGCTATATCCCACAGTCCATAAATTTCATCTGCAGCGTTTAATAGAGTTACATACAATCCAAAGTCACCAACACCAATGGGGATACGACCGTATCTAAACGAATTGTAAAAGCTTGCAACTTGTTCTGGAATTCCGTATATTGCGAAAAGCTCAGTCATTAGTTCAAACGCTTTTACCGAATTCTCTTCGTTTATAGCTGTTTTCATACCGTCTCTTGTATAAAGCCTTGCTTTGTTTTGGAAGAAGAAAGGACCCGTTGTGTTGAAATACTTTGTTGTTTGTTCACACATCGGGATAGAGAAATTCATTCCTCGTCTTTGGAGCTCGGGGAGTATCTTTTTTACATCGTCCCAAGTATCTGGTATTGGTATACCCAGTTTCTCGATAATGTCTTTTCGGTAGAAAAGCACATAGAAATTCTGCGTTTCTGTTATTCCATAAACCTTATCATTAATAACCATCGGTAATAGTGTTTCAACGTTTATGTTCTTTTCTACAAAGTTGAAGAAGTCAGGGAAATATGAAAGTGGGAAAAGAGCGTTCCTAATTGCAAGTTCAAACGGTATCCAGTTGCTGATACTCATAGCAACGTCTGGAACAGCGTTTGCAGCACTTGCTAAAACGAGTTTCTGTTCATTGGGCATGATGGAGAAAATTACTTTGATACCTGTTTTTCTTGTAAAGTCACTATCTGTTAAATACTGCAACGTCTCAACGTACTGCACAGGCCTGTTTACCCATACTCTTAAACTTGTTTCGTCAACCTTCTCATATATAGAATAAGCTTCATTTTTGTTGAACAAGGATAACCATAACTTTTGAAGTTCCTCATAAGCAGTTATTAAGAACGTGGATTTCGGATAAGCGAACTTTTCAAGACTTCCTTGAAAAACGTAGACTTTGTCGATACCCATTGGCTGTTCTTTTAATCTCATCGAGAGTTCGGAAAGTCTTTGAGCTATGGAAGAAGCCCCTTCACTAAGAACGTCTATATAGAATGGCAATTTTTCAGGTTTCCTAAGAATGTTGTCTATTATTCCGGCACATACGAGCATGTCTGCAATTGATGGTAGCCCTTGTTTACCCACGATTTTGACTAACTTGTCATGTTCGGTTCTCAGGTTCTGTGAGATACTTTTCAAATCTGGTATAGCGTTCGGCATGTATTTTTCGATGTTCCATGTTCGGTTTGGGTCTAAATTGTTTCCAACGAGCTTTCTCATCTCCAAACCTATCTCTTGCAGTTTTTTCACGCTTTCTTGCAGAAATCGGATAGTTTCTTCATATATTCCTGTGGTAACTTCCAACGAGAGGATATGTATTCCTTTATCAAGATAAACTTCGAAAGGTTCATCTTCTTCGCTCATTAACACGTGGTCTTTCCAGTTGTAACCAGTATATGGGAATGGGTAATCAGCAAATTCTTTGAACGGAACCTTGCCATCTATAGAAATTCTCCTAAAAACAGGAATACCTCTGTTCATTGATTGTTTGTATCTGAAGGCTATTTTGTAATAACCTGGGGTGTCTATATAGAAAGTCCAAAAAATCTCCTGTCCTGATTGCTTATAAGTATTCTCGTCGACGATGTTAATCCTCTTTTTCAGAATTTCGTAAGGTGTTACCAAAGCGGTTTGCTCGTTGCTTACAGATATTAAAGGATCAGACTTGAATGACAGATTTTCAGCCTCTATAACTAAAACATTATCGTTACTTGGAACATTAGACTCTGAATTTTTGTATTCCGCGTAAGGCGTGCTACTGGACAGGTAAGATTTTGGAACCAAATAAAGTTCCTCTATAATTATTGGTGAACGGGTATTTTTAAGTGATATAGGGTTATCACCTGTGTTTAGTTTCAATAAGAGAGGACTTTTGGAAATTCTACTTGCATCTTTGATGAATGCCATGTAGGTTCTTTCGAAAGGCTTTTGCTCTGGTGTTATTTCATTACCATATCTATCGTAAACCTTTTCATTGAAATCATAGTATGTGAAGTTATCCAAAATCCCCAGGTAAGCTTTTCCGTTTACCTCAAACTCTAACGTCCCGTTACTTGTTGTATTGGTATTGTATCTGTATTTCAGCACGATAGCGTATTCGTCATCTTTACGAACAGAAAGAATCAACGTTGTTGCTTCATCATTTCCAAGAATAACAGGGTTTTCGAAATCCAAATTAAAAACTGCGTAATTACTTAAATCTGAAAATCTCATTTCAGAAAGCTTTTCATAAGCTTCCAAACTAGATATATCAACAAAGTCTTTCGACACTGTTGTAGATTTCATTACAAGGTCGGCTATCGAAGTAACGAACTTAGTATAAACACTTCTACCTGAAAAATAAAGAACTATCATAATAGCAATAGTAACTAAAGCTATTATCCCAGACCAGATGAGAATTTTTTTCACGTATAATCAACCCCTTGCTTTGTTTTTGTTTACCCATCTGTGCCTCTTGCCTTTTTCCTTCGAGATAACTTGGTATAATCCCGTTGGCTGAGTGAGTGAGATTTTGTAAATCTCAGCCAACGGGGTAGGTTATATATCAAACTTGGGATTATTCAGTTTCATTTACCTTCAATTTGCTTTCTCAGTTGTGGGAATTTCTTTTCTGCATCGATTAATTTCTTTTCGAAAATTGCCCAGTTTTCTTTTATAACTTTGTTTGATTTTTCTTGCGTTTCAGCAGCAACTGCTTCTGGTGTTACTTCTCCACGTCTGATTTTTTCGTTAACTGGGAATATAACGTCCCATATTGCTTCGAACCATCCTGGAACGATTTTCCACATATCTACCCTAACACTTTTATCAAGGTTTTTGAGCATCCATTTGATACCGTTAGGTATCTTCATTGTTTCAAAGTATTTTACAACATCTGGGTGCATCGTTGCAGGGATAAACCAGTCAACCAATCTTTCTCTTTCCACACCTTCAGACTCATATAGCTTCAATCTTGCAACAACACCTCGCGGGTCGTATGAAAGGAATTTCGCAAAGAGGAACGCTTCTTTTGGATACTTTGTTGTTGCACTCACAAACGTATAATTGATATGAACAGGCAGTCTGATGCCTATCTTTGGATCGAATGGGAGAGGGTAGTAATCAAAATTCCAAGGTACTGTATGGAGCCAGCTCCAATCGTAAGTTGCCTCAAATCCCATAAGCACTTTTGATTCTCTGAAGGCGTCAGCGTCTTTTCCGAACTTCTTTTGATAATCATCGAGTTGACCTTGGTTTCTCAATTCCTGATTTATAAGGTCATCGGAGACCAATCCAGGTATCGATTTGAGCTCTTTTTGCAACTTAATAGCTGGTATCCAACCTCCGTTCACAAGGTCAAATTCCCACTTCACTGGATCAAAGCTCCAGAATGTTGTGTGTTTGCTTAGAACCGCTGCCATAAATGTATCGAATTCCCATAGCTGATTGATACCAGAGTATTCCCTCGTCGTAGCTTTTCTTGCGTATTGTTTGAAAAGATCAACTGTCCATTCTTCGTATTTTGGAATTTTTAAATTCAGTTTCTTAAGTAGATCAAGATTCAAGACTATACATTCAAAATGCAATCTTTCAGGAAGGGCATAAGTTTTCCCGCGATACTTGAATGCGTTTTTTGCACTTTCTGGGACATATTTATAGTCTGGGTCATCTTTAAGAAATTCATCTAATGGGTAAACCCAACCCTGAGAAACGGGATAAGATAGTGGTTCCCATGATTCTGCAACAACATCAGGGAGTGCTTGCTTTGCAGACACACGGGCGGTCAAAAAGCTATTGACTTCTGGTTGGTTTACGACAAGTTTTACCTCGATATTTGGATAGTATTTGTTAAATTCCGCGATAAGCTTTTTATATCTATCCACGTTCCAACTCCAAACAGCTACCGTTATGGTGGCTTTAGCAAACGCAGAAACCATAAACAACATCAAAATCAAAGCAAAAATAAACTTACGCATTAAAAACACCTCCATTCGAAGTATTTGAGCTAAATCAGAAATTGAAGCCTACAGTGAATTTTGTATATTTGTATCCATCTTCTTCAAAGTGTATAAGCAATTTACCATCAGCATTTTCCAACTTTGTTGCAATGTATGGTTCCAAAGATAAATCACCCGTTTTGAAGTTATAATTTCCGCTAACTCCTACCTTGTAACCCACGAGTTTGTAATTAACATCGCCAGCCAACTTGATTTTCATAGGATCCGTAATAGTATTTGTCAAATCCAATTCTGTAGAAATGTTAATCCCTGCAACCTCACCAACCAAACCGACTAATAGACCTTTGATTGTTGCATTAACATAATCATATCCGCCAGCTAAGTAAAGTGTAAATGGTCTTATTGGATAAGCAAGTCTTGCGCCAATCATACCTTCGGACAAATCAGCTTTTCCTACAACGTTTAATGTCAAACCAAGCGGGTAAAAATTGTTGGTTTTCATAAGAAGTGCAAACGTTAAAGGATTGCCGAAATTAGTTCCAATATCGAACATAAAGCCACTGAACGTGTAGATGAAGGACACTGTACTTTTGTACCACAAAATTCCTGTTCCGTTATAACCCCATTTAAACGATCCGCCACTTCCCATAAAGCTATCATAATCCGCCACGTTTCTGTAGCCAAAGAACACCGTAAGGTTGTTGTTTACCTTCCATGGTATGAAAAGTTCATTGACATACATACTTGTGATATTCGGGTCTGTATATTTTACATCAACAACGAGCACTGCTCCGCCAGATGTAACAACGAGATACGCTGCATTATCTCCTGGGAACCAATTGGAAACACCAAGTGTGAAATTTGGATTTATTGTGTAATTAAATTCTACTCTTCCGTTGAGTTGGACAGAACCAGCAAAAATGTTTACGAATACTAAAACAGCAAAAATCACCACAACGAATTTTTTCATACCTTTCCCTCCACAATTTTTTGTGAATTTTACTCTAAAACTCTGGGTAACCTACGTTCGGTTACCCAGAGTGCTTAATGTTTTCAGTGAATTTTCATATACTTCGAACTTTCATTTTTTTGGGCTTATTGAAATATCGTCGAAGTAGACTGTAGTTGGTTTGTCTTTTCCAAGCTCAAAGCTCAACGTTACGACAGGGTCCGCATCGTTTGGGTGGGTGTGTTCGAAAATGAATGTTTGCCATTCGGTTGTCAGGTCAACTTCTTGGCTGAAATAAACACCGTATGGTGCTCCTGTTTGGACAAGTTTGACCCATATCTTTCTGGGTTCTGTTGCTTTTGCTTTGAAAGAAATTACATAGCTGTTGCCTTTTCTCAATTTCACCCACTGGTTGAATTGAACATGCCAAGTTTCGAAACCAGTGTTTTCAAGTTTGACGAATCCTACACCATCTTCTACGCCAAAACTTTCAACCTTTGCAGGGCTAATTCCGTATTTTCCTGCTTCCCAAATCCACCATTCGGTTGGCATACTGCCCTGGTCGTTTACTATTTTGTAAGCAAAATCGCCGTTGTTAACAAGGTTATCTGGTTCTTCTTCGTCAAATTCGTATTCGACCGTTTCGGGCTCTTCTTCTCTGAATTCTTCGGGTACCTCAGATTCGTCTACTGGCTTCAAAACAACATCTGCAATGTAGATTGTAGTTGCCTTGTCCTTACCTAATTCAAAACAGAAGTTAACGGTTTCGTCAGCCTTGTCTGGATGCTTAAAGTAGAACGTATATGTGTTCCATTCCTTTCCAAGTTCGACAGTTTCAGCAAAATAGCTTACCCATGGGTCATGGTTCATAAGTACCTTGACATTGATTTTTCTTGGTTCATCCGCCTTTGCCTTGAATGAGATTAAATAGTATTGTTTTTGCTTAAGTTTGACCCACTGGTTGAACTGGATGTGCCATGTGTCAGTGCCTGGGTTTGCAACTTTTATATACGCATAACCATCTTTTACACCGTATGTTTCAACACTACCCTCGCTGACACCATACTTTGCTGCTTCCCAAATCCACCATTCGAATGGTGCATTGGCTTGGTCATTTTTGATGTTTGAGCGGAAATTCCAGTTGTTGAGTAAGCTTGTTCCAGAGGTATCACTTGACTGTTGTTGCTGAGCAACACTTGCAACTGCTTCTACCTTCTCTTGGAATTGGCAGGAAAAGAGTAGGAAAACGGTGAATAGTAACAATAACACCCTCGTGCGTTTAAGCATTTTTCACACCTTCTTTTAGAAGTATCAAATTTCACGTGTTCAATTTGCTGTTTCGCTAAGCACTTTAATCTCAAGAACTATATTTGGGATATTCCCAATCTCAAAAGCAAGCTTTAAGAAGTTATCTGTTGGTACTTCAAAAGTCTTAGAAAGTTCAAGGGTAATTTCTGTTGCTTCTGTAGACACATCAAACGATCCTCTGACTGCATAAGGCTCATCAATATACGGCTCACAACCAAAGTAGTATGGGATTGTTGCATCCTTGTTTGCTTTTACACTCAGTGTGATGGTATAATTCGTTTTTGAAGGGTCATAAAATCTCAAAAGTTGGGCTTTCCAGTCATTATATTGTCCACCTGTTAAATCAGTCCTAGTAGCTACAACTGTGCCATCTGCTTTTATAATAGGAGTCTTTGTGAACATCTCACCATCTTGGAACCAATACCATTTTCCTGTCTCTGGGTTTGGAACATCTTTCGAAGTAAACCAGCTTACCTCTGTTTCTTGCTGCTGGTCTCCTTGGTTCTGATCTTCTGGTTTAACGCACGATGTAAACACTAAAAGCGCTGCAAGAACTACCAAAAATACCACTAAACCTGTTCTCCTCATACCTTCCACCTCCTGAAAGTTTTTTAGGGTTTTCAAAAAGTTAACACACCAAGTGCCGTCCGCTCTTTTGAAGAAGAACGTACTTGTTGTAACAAGGTGAAACTTTTTCAGTAACACTTGTATTATACTTATGAAACATGTTTCATACAAAATTGGCGAAAATGTGGGCTTTTGACTGGAAAAACGTAAACTATTGTAAAAATTCTTACTTGTGCTAAATAGAAAAAGCTCCCGCCTGTTTTTGCGGGAGCTTGCGATGGTTAATAACATTCTTACTTACCTTCGATTTGTTTTCTCAGCTCAGGGAATTTCTTTTCTATTTCCGCAAGTTTCTTGGAGAATTCTGCCCATGCTTCTTTAATTATCTTGTTCGCTTTTTCTTGCGTTTCGGCTGCGACAACTTCTGGTTGCACTTCTCCTCTTCTCACTTTCTCACTAACAGGGAATATCACATCCCATGTTGCTTGGTCCCACTCAGGAACTGTTTTCCACATATCTACTCGAACAGCCTTGTCAAGTTTCTTCAACAGCCACTTTACCCCGTCTGGGATTTTGAGTGAATCGAAGTAAGAGACAACGTCTGGATGCATTGTTGCGGGTATAAACCAATCAATATTCCAGCCATTTTCAATACCATTTGCGTTGTCAATTTTTAACCTTGCAACAACTCCTCTGGGGTCATATGTAACGAATTTTAGGAACAAGAAAGCTTCCTTTGGGTGCTTGGTTGTGGAAGTCATAAACGCATAATTAACGTGAACTGGGAACCGTAGTCCTATTTTTGGGTCAAGTGGGAGTGGGTAAAAGTCAAATTTCCACGGTAACGTCCTTATCCAACTCCAGTCCCATGTTCCATGTAATCCCATCAAAACTTTGGATTCTCTAAACGCATCTGCGTCTTTCCCGAATTTCTTTTGGTAATCATCCATTTCACCTTTGTTTCTCAACTCATCGTTTTTTAAATCATCAGAAACCAGCCCTGGTATAGATTTTAACTCTTTCTGTAGTTTTATCGCTGGTAACCATCCGCTGTTGACAAGGTCAAACTCCCATTTCGTTGGATTGAAACTCCAGTATGTTGTATCTTTGTTAAGGACGGCAGCCATTACGTTATCAAAATCCCACAGGTGGTTTATACCGGAATATTCCCTCGTGGTTGATTTCCTTAAATATAGTTTGAATTGTTCAACTGACCACTCATAAGGAGGCTTAGTTAGGTTCAATTTCTTAAGCAAATCCAAATTGATGTAGATACCTTGGAAATGCAATCTTTCGGGTAGTGCATAAGTTTTGTTGTTATACATGAACGCTTCCTTCAGTGCCTTTGGAACGTATTTAATGTCTGGGTCATTTTTCAGAAATTCGTCGATAGGATAAACCCATCCTTGTGAAACTGGATATGGGAGTGCCTCCCACGACTGAACGACAACATCAGGTAGAGGCTTTTTGGCAGCTACTTGTGCGGTTAAGAAGCCATTCACGTCTGGTTCATTGATAACAAACTGGACTTCGATATCAGGGTAAATCTTTGTGAATTCAGTAGCGAGCTTTTTGTATTTTTCCAAATCCCAACTCCAAACTGCTGCTGTAATCGTTACCTTTGCAAAAATCGAAACGCTTAATACTAACAACACCATGATAAGCCAAAAACGTTTCCTCATCGCTCATCCCTCCCTTGGAAGTATGGTAATCTTACAAGTTATCAATTTCATTCCTGCCAAACAAAAGTAGCAGATGCGTATCCTGGTAAAATATACGAAAAGGCTTCCAAACCGTCTTCAATAACCTGCATTTTCTTAGCTGTATTTGTTCTGTTGGATACAATGAGGACTTTTGAACCATCTGGATTCAAAAACGCAACAGATTCGAGCCTGTCTTGGTATGTGTAAGAATCTATTCTATATGCCCCTGGTAACACAAATTTACTTATGTGCCCAAGTGTGTAATAATCTACGTTGTATTTGACCTCACCTGTTTTTTGATTAATTTCGATTAATCCCCTGCATGTGCTCTTTGAAAGAATTGTTGGTCCTCTTTTTTCATCGAGAGCTATGTTCCACCATACAACTGTTTTTGCCCAGTTCCTTGGAATTCTAATTACATGCATCATCTGGTCCATATATGCATTAAAAAATGCTGGCACCCAATCTCCACCTGAACCTTCCGTGAACCAAATCTCTTTATCAGGGAACATCTCTTTTATCTTGCTCATTGCTTCATGCTTCCCACCGTAAAAATGCCATGCAGAACCCGATACATATTTTGACGCCTTTTCATGAGATAAAACATAGGCAGCATAAGTTGTGTTATCCCAGTTGTGGTCGTAGCACAAGATTTTGGTCTTGATACCTGCACTCTCAAAAGCCGGTCCAAGGTATTCACCAATGAAATCTGCCTGTTCGACCCAATCCATCTTCATACCAGGATACTCTTTTGGAACGTATAAGGGCTCGTTTTGAACAGTGATAGCGTAAATTGGTATTCCTTCAACTTCGTAGGATCTTATGAACTTCACAAAATACTGAGCGTAAACACTGTAATATGACCTTCTTAACGAACCCCCTATCATACTACCTGTTGTTTTCATCCAACCAGGAGGACTCCATGGGGATGCCATAATCTTTAATTCAGGGTTTATTTCCATCGCTTCTTTGAGAAGCGGGATAATATATTTTTTGTCATGGTCAATTGAAAAATACTTTAAATCTGGGTCCTCATCGACACCAGTAGGTAAGTCATCGTAACTGTACAATTTGGTTGTGTAGTCGGTAGCCCCCATTGGTTGCCTCAGAAAAGAGATACCAATGCCTTTTTCTCTATCGAATAACTTTTCCATGACTTCTCTTCTTTTTTCTGGGGATAGTTTGTTATATACAAGATAAGCAGAAGCGTCAGTAAAGGAGGCACCAAAACCATCCATCTGTTGGTATTTTTTCTTTTCATCAACGACAATCTTATACTCTTCCTTGTACTTAGAAACAAGCGGTCTTGTAACTTCGACTTCCTCCAAAAGATATTTCTGATCAGATGTTGTAATCCATATCCTTAACTTACTCATTTTTATCCCACCTTCCTTCTTTTGGGATTGCATTATCAAAGTTGAACTGGTAGCAAAGAAAAAGATTGCCAATATCAAGATAATTAACATAAAGCGAATTATTGTTGAACAACGCAACGCTTTCCACCTCGATTCATTTCAATATCTTTTTTAGTAGTCAAGAAATTGCTTGACTTACTCCAATTCTATGTATGTAACATGTTACATACAAAGGTAGGAAAATTGCTGTTTGTTTTAAGCAAATAAGGTAATCTAAATTAGCAGGTAAATTATCTTAATAAGATTTAACATAGCGACATATTTTGGTCTTTCAACCCTGTTCCTAGGAGTGATTTTACAAAGGTGTCTTGGAGTAAGGGGAATATTATGAGGGTAAGTAAAAACGCAATCATCGAGGCAATTGTAATAGTCTCGCAATTATTTGATGATTCTGCTTTCATTTTCATATTTGTTGCAAGTTGAACAATCTCCATACCATCGCTAATCGCAATTAACATGGAACAAAGGAACATATTCCAAGCGTATGTAAAGTTAATAATCGCTGCTCCGCCTATGAAAGAACGTTAAAGTAATAAGACGAATTTTACAAGGTACTAAACAGGAGTAGCATCATCAATCTTGACTGCCTTTTCGAAATCACTTGGAATAGTTCTGAGATGTTGCTGAAAAAAACGTTTCTTGCACTGGCTGATAAGGGTATGATTTTCGCTTGGTAAGTGTTAACCCAAAGAAGCTTGAATAATTTCAATCCTGCAGTCATCATCGCATGCCAAAAATGAATGTTTACTTCCGAAAAACCAACTGACCAAGAAATCAAATGTAAAATATGCAATATAATGGTCATATAATATAGTGGTCAGAAAAACAAAGTCTTTTTACCAACTGTAGCTGAAGGTCGAGTCCACACGTGCGTGGGCTCACTCATTGCAAAACATTGTACTCTTGTTAAACTTAATATCGATAATAAAATAGCGCGAGCTTTCCAAAGATGAAGCACGTAATAGAAAGCTCGCGCAAAGAGATTATAACTACTTAACTCATTTTAAAGGCTGTGTTTCAAAAAGTTGGGTTCTTACTTTCCGAAGATTCTATAGTTTCATATTCAAAAATTATTTCATCACCACTATTCAAGATATCTGTAAACCCAGCTTTTTCTCCGTTTTTGAGCAAGGTGTATCTTTTGACTTTTCTTGGATCAAAGTCAAATAGTCTTAGGACATCTGCGACGATGAAGTTTTGTTCTTCAGGTATTTGTGTTTTTATCTTGTCCCCGTCTTTAATTTCGTAGTCTGGAGTAACTAGTTGGTCGTTAACCCACACTAAAACACCGTCTTTCGTTAGGATGGTTGCTTGACCATTGACTTTTATGACGATACTCATCTTTTCCATTTCTGGAAGGTCACGAACTTTTGGATAGTTTAAAACAAGGGCGTATTTTAATTCTTCTCCTAGTCCGACTGTATTCTCATCTCTCAACTCTAATTCGTCTTTGAAAATTTTTACTTCTCCAGCATAGGCTTCTTTGTAAACCCCATTTACCGAGTACTCTATCCTTATCAAATCCTGACTTAAAAATTCCCTTATCTCTCCAACGGTGACTCTTTCATACGTTATTGTATCACCATCGCGTAGTTCGGTATTTTGAAAGACCTCTTTTCCGTTCAGTTTTACTTTTGGGTAGTATTCTATAACTTTATCCGTTTCAATTGAACGCAGGTATATGGGTTTTATTAAGTCATACAACATTGGTTTAGCGTCTTCTCCATCAATAGCTTCACCAACTTCTATGATATCTCCGTGTTTAACAGTATCACGCAGTGTAGCTTCAACACCGTTGATTTTAACGCTTGCTGGAACTGGCATTTTACCTTTTATAACTACCGGGTTACCATTCATCTCTATAACAACTGACCTTCCAGGTTTTCCAAGCAACGAGTGGATGTCCTTACCCATTTGCGCTAAGACTTCCCAGACGGTGTATGTTCCTCTAAATCCGATAAGCTGAACCCTTTCGCCATTTACAGTCACATGTTCAAATACACTGCCCGTTTTTGTCAGCGCTGTGTATCCAATACCAAGTGGTGTTATGAACTCACTTCCAACGATTTGACCGGTCTTATCAATGAAATCCAAGTTCTTTGCCATCTTTAGGGAAACAAACTCTTCATCCATGTCAAGGTGTTTAGCTAAATAACTTGCAAAGACTGGTACTTTAGCACCTCCACCGACGATCATAACTACCTGTGGTTTTCCACCGTTGAGCTCAATTATCTCGTCTGCAATCTGCTTTGTCATATAATCTACGATGGGTTCTATAGCTTTTATCACGTCTTCTCTTCTTATTTCTTTTTCTTTGTCCAGAATATTTTTGACTCTTAGTATTTCACTTGTTTCGAGGTTGCGTTTTACAAATTCTGCTGTTGAGAAGTCGAGTAGGAAATTCTTAGTTATGGCCTCTGTAATTTCGTCACCTGCCAACGGAACCATGCCATACGCGATAATTGTCCCTTCTTTCGATATAGCAATATCGCTGGTTCCTGCACCTACATCAACCAATGCAATGTTAAGTATTCTCAGATCTTCAGGCACGGTTATGTTCACAGCAGCAATAGGCTCGAGCGTCAGATGGGTTATTGTGAGATTAACCTTTCTTAATACCGATAGCATAGCTTCAACTACGTGACTTGGCAAAAATGTGGCAACTACTTTAACACTTGCTCTTCCACCTTTTAATCCTTCTATTTTTTTGAACCACATTCCATCTAATTCATACCTAACAACAGAGTAACCCACACAGTACATGTTTGGTTCCACGTTATCCATGGTATTTGCGACTGCTTCGAGTTCTAATTTTGTTACAACATCTGAAGTTATTTCTCCTGTTTCGCTCACGTCTACGGACGCTTCGCCAAAGTATGTTTTAAGAAATCTACCCGCAAGCGCAACCGCCACTTTTTCGAGTTTAACGTTATTTCTGCTTTCTAATTCACTTTTCACAATACTTACAGCCCTTGCAACCTTTTCAACGTCGTGAATTTGACCATCAAGCATAGCTCTATGCTCATGCTCTCTGACTATAACATCATGAACAATCATTTTACCACTTTCATCCATATCAACAAGTAAACCTGCGATTTTCCTGGTCCCAATATCTAGCGCAAATATCAAGGATTTCACCCCCGGTTATTGTCTAACAAATTATATTTCTATGACGGTCACACCAACTCCACCTTCATCTGGTCTACCAAATCGGTAATTCTTGATACGTTTGTCATGACGCAGATGGTTCCATATACCTGTTGCAAGTTTACCTGTGCCTTTTCCGTGTATTATATACCCAGTTGTAAAATCGGACATTAGAAGCTGGTCTATGAATTCATCGATTTTCTCAACAGCTTCCTCTACTGTCATACCACGAACGTCTATTTCGTTTTTCGTCAGAGGCGACGAGTAAACTTTTGTTGGTATTCTTTTTTCGTGTGTTATTTCCGGTTTTGTTTGAAAACTTCCTGAAGTTAAAGTATTCGGTGTTGCAACTCTCTTTAGTTTTTCTGGCTTTACTTCCAACTTTATTCCATTGAAATCTACGATAACCTTAGAACCTTTTACGTCGACAACCTTACCAACTGCAGTGCCATCGATGAGCTTAACGTAATCACCGACCCCGATGGTTTTTTCTTCTTCTGAGAGTGCAGTTTCATAAAACACTTTTTCCAATTTTTCTTGAACTTCCTCGATGTGCTTGACTTCACCTTCGATTTCTTTGAGTCTCTTCTTAATAAGTTGTTCACTTTCTGTATTCTTACTTTGCAAGGTAATTTGCAGGTCTCTCTTTGCCTTTTGGATGTCTCTATAAACCTCTCTCAGTTCTTTATCAAATTCTTCCATTTTTTTAATTTTCAAAAGTTTGTATTTCTCTTCAAATTCGCGTTTTTGTCTTTGATATTCACGCAAAGTATTTTCTAATTCGCGTTTTCTTTCTTCAAGTTCACTAATATGTTTATTCAAACTTTTTATCAGCTCATCTATTCTAACGTGTTCCTCATCTAAATGTTCCTTTGCCCTTTGCAAAATGGATTCATCCAAACCATATTTTTGTGCAATTTCAAATGCATGTGAAGCACCTGGGATATTCATTAGGATTCTGTATTTAGGCGATAACGTCTCTGGGTCAAATTCCATAGAGGCTGTGATTAATTTATCGTGGCTCATTGAGTAGAGTTTAACAGGTGTCAGGTGCGTCGTAACGATGAATTTTATACGTCTTGCGATAAGTTCTTCAATTATGCCAAGTGCAATGGCACTTCCCTCGTATGGGTCTGTGCCAGAACCAAGTTCGTCGATGAGAACGATTGAGTTTTCATTAGCCAATTTCAGAGCTTTTACGATATTGACAATGTGACCAGAAAAAGTGCTCAGGTTTTCTAAAATGTTTTGACTATCTCCGATATCAACGTACACATCGTAGTCCGGAATCCTAGAGCTTTCACCTGCCAACACAGGAAAACCGCTTCGTGCTAAGATTATTGATAAGGCTATTGTCTTAAGGGAGACAGTTTTTCCGCCCGTGTTTGGTCCAGTTATCACTATCCCAAGCTTATCTGTCGGGAGTTCAATGTCGATAGGTACAACTTTATCCTCAGGTATCAATGGATGCTTTGCTTTTGAAAGTTTCAAGTAGTTCCCACCAGGAATAATTATTTGGGCACCTTTTTCAATGACGTATCGGGCTTTTGCGAATAAGCCATCCAGTCTTTTTAGAACCTCGATGTCGCCCAAAAGTGATTGTAATCTGTCGAAGACTTTTGATGTCAGTTCTCTTAGAATTCTTGCCACTTCTTTAGCTTCTTCCTCAGTTAATATCCTCAACTTGTCGTTCAGTGGTATAAGTTCCTCTGGTTCAAAATACAAAGTCGAACCGGAAGAAGAGCTCCCATGAACAATACCTTTAAATTTTCCACGTTCGTTGGCTTTTATCGGAAGGACGTACCTGTCGTTCTTTATTGTATAAGTAGCCTCTTGGAGTAAGTTTTGATGCTGGGAGATGAAGCGTTCAACACGTTTACGTATTTCTCGCAATGTTTCAGCATATTCATTTCTGATATTCTTTAAAAGTAAAGAGGCACTATCCTTAATCTTTCCGTTTTCGTCAATAACCTGCTTGATTCTCTCTACAATTTCATCGTAGTTGCCAATTTTTAGCACAAGATTTGCAACAGAATTTTGCAAAACCAGTAATCTTTGGTTTTTAAACATTTCCCTTAACGATTTAACACCTAAAAGGAATCTGAGCAGTAGAAGGAATTCCTCGCCATCTACCAATAACCCATCTGCGACCTTTTGTAAAATATGTCTCACATCAATAAAAGCATCGGCTGGTGGATAACCACTTGCACGTACGAAGTCGCAAAGTTCCGCAACATATGACAATTCTTGCTGAGCATCAACGTTGTATGGGTGCAGAGAATCCAGGTACTCTTTGCCTAACGAAGAATAACACAGGTTTTTGTACTTTTCCAATACCAAATAGTACTCTATTTTTTTCTTTAGAAATTCTAAGTACTCAAGCTTCTCTTCTTCATTTGTACTTTTACTGTCTGTATCATTATGTAAATTTTTCCGAAGTTCTTCCATTTATTTTCCTCCTATTGCTCTTTTTTCCATTTCTAGAGTCAATTCCTAATCAATAATGTAAACACTTCCGTAAATTCGCTTTGCATCGATGTAAAAATCTGGGTTGTGCTTTTTGCTTAATACAAATAAAACCCTTCTACTAACCTTTGGAAGGTCAACGTATCCATCTGTGAAAATTATTATACCTTCGCTCCGGAACTGATTCTCGGCCATATCTACAGCAGGTTGGAGGTCTGTTTCTCCCCCACCGTAAATTTCGAAATCTTTCCATCCTCCGGGCTTGTAATCACCAACAAATGTGACAGATTTGTCAACTTGGATTACCTTTAACAAAACCTCTTGTCTTGCAATTGCATCTAATTCACTCATAAAGGAATTTATCTCTTCTTCAAGAATGCTCCCACTGGTGTCTATGATAACGCATAACTTTGGAACGTAAATATACCTCCAGCCAGGCTGATCATCATATCGTCTGTTAGGTCTCAATGGTGTTGAGTATTTGTCTCCTCTTTGAGAAAGTCCCACAAATCTTCTTATAGCTACCTCCCAATTAATCAAGGGTTTCCGGATGGAAAGTTCAATATTTTGTTTCATTCCCGATGGTAACTCACCGCCAAATAGATTGAATGCTTTTCCTACCTTTTGCTCCATCAGTTCGACAACCATTTCTATGGGTACATCACTTGTAAATTCATGGTTGTTTGGTAATTTCTCTGCAATTGCTTCGATATCGAAATTCCCACGTTTCATAAATTCTTCTATTATGTAATTGTGATATTCTTCCGCTGTTTTGTTTATCATATTCATGGGAGGACCTGCGAAAATTATGTCGTTATCTGTCCCGTGACCTTCTTCAATAAGAACGTTCAGAGGTACACTAAGTACATCGAGTTGAGGTATGAATTGGTTTATCGCAACATCTTTCGCAAGGTCCCAAACAGCCTTATCACGTTTATCTTTTGGTTTTATAAGATAATGTCTGTTGATAAAGTGCATAAGCTCGTGCAAAATTAATCCTTCAATCATCACTTCGCTCTTTGATGCGATACTTACGGGATTGTAAATGAACAACAAATCTCCATTTCTGGTAACGGTCATTGTTAAGTTCTTTACGTTACCTTCCTTGTATTTTGAACCCATCAGAATATAACCATAGAACGCATTTTGCTTTATCAAATTTGCGATAACCTTATTGAGTTTTTCCTCTACATTTGTCAAAGTTCAGAACCTCCAAGTTGAAAAATTCTTAAAGTGTTTCTATGCTTTTTTGTTTGTTTGGTTTCAGAATCGGACCTTAACTTTTGCATCTATGTACGGTGAATTCTCACCTGTAATAAACGATGACCTATAGGACAACCAGCGCAGGGAAGCAAAATAACCTAGTGAAATAGAAAAAGTAGGCTGAATATACGAAATTTTAACATTGAGTGATGAACGAAAGATGTCGTCACTATAAACAGTTGGAATGTTCACATTGAATGCCGGGTCGTAGAAAAGATAAAGAGCCGAATAGTAAGCTGATACACTGAGATTCATATTTCCAAAATTTACAGACGCCGAGAGACCTAGGTTGAACCTTCCTGTTTCAGTTGGTTCATTTGTGTCAACAATTTTCGTAGTTAGTTCGAAAGGTATCGAAACAGTTATGTTCTCTACCTGAAAGTCAGAGCTCAGCCTCAAGAAGTATGTAGATTTTCCAAAGTCGTAACCACCGAACGTGGAAAGAAAAATCGTTCGGTTCTCATCCAAGGGCAATCTGAATCCAACTTCACTATATGGAAAACCTAACAAATAACTGATGGCATCTGAAGACCCCATTATGCCCATTCCATCTTTTGTGCTGAAATAAAACTCCGCACCAAAGAATAACGCATTTAATATGAGTAAACACACAATCCAAATCCTTAATTTTAAGGCAACCTTAGACAACACGGTAGCCTCCCCCTTTGTCTGTTATTGTTGTCCGAAACAGAGACTGTTCAAAGATGATTATACCACAGACTCTGGTTGTAAAACACACGCATAAACTGAACTGAATATTTGATGTTTTGCTCCTTCAAAGAAAAATCCCCAGGATTTTCTTTATATATATCCTGGGGATTTAATACTTACGTTGTTCGCGTTTTTATTTTAAAACAAAGCTCAGCAACGCAGGTATGATAAGATACAACGAAAAAAATTTCAAATGTGCCGAAATGGTTAGTTGTCTCACTACAATCAAGGCAATCATTCCTGAGATAAATGCTCCACCAAATCCAGAAAATACACCCGTCGAGAAAACAACATCTTTAAGTTCAAAGATTCCAGCCGCGAGTGTTACTGGTAAGCTCAGAAGAAAAGAAAATCTAAAAGCGTCAGTTCGATTCATGCCTATCAAAAGCGCTCCAATGAGGGTAAAACCACTGCGTGATATACCAGGTAATATCGAGAACGCTTGGAAGATACCAATAATCAAGGCATCCGTATAAGAAATATCGTTCAGTGACTTTTTTCCGGAAAAGAAGTCAGATAACCAGAGTGCTACTGCTGTAACCAAAAAAAACACACCAATTAACACTTGAGAGGAGAATATTTCTTCGATCTTCTTTTCAAAAAACACCCCTACAATTCCTGCAGGTATAGATGCAACTATTATTTTAAGTGCCAGAATCCACGTTGAGTTATCAAGCTTTACTAAACCTATGATGATACTCCATACATCTTTCCAAAGGAATATTAAAACTACTAAAAACGTTGCTAAGTGGAGAAAGGCGAACAGCGAAAGATTTGGCGATAATCCAAAAAGTTTGGAAAACAGACTTAGATGTCCAGAACTTGACACAGGGAAGAATTCTGTTAGTCCTTGCACAACTCCAAGTAAGAATTCTTTCATTAATTCCTCTCCTTTCTGTTTCTACTTGTAGAGGTCAAAAAGTATTCCGTTGATTTCTCCAACCTTTTCGGCAAGCTTTAATGTGCTTTTCTCAGCCTCCATGAGTAAGTTGGTAAGTTGCTCCAATCTTTCATCGATTTGTTCGGCAATTATATGTAACCTTGGCTGTGAGAGTGCGTAATCGTATTTTCCAGCTAATTTATAGAGGTTTTTTTCGACATACTTTAAGACGTTTCTAATCTTTTCTTTGTATCTTTTGAGGTTTTCATCGGTTGGTGACCTTACAAAGTCATTTCCCGCTTCAACAACATCACTTATCATTTCTTCTATGGTCTTTCTAATAGCTTCACTCTCTGCTTCTTCAAAAACACCAAGAAAAGAGCTCTTTTGACTCGAGCTTACGTGTTCTTTTTTACCTGCTTTTTTCCCCTTTATAGCTGAGCTCTTTAACTTTGGGTCATTTGACGGTGGTTCTATTCTCATTTTTCTACCACCTTGCGATTAATAAATTATTTTTCAACAGCTTTTGCAACATTTTCAGCAAGTTCCCTAAACGCCTTTTCAACTTCGCTTCCCCTGTAATAAAGTGTTATCGGTTTGCCTTCGTCAAGTAATTCAAGCGCCTTTGGGTCCATAGGGATTCTTCCGAGTACAGGAACGCCGTATTCTTGCGCCAATAAATCTGCTCCACCTCTTCCGAATGGGTAGACTACTTCGTCCTTGCACCTCATATAGGACATATTCTCAACAATGCCCAAAACTTTTTGGTTCATGGCTTTGACAAATTCTATCGCTCTCCGAACATCGTCAAGTGCTACCTTTTGTGGGGTTGTCACCATCAGTACACCGTCAGTTTGACCTACTGTTTGGAAAAGGCTAAGTGCCTCGTCTCCAGTTCCCGGTGGTAAATCAAATATCATGAAATCCAGTTCTCCCCATTTTGTATCACCAAGAAATTGTTTAATCGCAGTATGTTTGAGAGGTCCCCTCCAAATAATGGGTTTACCTTCCTCAACCATCATGGAAATTGAAAGTGCTTTCAGGTTTGGCAGAACTTCTGCTGGAATTATTTTTTCGTCTTCGTCAACAGCTGGTAGTGCATTACCACCAAGCATACGGACGATATCAGGTCCATGGATATCAACATCGAGAAGTCCGACTTTGTAACCACTTTCGGCAAGAGCAGTTGCCAAGTTCACAGCAACCGTTGTCTTCCCGACTCCACCTTTTCCACTCAACACCGCAATAAAGTGTTTTACATGTTCCTTTAAATCAGCAATTTTCTGATCCGTGTTTAAACTGAAATTTGTGCTCATCACTTTTCCTCCTTTTATGTATTCTTCTATTCTGATTTTGTTTTCTCAATTAACTCTTGGTAATTTTCTACCAAATACTTTGCCGCATCTTCAGGTGGCACAGGGTTGATATAAAATCCTGAACCCCACTCAAAGCCTGCGACACGTGTCAAACGAGGAATGATTTCAACATGCCAATGATAGTAAAGTTTACCTTCGTCCATGACCGGCGCAGTATGGATTAGGAAATTGTACGGTGGATTGTTCAATACAATATAAATCCTGTGCAAAACATCTTTCATAATCCTTGCAAACGACTTAACTTCCTCCTCAGTTATCGAACCAAAATCATGCGAGTGCCTTTTGGGGAGTACCCAAGTTTCAAATGGAAACCTTGCCGCGTAAGGTTCAAAAGCAATGAAATGTTCGTTTTCCTCTACTATACGCCTTCCTTCTATTTTCTCCTGATTTATCATATCACAGAACACGCAACGCTCTTTGTAAGAATAGTAATCCTTTGCCCCATCTAATTCCTCTTGAACAGTCTTTGGCACAACTGGAGTAGCTATAATTTGGCTGTGAGGATGTGCAAGTGAAGCTCCCCCTTCTTTACCGTGGTTTCTAAAAATGAGTATATACTTGACTCGTTCATCTTTTGCAATCATTCTAAACCTTGTAACGTATGCCCAAACGACTTCCTCGGCTTGTTTATAATCGAACAGCGCGAACGTTGAGTTGTGGTCAGGAGTTTCGATGATAACCTCGTGGTAACCAAATCCGGTCATTGCATCGTACATCCCGTGTCCATATCTATCAACTGGTAATTCAGGGTCTACGGCCGGGAATTTGTTTGAAACAACCCTAACCCACCATCCAGGAGTGTTGGGTTGTGTATCAGCTGGGCGGAACGCAAGGATTTCAGGTGGTGTGGTATGTTCGTTTCCATAGTCAAAAGGACAAAAACCTGTTTTTACCTCTTCTGGTGTTACCTGAAAGTCGTGAGGTCTTTTTGCACGCTCGGTTGAAATGATAACCCATCTCTTTACAACCGGGTCTTTTCTGTATTCAGGCATAGAGATTCCTCCCTAAGTTTGTTTTGATTTTTTTATTTACTGGATTTTCGATTTCGCACGCTGATAAAGTTTTACATATTCTTTCGCTGAATTGTCCCAGCTTAAATCCGTTGTCATCGCATTTTTAACCAAGGCATCCCAGTGTTCTTTTTCGTTGTAATAATACAGCGCCTTGGCTATCGCTTTAAGCAGATGTGCAGAGTCATACTGTTCGAATCCAAAACCGTTTCCTTCTTTTGTTTCAGGAATGTACTCTTTTAATGTATCTGCCAAGCCTCCGGTGTATCTTACTATCGGTATCGTTCCGTATCTGAGACTATACATCTGTCCAAGTCCACAAGGTTCGTATCTTGATGGCATAAGGAACATATCTGCACCAGCGTAAATTTTTTGAGCAAGTACCACGTCGAATTTAAGATTTATAGAGTATTTCTCTGGGTATTTTTCTCCCAGTTTTTTGAACATGTTCTCGTATTTTTCCTCACCGGTACCAAGAAGGACGAACTGTATGTCAAATAGCGAAACATAATCCATTATCTCTGCCATGATGTCGAGTCCTTTTTGGTCTACAAGTCTGTTTATCATTCCAATCATAGGAACGTCTTTTTCTGGTAAACCGAGCTCGCGTTGGAGTAGTCTCTTGTTCTCTTTTTTCTTTTCGATAGTTTCAAGGTTGTAGTTAACGTATATCCTCTTATCTGTCTCTGGGTTATACTCTTCGTAGTCGATACCATTTAAAATCCCATAAAGGTCCGCAGACCTTACACGCAATACGCCATCGAGTTTCTCACCGTATTCTTTCGTTTGAATTTCGCGAGCGTATGTTGGACTTACTGTGTTTATAACATCTGCAAAAAGAATACCGCCTTTCAGAAAGTTGATATTACCATAGAACTCTATACCATCAATATTAAAGAGATAATCAGGCAATCCTGCGAATTTCATGTAAGATGGTTCGAAAATTCCCTGGTAACCTAAATTGTGGATTGTTAACACAGAGGCTATTTTTGATAGCTTTTCATCGTTCTTATATATGGATTTCAGGTATACAGGAATCAGTGCGGTCTGCCAGTCGTTAACATGGATTATATCGTAGTGAAAGTCTAATTTTTTAATCGCTTCGAGCACAGCAGCTGAGAAAAATATCGCTTGCTCTGCCAAATCAGGTCCTTGATAAACTTCATCTGCACTAAAGTAATATCCGTTTGCAATTAAAAATACGTTCACGTTTTTACTGCCAGGTAAACTTGTTCTGTAAATATCGAACTTTTCTTCAGTGAGTAAGTGTGGAATGGAAATGCCTTCTGAGACTTTTTCAATAGTGTAACCAAACCTTGAAGAATTCTCATCAACCTTTTTATGGTATGGCATGAAGATGTCCACAACCATTCCCTGTTTTTCCAAATATTTCGGCAGTGCTCCGACAACGTCTGCTAATCCACCAACTTTGGCAAATGGATAAACTTCGTAAGAAACCATGGCAATTCTCATATTTTTCACCTCCTGAAATAGTCAATACTTCTTACGTACTCATCGTGGGTAAAAACTATATAATCACACTTCCTGCCGATGGTATTAATGAATCGTGCACAATCATCTTTTCTCAGCCATCTTATTATATCATAAAACTCTACGCGATTCATAACTATGTCCCCCGTGTACAGAATTTTACCCATATTTTCTGTATCAATGACAAACGAACAGTGTTCTTTTGCATGCCAAGGAGTGTGAAATACTAAGACTTTTCCATCGAATAATTTCATCCCAGCATCAATTTCCACTACATTTTTCCAAGAATTTATGATTTCAAGGTAGAGTTTACTCTTGAATAACCCAAATTTATTGTATGGTTTTGACTTGTAGGCACCATGGATATAGATAGTAGCGTTTGGGAAAAATCTTGTCGCATAGGCATGGTCTAAGTGTAAATGAGTTAATAGAATATCTGTCACGTCTTCCAAATTGATGTTATGATTTTCAAAATATTCTTCCAGAAATCCGAAAGAAGTGTAATCACCAGGGTCGATAAGTATTTTACGGTCGTTCTGTGTCAAAAGAACCGGAGTAGAGTAAGCAACTTCCACGTTTTTTGGGATTCTTATGCTCCCACCGTTGTTTATGATAGTTGCTATCATATTGAACCCACCTCCATACCGATTTACCCATTTTACACTCAACTATTTTAGCATCTAAACGATTCCTTAACAACAATCTGCAAAATGTTGGTTGAAAACTCTACGTTTCATGTGGTATAATACTTACACCCAGTAATTAGATGGAGGTGGAAATATGAAGTACAGATGTACCGTTTGTGGTTACATTTATGATCCAGAAGTTGGAGACCCAGATTCTGGAATTGAACCAGGCACACCTTTTGAAAATCTTCCTGATGACTGGACATGCCCGGTTTGTGGAGTAAGTAAAGACATGTTCGAACCTCTTGAAGACTAAGAACCTTGAGAGAATAAGGACGCACTAACATGTAACATTGACTTTCAAGATTTTACTCGTATTTTTCAAAAGTTCAAAAATTCGGGGGGCATGCCCCCCGATTTATGTATAGATAGTGTGTATCGAAAAACTACATAAGCTTCGGAGGGATATGGATGTCTAATAACGGTCAAGTTAGAGTAAGATTTGCCCCGAGTCCAACAGGTTATCTACATGTTGGTGGTGCAAGAACAGCTTTGTTTAACTATCTCTTTGCAAGGAAAACAAATGGAAAATTCATTTTAAGGATTGAGGACACAGACCTTGAAAGGTCCGAAAAAGTTTTCGAAGAACAACTCATCAATGCTTTAAGGTGGCTTGGGTTAGATTGGGACGAAGGACCAGACATTGGTGGTCCGTACGGTCCGTACAGGCAGAGTGAACGGACAGAGCTATACCATTACTATGCACAAGAATTGATAAAGCAAGGAAAAGCTTACGAGGTTTACGCCTACCCGGAAGAAATCGAACAACTTCGTGAAAAACTGCTTGCAGAAGGCAAGGCACCACATTACACACGCGAGATGCTTGAACCTTACAATACTCCAGAAAGGAAAAGAGAGTACGAAGAAAAAGGGTTAAGACCTGCGATTTACTTCTCTATGCCTCGGAAGGATTATGTAATTAATGATGTTGTAAAAGGCGAGGTTGTATTCAAAGCTGGCAGTGTTGGTGACTTTGCACTTTTGAGAAGTAATGGCATGCCTACGTATAATTACGCTTGTGTTATCGATGATGGTCTTATGAAAATAACGCATGTGTTAAGAGGAGACGACCACCTTTCCAACACTGTAAAGCAAGTTGCGCTATATGAAGCACTTGGCTGGCCTGTTCCTGTATTCGGTCATGTGTCGATGATTCTTGGACCTGACGGAAGTAAACTTAGCAAGCGCCATGGTGCTACTTCAGTTGAAGAATTCAAAGCAAGAGGATACTTACCAGAAGCTTTGGTCAATTTCTTAGCACTTCTTGGTTGGTCGCATCCAGAGGGGAAGGAAATCCTTACAAAAGAGGAGCTCATAAGCAGTTTCTCCTTGGAACGATTGGTTAAAAATCCAGCTATTTTTAATCCCGATAAGTTAAGATGGATGAACTCCGAGCATATCAGGATGAAGGACGCCAAAGAATTAGTAAAACTCGCGAAAACATTCATCAACAGAGCCGTTGACGAGGCTTATTTAGAAAGAGTTATTATAGCTGTAAAGGACAGAATCGAAGAGCTCTCTCAACTACCAGAGTTAACAGATTTCTTCTTCGAAAGACCAAATGTTTCCATAGAAAAAACCCTTGAAGCTGTTGAAACATATAAAGCCCTACTTGAAGAGTTACAAAAGGTAGAAGTTTGGAATAAGGAAAACATATACGCTTCGTTTAAAACAGCGATGAAAAATGCAAAACTAAAAGGTAAAGACTTTTACATGACACTTAGACTTATTTTAACAGGTAAGAACGAGGGACCAGAGTTGATAGATATTCTTGAAATACTTGGGAAGGAAGAAGTTATAGCACGTATTCAAAATTACCTGAACGCGTAAATTAAATTGACCAAAGAGTGGTGAATAACAATGAACAAAGTGTATATCACCGATACTTTGACAAAAGAAAAAGTTCCGCTCGAACCTATTGAATCCGGTATCGTAAAGATGTACGTATGCGGTCCAACTGTTTATAACTATATTCACATTGGCAACGCGCGTCCAATGGTTGTTTTCGATGCATTTAGAAGGTTTCTTGAATTCATCGGATACAAGGTTGTAATGGTTCAAAACTTCACAGATATAGATGACAAGATTATCAATGAAGCAAGAGAATGGGGAGTAGATTGGAAAACCGTTGCGGATACCTTTATCGCTGAATACTTCCATGACGCGCATTCTCTCGGAGTACGTGCAGCAAACTTTCATCCGAGAACCACGGATTTTGTGGACGACATAGTAAACGCTGTTCAAAGAATAATAGAAAATGGTTATGGGTATGTTGCAGCAAATGGTGATGTATATTTCAGTGTAAGAAAATTGACAAACTACGGTAAGCTCTCAGGCAAGAACCTAGACGATTTAAGAGCAGGTGCGAGGGTTGATGTCAACGAATTAAAACGTGACCCGCTTGATTTCGTCTTGTGGAAATCTGCCAAGCCAGGTGAACCAACCTGGCATAGCCCCTGGTGTTTGGGCAGACCTGGTTGGCATATCGAATGTTCAGTAATGTCCCAAAAATTGTTGGGTGATATGTTTGATATCCATGGTGGTGGTGAGGACCTCATATTCCCGCACCATGAAGACGAAATAGCCCAAAGTGAAGCATTAACCGGGAAACCTCCCGCGAAGTACTGGATGCACAATGGAATGATAATAGTTCGCGGTGATAAGATGAGTAAATCATTGGGAAACACTTTCTTGGTCAGAGAGGCTGTAAGGAAATACGGCAAAGACGGTGTGAAACTCTTCTTATTGTCGAAACACTACAGGTCACCAATCGAGTTCTCGGATGAAGTGCTTCAAGATAATTCAAAAGCAGCCCAAAGGGTTCACGCAGCATTGAATAGATTTAGGGAAAAATATCCGTATCCACTTGTTCCAAAAGAAGATGGAGAAATGAAAGAATTGGTTCAAAGGTTTGTTGAGGCGCTGTCTGATGATTTCAACACCCCTGTAGCGCTTGCTATCGTCTTCGATGTGGTTCGTGAGTTAAACAAGGCGATGGATAATGGAAACGATGAAAGAGCATTGAAAATGTATCACCTTATCAAACGTGTATTTGGGCCTGTTCTCGGCATTTTCGATACAGAAAGTGATAGAAAGTCACCGGTTTCAGCTACGTCGACTAATTTTGAGACTTTGATTAAGTCACTTATAGATATGAGAAATGAGTTTAGAAAATCAAAACAGTTCGATTTTGCTGATAGGATTAGAAATCTTTTATCCGAGTCTGGTATTAAGTTGTATGATACGCCTGAGGGAACAAAATACGAAATCGTAGAGAAGGAAGAAAAATAAGAAGTGGTGGAGGGAGCAAAATGAGGTATTCTCAATTTTACGCACCAACGCTCAAAGAAGCACCGGCTGATTCCGAAGTTCCAAGTCAAGAATTGCTTATCAGAGGAGGTTTTATACGTAAGATAGCAGCAGGTATCTATTCTTACTTGCCACTTGGCAGGCGCGTGCTACTTAAAATTGAAAGAATAGTCAGAGAAGAGATGGACAAGATAGGTGCTAATGAAATACTGATGCCAATAATTCAGCCCGCTGAATTGTGGAAACAGTCCGGTAGATGGGATGATTACGGACCAGAGATGATGAAACTTAAAGATAGGCATGACAGAGAATTTACACTTGGTCCTACACATGAGGAATTGGTAACATTTTTAGTGCAAAACGAACTAAACAGCTATAGACAATTACCAATAACTCTCTATCAAATTGCCAACAAATACCGTGATGAAATTCGACCAAGATTTGGAGTGCTGAGGGCTCGTGAATTTATAATGAAAGATGGTTACAGTTTCCATGATAGCTGGGAATCTCTGGATGAAACGTATAAAGCTCACAGGAAAGCATATTCAAATATAATGGAACGCATAGGGTTAAAGTATGCAATTGTTGAGGCGTCTTCAGGGGCTATAGGTGGTAGCGAAAGTCATGAATTTGTAGCTTTTGCCAACACCGGTGAAAGCAACATTCTGTATTGTGATTGTGGATATGCAGGAAATGACGAGCGTGTTCCGTATGTCGGAGAAGTTGTTTACGAAAATGAAGAAGAGAAACCTATAGAAAAGGTTTATACCCCAAACGTAAGGACAGTAGAAGATGTTGCTAACTTCCTCAACGTTCCGATAAGAAAAATAGTGAAAACTCTCATTTACAAGGGTAGAAATGGTTACTACATGGCTCTTGTTCCCGGTGACCGGGAACTGAACGAGGAGAAGTTAAAGGCATTTGTTAACGACCAGTCTCTTACTTTCGCAACACCAGATGAGATATTCAGAGACTTCGGTGTGCCAATTGGATTCTTGGGGCCTGTGGGAGTCAAGGGTATAAAGATTATAGCCGATAACCAGGTTAAGGGTATGAAAAATTTTGTAGTTGGTGGTATGGAGAAAGATTACCACTACGTCAATGTGAACGTTGGGCGAGATTTTGTCACTGATGAATGGACTGATCTTGTTGTTGCTATCGCCGGAGACCCTTGTCCGGTTTGTGGAAAACCCTTAAACATGAAGAAAGGAATTGAATTAGGGCACATCTTTAAACTTGGAACAAAGTACTCAGAAGCGATGGGAACAAAATATATGGACAGAGATGGGCAGCTAAAACCATTCATAATGGGATGCTACGGATGGGGTATCTCAAGAACGATGGGTGCGATTGTAGAACAGCTTCATGACGACAAAGGAATCATATGGCCAATCTCTGTTGCCCCATTTACAACAATCATTACCCCTGTTAGCAACAACGAAAATCTGATGAAATTTGCGACAGAGCTTTACAATTACCTAATCGAGCGTAACGAAGAAGTGCTTTTCGACGATAGAAATGTATCCCCAGGTGTCAAATTCAGCGACGCGGATCTGATAGGAATACCATTTAGAATAACGGTTGGTAAGGCTTTGAATGAAGGCTTTGTTGAAATTAAGTGGAGAACAGGGCATCAGTTCAGAATAGAAGCAGATTTTGAAAAGATTTACCAGTTCTTACAAGAATCGAAAGAGAAATACAATCCACACGAAAGAGTATAAACTGGTTAGAGCCAAACCACCCGAGACAAAATGTCGAAGGGTGGTTTGTTTTAAGTTCTTTCTCCAAGTTGTTATGCATAACTTCTGGAATTTACATCATCGAAGGGAGGTGTTTGGATATGTCCATCCCGGGTGTTGAGAAGGAAGGGAAATATATTTACAGGATTAAAAAAACGGGCAATATGAAGGTTGATGCAATAGTTCTTGCTGATTACGAAACTATAGATGAGGAACCTATTGAACAACTTAAAAATGTGGCGACATTACCGGGAATTGTAAAAGCGGCATACGCTATGCCTGATATACATTGGGGATATGGTTTTCCTATTGGTGGCGTTGCAGCATTCGATTTAGAAGATGGAATAATAAGCCCTGGTGGGGTTGGTTTTGACATAAATTGCGGTGTCAGAATGCTCGTAGTAGATGGTAATCCCGACATTGTAAAGAAGAACTTGGAAAATCTCATCAAACGCATCTACGAAAACGTACCCGTTGGAGTAGGTGAAACAAGCGATTTGAGGTTTTCAAAAAATGATTTCAAAAAGATTGTAGAGCAAGGAGCCAAGAAAGTTGTAGAAATGGGGTATGGAACAGAAGAAGATTTATTGCGAATAGAAGACAGTGGAGTATTGGAAGAAAGTGACTTTTCCGATGTTAGTGAAGAGGCTTACGAACGGGGTAAAGATGAACTAGGAACGCTTGGTGCGGGAAACCATTTCATTGAGATACAGCTAGTGGAAGAAGTCTATGATGAGGAAATCGCGTCTGTGTTTGGTATTAAAAAGGGAGATATAACGATACTTATACATACCGGTAGCAGAGGATTTGGTCATCAGATAGCAACCGACTACATAAAATACATGAGAGACAACCTCAAAGAACACAACAAGAATCTACCAGATAAACAACTCATAAATGCCCCCTTTAAGAGCGAGTGGGGGCAAGCTTACTACAGTGCAATGAACTGCGCTGCAAATTACGCGTTTGCAAACAGGCAAATCATAACTCACATGATTAGAAAAGCGTTCAAAAGTGTAGTTGGAATGAATGTCAGGCTTGTTTATGACGTTGCACACAACATTGCAAAAGTGGAGGAATACGAAATCGATGGAAGAAAAAGAAAAGTGATTGTTCACAGAAAAGGTGCAACACGAGCATTTGGACCTGGGAAACCAGCCTTACCAGAAGTTTTCAAAAAGACTGGGCAACCAGTCATTATCCCCGGGAGTATGGGAACAGCGTCTTACATACTTGTTGGAACCAAAAAGGCTGAAGAAATGACCTTTGGTTCGACAGCTCATGGGGCAGGTAGAGCACTTGGAAGAAGAGAGGCAACCAGAGAGTTAACGGTAAACCATGTTTTGAAAGAACTTGAATCAAAGGGCATCAAAATCATGGCGAAGTCTAAGAAAGGTATAGTAGAAGAAGCACCGGAAGCTTACAAAAATGTTGATAAAGTGGTTCAAATTGTCAATGAACTTGGAATTTCTTTGAAGATAGCGAAGTGTATTCCACTTGGAGTGGTTAAAGGATGAGTCAAGAAAGTGGTAAATTCAGGTTTCACAAAAACAAAAATGAATTCTTTTTAACGCTTGAGGGAGTTTTTTCTTCGTTTTACTTTGTTCTAACTCAAACAGCAATCTTTACAGCAGTAGCTATCTACTTCGGACTTGATGAAGTATGGTTAGGACTTGCTGCATCGTTCCCTATGGCGTTCCAGATATTTCAGCTTTTTGCACCTGCTGTTATCGAAAAGTTCTCTACCAAGAAAATACTTTTAGCATTTTTCAACTCAGGACGATTCTTGTGGGTAGTGCTACTTCCATTTTTGTTTGTTGAGCAAAGAAACCCAAAGCTTTTTATTGTTATCTTCGCTTTAAGTCAAGTTTTTGCTGCTTTTGCAGGTAATATCTGGGTAAGTATGATTTCAGACATGATACCAGAAGAGCGAAGGGGTAAATACCTGGGTTTAAGAAACTTTTTTGTTTCGCTTTCAACATTGTCGGTATTCTATCTATTTTCAGTTATAAGTGACAATGTCAAAATCCCATTTAACTTTCTGTTGATAATTCTCATTACAATGTTCGGAAGTTTCATTTCGCTACTTACATTGATGCCTCTTGAAGAAAGAAGGGCAACCAAAACAGGAACTGTTAATGATTTAAAACTTGTCCTTGCAGATAAGAACTTTATGAAACTGTCAAAAGCCTATTTTGCTTGGAACTTTGTGGTACTTCTGGCTGCACCCTTTTTTCCTTACCATCAACTCCACAATCTTAGATTACCCATGACCTATATCAGCTACGCTTCCATAACAGCTTCAGTTTTGTCTATGGTATTTTACACGATTTGGGGAAAGCTCTCCGATGAATTTGGTCACAAAAGTGTTTTAATTGCTGGTTTATCCATAGTGTCAATAACGCCAGCTATTTGGATTTTGATGAACGAAAGGGATTGGATTTTAGCCTTGGTTTTGGATGCAGTTCTATCAGGTGTAGGTTGGGCAGCAGTGAACCTTGCATTTATAACCCTTCCGATGGAAACAGCGTCTTCGAATTCACCAATGTATTTTGCAGTTTTCTCTGCTCTTGGTGGTTTGGGTGGAATGGTTGGTTCTCTTGTTGGAGGTCCCCTAGCAAGGTTTTTCAATTCTTTTGATTTCTATATAGGAGATTTCCATATTTACGGTTTGCAGATATTTTTCATAATAGAAAGTGTGTTGAGATATTCGATAGTTCCACTCTTTGCAAAGATATCGAGCAGAAAATACGTTTCTTTGCCGACGCTGTTTACAAATGTGCTTTCAGTTTTGTCTGGAAGGCATGTTGTGAGAATTCAGGAAGGAAACCGCTCAGATGTTATCATAGGCAGAAAAAGAATAAGCCGTTGGTGGTAATAAATAAGGGCTGGAAAATTCCAGCCCTTATTTATTAACGTTTACAAATTTGCTTAATCTTCTGAATTTTCACTTTCAACTTCTACAATTTCAGGAATTTTTACCTCGTATTCTTCGTCTGACAAAATTCCGTTTACAAACACTATCTTTGGTGAATCTATACCATTGAAATTTGTTCCATACTCGGTAGTGTAAGCACCTGCTGTGTGGAAGTATACAATGTCCCCAAGTGTTGTACTTTTTGGTAATTGAGCATCATAGTACATTACATCAACGCTATCGCATGTAGGTCCGGCGAGGACAAAAGTATCGAGTTCTTCATCTTCTTTACCGTCAACAGTTATTCGGTAGCGTATGTTCTGAATAGTTTCTGTCAGGCCATGGAACACACCTGCATCAAGGTATAACCAGTTCTCCTCACCTTTTTTACTTCTCAAGATGACTTTTGTAATCATAATTCCCGCATTTCCAACCATCGACCTACCGGGTTCTACTATGACGGTTATATTATCACCCAGGTATTCTTCCACAGCCTCGTTTATCACTTTTGCTATTTGCTTGACAGTTGGTATGTCCTTAATGTACTTAACTGGCATCCCACCGCCTGTGTTAATCATGGACAAGTTGACGCCAAATTCCTTCACTTCTTCAAAAACAATGGAAGCCTCCCTTATGGCTGTTCTCCAGTTTTCAGGGTTGTAGTTTTGAGATCCAACATGGAAACTCAATCCTATGGGGTTCAACCCTAATGTTTTTGCATACTTTACAAGTTCAATTGCATGACTTACGCTTGTTCCAAACTTTCTTGTAAGCGGCCAATCAGCATCGTCTTCCATACCGTTTGTACTTATTCTTACATAAATATCTGAGCCAGGAGCAACCATAGCTATCTTTTCTAGTTCCATTTCGGAATCTACAGCGAACATCCTAATACCATGTTCATATGCAAATTTTATATCTTCTAACTTTTTAATTGTGTTTCCGAAACTCATTCTGTGTGGTTCCACACCAAGTGAGAGTAGTTTTTCAATTTCCCCCCGTGACGCAACATCAAAATGGCTTCCCAAATCTCTTAGAAGTTTTACAATTTCGACATGTGAATTTGCTTTAACTGCGTAGTACACTTTACAGTTCCTAATATTCTCAACCAGGTTCATGTAATTTTGCTTTATCACGTTCAAATCCATCACTAAAACAGGCGTTCCATAAATCTCTGCAATTTGTCTGAGTTTTTCCATCTCTTTATATACCTCCTTGTGTAAAATGTCGGTCTTATGATAGAATATATTTGCCAGAATATACATAAACAGAAGTTTAAAATACAGTGTTAGAATGTTACAATCTGTATAACATAACATTGGGGGGAAAGAAGTGACCAAAAAAACTTTGATATTTGTATTTTCATTGTTCTTGATAGGTTCTGTCTTCTTGTTCTTCTCAAAACCGTTTGTTTTTAGTTACGACATACGGATGATTGCTGCTTCATTGATAGCTATGCTTTTAGCCCAGTATATTGAGATTCCCATTGGTGGGATTCGATTTACTGCCAAGCCTTTTTTGTATCTGTTTTTAATTCCTTTTATCACTCCGGAAACGGTGATGTTTCTCTCGTTGTTCACAATACCTCTGGTAAAGAAAATTCCTTGGCAAACAAAGTTTCTTAGATTAGCTTTTGAATTCTTGCAATTTTCAGTAGGTATCTTCTTGTTTAAACGTGCTGTATATGACTATCTGTCGCTGGTTTATTTTGCTGTCGGTTATTTTGCTACAAACATTATACTCAGTTTTGTTTACATACCCTTTTTTACAAAGACGAAGTTGAAAAACTATCTTAGTGTTGGATTTCTTGTGTTTTTACTAGGTCTCTACGCCTCTTTGATTGTAACGACGCTTTACATTTTGCCAGAAGTGAAGTTAGCCTATTTGATTTTTACATTTCTACTATATGCGGGTTTTTTGGTCCAATTGTATTATACAGTAACAGCACAAGTGTGGTACCAAGAATTGAAGTATGAGCAAGATGAGATTAAAAGGGAAATTGAAAACCTTTCAAAAATACCAGCTGTTTTGGAAGAACTGGGCACGGAGGATGTGGACAAAGTATTAAATGACCTGCTTGAAGTATCGTGTAAAATGATAGGTTTTTCAGCGGCATTACTAAATTTATTTGATTACAAGTCAGGTAGGGTCGTAAGAATTGCGAAGTATGGAATTAAAGATGAAGATTTTGAAATGCTTAAAACTAGGCAACCACAGATAAAGGATACACTGGTATTGATGCAAAGTCGTTTTGATGCAGGGGGTGTTTACTTTATTCCTAAAGGTAGTATTGATTTGGACCAAACATATATTTTTAGACCCTTAGAATATGCTGCAATTGATGTTAATAATGCTTGGGACCCAGATGATTTGTTCCTTGTACCATTAACATACGGTAACAAGACAATTGGTTACATTAGCTTCGACAAACCTGTCAATGGTTTAAGACCGGCAAAAAGAGAAATCGAACTTTCAAAGTTTTTTGCTTGGCAGTTTGTCCAAATTGTAAAAGAAAGTAAGTATCGAGGATTTTTCTTGAGTTATTACCCAGAAGAAGCTACAGTCTCAGAATTAATGGAAGAAATGTCGAAGGCTATAGAGATGAAACGGACCTTTTCGTTCGTGTATTTGGACATAGATAATTTTGATAAGCTTAATCTTGAAAAGGGTTACGTTTTCGGAGATGAAATATTAAGAGAAATCAAGAATTCTTTAGAAAATGAAGTAAGAAACTATGGGCTTTACACCCATGTAGGTGATGAGTTTATGATTTTACTGTGGACAAAAAGCAAGTCGGATGCACTGATGTTAGTCCAAAAAGTAATTGAAAATGTTAAAGAGAAGTACCCTTATGTGAGCATCAGTGGAGCTGTTGTCAAGTATCCAGTTGATGCAGACAATTTGGAAGGGATATTGAACAAAGCGAAAACCGCTTTGAGTGCAAGTAAGAAGTCAGGGGGAGGACGTTTAATCAACATATGAGAAGAGTAGCCATAGAATTCGCATACGATGGCACGGATTTTTTTGGATATCAACGTCAAAACGATGTGAGAACTGTGCAAGGAGAGTTGGAAAAAGCACTTGAACGAGTATTTAAAATGCCCATCCAAACATACGCAGCGGGGCGTACGGACACAGGTGTTCATGCTAATGGACAAGTTGCAGTGTTTGATTGTCCAAACGACAAACTTACGGAAAACGATATCAGAAATGCTTTAAATGCAAACCTACCGAAAGATATATACGTTAAAAAAGTCTGGTTTGCAAATGAAAATTTCAACCCAAGATATGAGGCAAAGCGTAGAATCTACCACTATTACATTTTAAATTCGAAAATGAACGATATATTCCTTAGAAGGTATGCTTGGTGGTTCCCGTATGAATTGGATATTATGAAGATGAGAGCAGGTGCTAAATATCTTATAGGGACACATGATTTTACATCTTTTAGCAAAAAGGGGGAAGAAGATATAAAGACAGAGAGAACCATTACCGCTATTAGAATTGTAAGATTGAAGAAAAACCTCATACTTGTGAGGGTTGAAGGTATATCGTATTTAAGAGGGATGGTTAGGAGTATTGTTGCAAACCTCGTAAAGGTTGGAGTTGGAAGCTGGGAACCAGAGAAGATACTGGAGGTGTTAGAATCAAAAGATCGCTCAAAATCAGCTGGATTGGCACCTGCGCATGGATTGTTTTTGTACAAGGTGTTGTTTTAGGCATTGTCTTTGCTGGTATTCAAATACCAGATGAAAGTTTAGATGCGGAAGTTTTATCTGTAATAAAAACTTGGATGGAGAGACCTCAAATTGTTGTTTTTGAAAGAAATATCCCTCCACAACTTTCTGTCTTTATCACTAAAGAACTGTCAAGCGCTGGTTTTTTTGTAACCAACGTAATCTTGAACAATGAGCTTGATAGTGAGATAGAACTTGATTTAGCCTCTGCATCCACATCCACATCGATTGATGTTTCTAATTTTGCTACTCGAGAGCTTTTGAAGATAAGTGTTGAATCTACAGGACATACTATTTCCTTGACAACGGAATCAGGTAAGGTAGTATTTGAATCTGAAGAAGATTTTTTGAGTGGTTTTCTCGAATACATTACCACCAATCTTAGTTTTGTTCGTATTGAAACTGGCTCAAGCAAGAATAAAACCGATTTATATCCAGAGACTGTCGTTTACGACCCAAAGTTTGGCAAGTTATACGTAACCGTTCCAACAGGCGTACCTTTGATAGTTGTTCCAAACTATATGAACTTCATACCAGCTACTGTAACTATGGATGGAAGCCTTTATAAGGATAAAGTTCTCTACGTATCTGAAAAAATCCAATATCAAGTTGATTCATTACCGCTTTTATACACAGGTTATTCTATTTTGACGGATAACTATATTCTTAACCTTAGAACTGGCAGGAAAGAAGTAATTTCTTCAGTACCAATATTTGGCTGGGACAAGTATATCATTTATGCAGATGGTTCGATTAGTGATGTGTCTCTTACTTGGAAATTGAAGGTTTCGAATGCTCCTCTGGATTTTTTGCTGGTAGAGAATATGCTATATCTATTGGACGTTACTAAAAACGTTTATGTGGTAAACCTTAAAACCCGCAAAGTTATTTTTGCAGGCACTTTTGAAGAGGCTATTTGTTTCGATTATGACGAACATAGGGCAACTGTGATATTAAAATCTTTGAAAGAAAACTACGTTTTGTCTGTAAATGGTTCAATAAAAGTGGATAGAACAGGAAATTTCTTCAAAAATGATTTTAAAAGGCTATATCCAATATTCACCAACATCAAGGATTTTGGTTTTGGCTTTTTTTATGATGATGTTTACCTCGGCAATTCAATTTTCTACATGTTTGTCTCAAAAGGCGTGTTGAATGTAGTAACGGATGTGGGAACATGGCAAGTGGAAATCAAAAAGAAAGATTAGATGTAGTTATGGTCAAAAACGGTCTTGCCGAAAGTAGGACAAAAGCCAAACAAATTATCCAGTCCGGAAAAGTGTCAGTTAATGGGCAGATATGCAAGGAACCGTCCAAATTAGTTAGCCTTTCTGATAATATAGAGGTTTTAGAGACTCTTAGATATGTCAGTCGTGCGGGTTACAAAATCGAAGGCCTGTTTAATAATATTTCTCGGACAGGAGATACAGAAATAGAAATTCGTGGAAAAGTGATATGTGACATAGGAAGTTCAACAGGTGGTTTTGTTGATTTCTTTATCCAAAACGGTGCTCTAAAAGTTTACGCTGTTGATGTGAATACAGAGCAATTACATCCCAGGCTACGAAGCGATGAAAGAGTGAAACTTATTCAGAAAAATGCGAAAGAATTGAGTTTTGAAGACTTGGGAGAATTTGTTGATATTGTTAGCGTAGACGTTTCTTTTATATCCGTCAGAAAAATTAAGAAAAACATTTTGAATATACTGAAACCTGGAGGATATGGTATAATTTTGATAAAGCCACAATTTGAAGTTGGCTATCCTCATCATGGAGTGATTAAAGATAAATCAGAGCATGTGAGGGTTTTAAAAGAGGTCGTGACGGATTTTATGAAAGAGGGTTTTAGGTTTGTGCTTTTAGATTTTTCCAGGGTGCCTGGTGGAGATGGAAATGTTGAGTTCTTCGCGGTATTTCAAAAATGTTTAGATGATTCTTACGATAAAAACATTTCTGATGTTTTTTTGGGTAACGCGATAGTTGAGGTTGTTAACAGTGCTTGGGAGGAGCTCAGGTGATGGCGAAAATCACAGACTTAAAATTAGTCCTCACAATTTTTCTTGCACTCATTACCTTAACAACCGTTCTTGCAGATTCTGATATAATAGATTTGGTTCATAAAGATTATGATTTCTTTATCAGAGTTTCGAACGGTGGTAATTGGTACGAGGAGCTTAAGAAGGTACCTTTTTTCTCTTTTGTTTTAAATAGAAAGGGATTAGGATTTGAAGAATCATTCTTAAGGATACTTGAAGACATGCGCTATCGAACAGGTGTGTTACCTTCAATTATCCAAGAGGCGATTTCAACAGATGTTTTATTTGCTTCTAAAGGAATCCAAATTGACTTGAGTAGCGTCGTGTCGTTCGATATTAACTACTACTTCGACTTTGTAAAAACTATAGCCACGAACAGTTTCTTTGCTTTTCAAACAAAGTCTCCGTCGCAGTTTATAAAGGGAATGGCGTATCTGCTCTCGGTTAGTTACAAACCGTTGCCAAATAATCAGTATTTACTTGGCGATAGCCTTTACTGTGGATATTCTGGAAAGTATTTTGTAATAGCTGGAAGTAAGACAGCGTTAGAGTTGGCATTAAAGACTTATGCAACTCCAGACATGCAATTATCAAGAACATCAAAAGTTTTTGAAAGGTTGAAGACAGGAACATTTTTTATAAGCGGGTATTCGAAACCAGAAACTTTGAGATTTAACTTACCTGGAGCATTGATTGACTCTTCTGAGTCAGAATATGTTCTATTTTACTCAACTGTTTCTGCAGGAAACCTTAGCATAACATTTGAACAGAAAAATAAGAATCAGTTGACAACTAAACGTATAAGTGAGAATATCGGAAACATTCCCATGGCTTGGAATTACTACTTATCGGTGCCTTCAAGTGACACGGAAAGCGTTGTTGAGATTCTCAAGCAGTGGTTACAGGGTTCCAATGCAGATTTAGTAAGAGTCCTTGAGTTTGTTTCGGTACTTTCGAAATCCTCTTCAAATGTTTACGTTGTTGGCAGACTCGAAACTGGAGAGTTTCTATTTATATTCGATAATTCTAACGCTAAGGTTTTAGAAACAAGTGTTGCTAAACTTGGTGCAAAGTACGATGCGCAAAAACAAGAATGGGAAATTACTTTTCAAAATTCTAAATTGTATGCTTTTTACATTACAAATAGGGTTTTTTTTGGCTCAATTGATAGGGCAAAATACGAACGGTATGAAAAGACTAGAAGACGGTTGAAAGAATTACCAATGTATTTTGATTTCTCCAAACTTACAACATATGACTTTAAACTTTTACTTGACATTGGTGATATAATTAAATCGACCACAGGTTTTAATGTGTCTTCTAAAATGTTATTTTGGAAATACACTGCGGGTTATTTCAGCTATTACAAAATTATAATCTCCTAAAAGGAGGGAAGAACATGGGAGAGCACAATGAATATCTCAGCGTATTTATCGACGAATCAAAAGAGTATATTCAACTTCTGAACGAAGCGTTACTAGAACTAGAAAAGAATACATCTGACGTTGAACAAATTAACAGAGCTTTTCGGGCGTTACATACTCTAAAGGGCATGGCTGGAACCATGGGGTTTGAGAAGCTTGCAAAGTTGTGCCACAGAATGGAAAACTACTTGGATGCGGTAAGAAGCGGGAAGGTAGAAATTACAAGTGATGAACTTGACTATTTGTTTGCAGGTCTTGATATGATAGAAAAGATGCTAAAAGCTATTGTTGAACATGGTTCAGATGAATTAGATGAAAGTAGTGAAGGACTTGTAGAAGTGTTTGAGAGAATTGCAAAAGGTGAAAAGGTGGAAAAAAGCAGTAGAAAAATTGATAAAGCTGAGGCTGGCGAGTTGAAAGAAACGAAGGGAAGCGAAGAAACGAGCACAAAAGTAGTTACAGAAAGTTTCACTCAAGAGGTTTTAAAAGATGTGTTGGAAGAAGCTGATAAAAAGGGCATCCCTGCTTATCACATCGTTGTAAATCTCCAAGAGGGCACACAGCTTAAATCAGCAAGAATGTACATGGTATTCCACACGCTTGAAGAAATAGGCGTTGAGATAGTTCACTCTGTACCACCTGTCGAGGATATAGAGAACGAAAAGTTCGATTTAACTGTAGAATTGATAGGCATTGGTAATGTACCTCAGGAAAAAATATATGAAAGGATAATGGGGATTTCAGAAATTAAAAGCGTAATTGTTAAACCACTGAAGGTTGAAGAAAAGAAAAAAGAAACGGCTGTTGGTAGTGAAGCTAAAGAATCTGAAGAGCAAAGCGTAAAAGAACAAAAAAGAACAAAAATTACACAGACCGTGAGAGTTGATACGGAAAAGCTCGATACATTGATGAACTTGATGGGAGAACTTGTTATTGCAAGAAGCAGGATAGCAGATATTTTGAAAAAGTACAATATCAAAGAAGTGGACGAATCATTGGCACAACTTAGCAGAATAACCTTGGATTTACAAAACATTGTCATGAAGGTCAGGATGGTACCTATCGAATTTGTCTTCAACAGATTTCCAAGGGTTGTTAGGGATTTGGCACGAAACTTAGGTAAGGAAATCAACTTTATCATGGAGGGTGAAGAAACAGAACTTGATAGAACGTTTGTTGAAGTAATAGGTGATCCGCTGGTTCACCTCATCAGAAATGCTATTGACCATGGAATAGAGACGAAAGAGGAAAGAATTGCGTTAGGAAAACCTCCGATAGGAACTGTTAAACTGTCAGCACGGCACGAGGGTAACAATGTTGTTATTGAAGTGGAAGATGATGGAAGAGGTATGAGCCGAGAGAAGATATTGAGAAAGGCAATAGAAAAAGGTTTAATAACCGAAGAAAAAGCGGCAGCGCTCCCGGATGAAAAGGTCTTTGACTTTATCTTCCTACCAGGTTTTTCAACAAAAGACCGGGTTAGCGAACTCTCTGGTCGAGGCGTTGGAATGGATGTGGTTAAAAACACCATAGAATCTTTGAATGGTTCAGTTTCCATAGAGAGCAAACCTGGAAAGGGAACAAAAGTGACTATACGCTTACCACTCACGTTGGCGATAATCCAAGCATTGCTCGTTAAGGTTAACAACTACGTCTATGCCATTCCTATCTCCATTATTGATAGCACCTTAATCATTAGTCCTGAAGAAATAAAAGTTGTCCAAAACGAGGAAGTCATCGTTATCAGAGGAGAAGTTATACCGTTGATAAAGTTGTGGCATGTGTTTAACTTCCCGCACGAAGAAACCCCGAGTGAAATGAACGTTGTTGTTGTAAAGCATGGGAATAGAAAATATGGGCTAACCGTTGATACGCTTATTGGTCAGGAAGACATAGTTATCAAATCTCTTGGAAAGATTTTCAGCGATGTCAAAATCTTCAGTGGTGGAGCCACGCTTGGTGACGGAAGCATTGCGTTGATATTAGATGTAGCAAATATTGTTGAGATGGCATGATAAAGACTGAAGTTGAGTTTTTAACCAATTTTAAGGGGGTGAATATTATGGCAGATAATATGGAATTTGAAGTTCTTGTTTTTAAAGCACTTAATCAAGAGATGGCGATTGGTGTTGAAATGGTTGAAATAGTCATAGAGAAGACCGAAATAACACCGGTTCCAAGAGCTAAGAAAATAATTGAGGGCGTGATTAACCTAAGAGGAAAAATTGTTCCGGTTATAAGTCTCCCAATGTTGCTTGCCAATGAGAGTAACACTGAATATAGGAAAATAATAATTGCCAAGCTAGAAGATGTTGAGTTTGGGCTTATGGTCGACGAAGTTGTCGGAGTTATGCGAGTAAGAAGCGAAGAACTTGAAACAAACCTTGGCAAGATGAATACTTACGGTAAAAAAGCAAAAGGTCTTATAAAGAAAGACGCACGTTTGATAGTATACCTCAATTTAGAAGAAATAGTCAAAGAAATTATAGGGTCGGAGGTGGCATAAGATGGCACGTATTTTGGTTGTTGATGATGCAGCTTTCATGCGTATGATGTTGAAGGATATTCTTACAAAGGCGGGGCATGAAGTTGTTGGAGAAGCTGCCAACGGAGTTGAAGCAGTGGAGAAATATAAAGAACTTAGACCAGATGTTGTTACCATGGATATCACTATGCCTGAAATGAACGGTATAGATGCCATCAAGGAGATTAAAAAGATTGATCCAAACGCTACGGTTATTGTCTGTAGCGCAATGGGGCAACAGGCAATGGTTATAGAAGCTATTCAGGCTGGAGCGAAGGATTTCATAGTTAAGCCATTCCAACCTGCAAGGGTAATCGAGGCGGTTCAAAAAGTACTTAAGTAGTTTTAAATACAATTTTCCAAATCGCATTTATATAAGGAGAGAGGAAAATCGGAGGACTTGTTAGTTTTTTAATAGGTCTGGTTTCCATAATAGTGATACTCTTAGGTACTTATTGGATATTAAGAAAAAGGCTCCCCAACGCAGTTGGGGGGCGTTTTGCTAAAGTAATTAGTAGAATTTACTTGGATAGAAATACATCGTTAGTGCTTGTTAGAATATTGAAAGAGTACTATGTTATTTTAATAAGTCAGAACCAAGCGACTGTTGTAAAAAAGTTGGACACAATTGAAGAAGGCGAAATAGATTCTGAGATTGGCTCAAATTTTGAGACCATCCTTCAAAGATTTGTTGGTGGTAAGAAATGAAAAAGATAGCTACGTTGCTTTTCATTTTGATGCTGACCACTTCTTTCTTTCCTCAAGACGAGGTACCTATTCCGGGTATACGTATTCAAGTTACTCCTAATCAATCTCCTCGTGACCTTGTAGCAACATTGGAAATACTTTTGGTGTTGACGGTGCTTACCTTAGCACCGAGCATTCTGATGCTTTTTACCTCTTTTACGAGGATAATAATTGTTTTCTCTTTTGTGAGAAATGCTTTGGGTACAAGGCAGGTACCACCGAACCAGGTGCTGATAGGCCTCGCACTCGTTTTGACATTTTTCATAATGCAACCCACATGGAATGAGATAAATACAAATGCTCTGCAACCATATATGGATGGCAAGATAACTTATGAAGAGTTCTTTTCGCGAACAATGGCAGCTGTTAGAAAATTCATGATTACAGAGCTTGTAAACCACCACAACGAAGACAATGTGTTCGTTCTTGCCAACGCCCTCAAGCAAGATGTTCAGAAGATTGAAGACGCTCCAGATCCGTTGCTAACATCGGCGTTTGTGTTAGGTGAGATAGAAATAGGCTTCAAAATGGGTATTCTAATATACGTACCTTTCATAATAATAGACATGGTAGTGGCAAGTATTCTTCTTTCGCTTGGTATGATTATGATTCCCCCGGTTTTAGTTTCTCTTCCTTTTAAAGTACTCATATTCGTTTTAGCAAATGGATGGGAGTCGGTTATTGTGAGCCTTGTTAAAAGCTTTGGTTAATTTCTGGTAATTCAACATGAATTCAACCAATGCTTTGGCCAAAAAATATGACTTTGTCAAAAACTTGTTTTTGAATATTGTAATATTGTAACTATGAGGGAGCAGGTTGTATGGTAGAAAAAAACAATCCAAAGAAAGCTAATACCACAGAACATACTGGTGCGGAACACGACACACATCATAAAGATACTCACTTGCACAGACATCATCATCACAATATTCATAAGCATGCCACAAAAGGGACGGAAATAAATGTAGCCCGGTTTACATTCGTTGTGATACTAAACCTTGGAATAACATTCGTAGAACTTGTTGGTGGTATTATCGCAGGCAGTTTAGCACTAATTTCAGATTCTGCCCACAATTTTGGTGATGCACTTTCTTTAATGCTTTCTTACGTGGCTGAAAGAATTTCGAGAAAGCCAAAAAACTCCAAGAAAACTTTTGGATATAAACGTGCAAATATAATAGCTGCATTTTTCAACTCAGCTACACTTTTGATCATAGGCGGATTGCTTACAGTGGAAGCTATCCGCAGATTTTTCGAACCACTATCATCGATAAATACTAACGTCGTTTTAGTTGTCGGAACCATTGGGCTTATCGCGAATCTTTTGAGCATGATGATATTGAAAAAGTGGTCCAAAGAAAGCTTAAATATAAGGTCCGCATATTTGCACATGTTGATGGATTCTTTGTCATCTATAGCAGTTCTAATAGGTGCCATATTCATAAAGTTTTATGGATTGAAATTCTTAGATTCGATTGTAACTATTTTAATAGCACTGTATGTAATCAAAGAAGCGATTGAAATCTTTAGTGGTTCTCTATCGATTCTTATGGAAAGCACTCCTGTGGGTTTCAATATTGAAAGTATTAGTTCACAACTGTTGCGAAACCCCGTAATAAAAGATATCCATCATGTTCATATCTGGGCACTTGACGAAAGGAATATCCTTTTTGAAGGACATGTCAACCTTAGGGAAGATGTAAAAGTAAGTGAGACAATGGACATATACAACGAAATCAAATCAGAACTTGAAAAGTTTGGTATTAATCATGTTACTATTCAGTTTGAGTACAATGGTTGTAAAGACAATGGATTAATCTCGTGTTCCTGAACATCAAAATTGCGCTAAATACAATCAGGAGGGTTTAATACCCTCCTGATTTTTTAATTTTAAATTATACGTTTGTTTTTCACTTTCTTTTGTATTCCCTGTATCCATTCGTTATAGGTAGCCTTCTATCCTTTCCGAAAGCCCTTCTTGTAACTTTTGGCCCTGGAGGCGTTTGTCTACGCTTGTACTCGCTTATGTTGACCATTTTCGCGACCTCTCTTACAGTTTCTTCCTCAAATCCAAGACTCGCAATCTCCTCGACGCTCATGTCCTCTTCTACGTACAGTTCCAATATTTGATCCAGTATTTCATAAGGTGGGAGTTTGTCTTGGTCAGTTTGGTTCTCCCTCAATTCGGCGCTTGGGGGTTTTATGAATACCCTTTGAGGTATAATTTCTCTTCCTGCCTTTTGATTCACATACTCACTTAGCTTGTAAACCATCGTCTTGTATACATCTTTAATTACAGCATACCCACCAGCCGTATCACCGTACAAAGTAGAGTAACCTGTTGCACTCTCGCTTTTATTGCCAGTTGTTAAGACAAGCCAACCAAATTTGTTTGAAAGTGCCATAAGGATAACTCCGCGGATTCTTGCTTGCAAGTTTTCTTCAGTAGTATCGAACGGTAGGTCTCTAAAGATTGGTTTCAAAGTTTCGAGATATGTATTGTATATCTCTACAATAGGAATCGTTAAGAATCTTATTCCTAGATTCTCTGCCAGCAATCTTGCATCTTCTTTACTGTGTTCTGATGAAAATGGACCAGGCATAGAAACACCAATCACATTTTCTTTGCCTATCGCATCAACTGCGATGCAAGCAACCAAAGAACTGTCTATACCACCGCTAAGTCCAACAACTGCCTCTTTCATCCCGTTCTTTCTCATATAGTCTCGGAGGCTAACAACCAATGCGTTATAAACCTCTTCAACTTCTGGAAGTGCAGGTTCTATTCGGTTAGTTATTTCCTTTCTTTGAGTTTTCGTTTCGAAAGGTATTGTGACAATTTCCAAGGTTTCTAAATCTTCTTTTGTAACTAAGAGTTTATCCTGTCTTCTTCTTGGGTCTTTTAGACGTGCCTTGTTTACCCTTTCAACATCGACATCAACCACAAGCAAATCTTCTTCAAACTGTTTTCCCCTAGCTAAAACTTTGCCTGATTCATCTAATACAAGGCTTGCACCGTCAAAGACGAGTTCGTCCTGACCACCGACAAGGTTTACGTATGCCACTATCGCCAGGTTGTCGTTTGCTCTTGTTGAGAGCATTTTTTCTCTCCATTCGAGTTTCTTTTGGTAATGGGGTGAAGCCGAGATGTTTACCAAAATTTGCGCATCACCGTAAAGAGCCTCAGCACGTGCTGGTCCACCTGGATACCAGATATCTTCGCATATGGTTATTCCCATTCGCACATCGCCGAACTGAATTACTAAAGCCTTGTTACCCTTTTGAAAGTACCGCATTTCATCAAAAACACCGTAATTAGGTAAGTAGTTCTTATAGTACTTTGCAATGACTTTACCGTTGTTCATTACAGCAGCTGCATTGTAAATATCGCCGTCCATATCAACAAAGCCTACAACTGCAATGAGTGACTTTGGCACATGTTGTGCAATTTCTTCAAGAGCTTTTATATTATCTTGAATGAAGTGGGTCTTGAACAATAAATCTTCAGGTGGGTAACCCGTTATCGACATTTCAGGGAAAAGCAAAACGTCCGCATTGTACGATATAGCCTGCTTTATAAACTCTATAATCTTTCCTTTGTTTCCATATATATCACCAACTGTTGTGTTTATTTGTGCCAAAGCAATTCTTACATTTCTCACAAAGCTCCCTCCTTCTATACTCATTTTTCAACATTAAGATTTTCTTTCACTTCCTTGATTCTTCCTAATGACAAAAGGAATGGTAAAACAGTTAGAGTCAGCACAGCAGCGGTTGATATACCCAAAGACACAAGAATCGCTATTCTTTTAAACATAGCTAACTCTCCTCCAATCAGTAATGTCAGAAAACCACCGACGATACCGAATGCGTTCCCTAATATTGCGGGACCTACGTTTTTTATTGAGCTGAAAATATTATTAGTCTCACCGTAATTGTGACCAACGTGAATAGAATAGTCAATGGCAAGTCCTATTATGATGCTTGAAGTCAACGCGGTTGATATTTCCAGCTTCATCTTGAAGATAGCCATATAAAAGAAATTTAGGATGGTAGCGAAAACAACAGGAGAAATAAGTTTTATGGACTCTGCGAAGTCTTTAAATACGACGAGAATTGTTACAAACACAATGATTAAAGCTGCAACTAAACTTTGAATCTGGCTGGCAAGTATATTATCGTTAACCGCCTTCCATATAAAGGGAGTCCCTGCAAGGTAGTAATTGTAATTGTATTTTTTCATGACTTCATTGGTAATTTTCGTGACCTTTTCCAAATTATCTGACCCTTTTGGTGAAAGGTTTATCGAAATACGTATCGTTTTAGCATCTGCGATATAGTATCTTAACAAAGGTTGAGTTCGTGAAGCCAAAATGAGAGCCGTAATGGGAACGTTTCTGGGAAAATCGACACTACTGACTTCAGAATGTTGTGAAAGCTCAGCAATTATTTCATCAATATTTCTGTTGTCCAACGGTAGGAATATACCTTCTTCTTTTTCCAATACCAGGTAGATAGCATCTTTCATACCAAAGTTATCTTCTAAAAGCTTATAAGCCTTCGTTATCTCTGATTTCTTTGAAAAATAATCTGTACTCGTCAAACCTACCTTAATAGAAGGTATTAAAAAGAATGATAAACCAACTAAAAAGATAACGACAAATAATATGCTCATAGCTAGTTTATTACCTATGTACTTTATTCCGAAGGATTTAGGTTTCCTTGATGCCTTTCTATGAGCACGCAATAACAGTTCATCACCAACTGTTACAGTAAGTAAAAAATCTATGAAAAGACCTAAGGAAACGAGAAAACCAAATTCTCTAAACGCTGGTATCTTCACAAACAAAAATGATAAGAAGCCGACAGCCGTTGTGAACATCGAGAAGAATATAGGAGTTGAAATATGCTTACGAACATTGACTTCGGTTCGGAAAATTGCATTGTAATAATGCAGGGGATAAGCTGAACCGATAATTATCAAGAACGACGCTGTCATCGATGTGAGGATGTTTAGAACTCCTCCAAACGCAAAGTGAATAGCATATGTGTAAATCGAAGCTATTATTGGTACGAAGAGTGAAACTATAGTTGCTCTTAGAGATTGCGTTTGGTAGAAGAAAATAGCTAATATAACTCCGAACATCAAAATTGGATAGAAAAACATTGCTCTCTTTAACTCATCGAAAAGTTTATTGTTCACGGAAGCCTCGGATAAAACAATTACGGGCTCATTTTTGAGAGCATTTGTAATTTTCCTAACGATAGGTTCAACTTGCCCGTCTATAGAGATCATCACCAAAAATAGAGCATACCTTCCATCCTTGGATATAAAACTTCGATATTCTTTTGGCAGATTTTCTAAGTCCAAAGCGTCATTTTCGATATATACCTCGGCTCCTGGGTAGTTCAATATAGATATTACGGTCTGAACATTTTCAAAATTCTCAAGTTTTTTGTGTAACCTTCTTAAGTCCTTCAAGCTTCCTGGTTTATCAAGTCTCGCAGGGGCTTCGTAAATCACTGATATCCTTGCCCTATCACCAAATTTGAGACTCATACGCACGAGATTTTGAACCGAAGGGTCATCTATCTCCGTTATAGGCTTACCTGGTTTGTAGCCAGGTAAAAATGTTTCAATTCTAGTTTCAATCTTTGCATTATTTAGGATAATGATAACGGAAAGTACTAAAATTAGAATGCTGATAATGGTAAACTTGTATTTGGCTATATAATCCAAAAAAGTAAACATCAAGTTTTTTCTCACCTTGTTTATCACCTCTCCTGGGGAGAGTATCACATATTCACTTGAAACTCTTTAAACAGGTTTTAACTGTGCTTAGATATAAATCATCTTCTTCGTCATTCCGCCGTCAACTACAAAATATTGCCCAGTAATGAAACCACTTCTTTCTTCATCTATAAGGAACCATACCATTTCTGCGATATCAGAAATGGTTCCAGCACGCCCTGTTAAATGTTGTGCATGTTCTTTCTCAGAAATTACCTCGCCCTCATGCAAAATCCAACCAGGGCATATTGCGTTAACCCTTATTTTTGGTCCTAAAGAATTAGCCAGCGCGTGAGTAAGACCTAATATTCCTGCCTTCGATGCGCTGTAAGCTTCGTTACCTGGTTCGGACATCAATGCCCGGGTTGAGGAAATGTTTACTATAGCTCCTCTACCTGCTGTTTCGAGTATGAGCGGTACCCCAAACCGTGCCATTAGGAAGTACCCTGTCAAGTTCACATCTATAACTCTCTTCCACTCGGAAACAGAGAGGTCGAGAAAATTTTTGAATCCCCCTATCGCTGCGTTATTGACGATCGCATCCAGTCTTCCAAACCTTTCCTTGAGCTGTATGTAAAACTCACTCACTGAATATTCATCAGATGTATCTCCGTGGTATAAAAATACTTTGCTCTCGTCGTTAATCGGAAAATTCTCAAGAGCTTGCTTATCGTAATCTATTATACAGACCCTCCAACCAATTTCGAGAAATTTCAAAGCAATTCCCTTTCCTATGTTTTTAGCACCGCCGGTTACAACTACCACTTTTTGGTTATTGTTCCTCATGCTCTCACCTCAAACTTTTTTGATTTGGATTTTGCTGATTTACAGAATTATTATATCATTCATCGCCGAAAGTGGTATAATTTTAGAATGAACAATGCTTTGGTATGTGGGGAAGGTGCTTCCCATGAGGCTCAAGATTACAGTTAATAAGCTGCCAATATTGTTACGTGTAGTTATGATATTTCTTGTGATCGCTCTTGCTCTTATTTTGTCTGCTGTTTTATTTTCGCATCTACAAAAGAAGGAGGTGAAACATATGGTAGTTTCCTCCGTTTTTAAAGACAAAGAATTCATACCTAAGAAGTATACGTGTGAAGGACAAGATGTGAATCCTGAACTGGTAATTTCTAATATCCCTGATGGTGCAAAAACGATAGCTATAATTTGCGACGACCCTGACGCACCAATTGGTACGTTTGTTCACTGGGTACTTTGGAATTATCCGGTGGATGGTCCAAGCGTGAAAATTCCAGAGGCTCTTCCAAAAGTTGAGAAACTTCAAAACGGAGCTATGCAAGGATACAATGACTTTGGAAAAGTTGGGTATAACGGACCATGTCCACCAAAAGGTCATGGTGTACACCACTATCATTTCAAAATTTACGCTGTCAACTCCCTTATAGAGTTAAAGGGAAAAGTTACAAAAGAGGAACTAGAAAGAGCGTTGAGCGGTAGAATCATTGCTCAGGCAGAGATAGTAGGATTGTATGAAAAGAAGTAGAATTAAAATCTCAGATAAATTCCTCACAATAAATGCTTTATTAACGTAATTAACGCTCAACTTTAGATTGTGGAACTCCAAAGTCCCACCAATTTTTGGAACGAAATGTAACTGAAAAGCTTTCTCTACAAGCTCTGCAGATACTTGCCCAATGTTGAATTTTAAAGAAAATGGTCCACTTTCTAAGAATTGATAAGCTCCTAATATTCTTAACTCAAGGTAAGTCTCTGAAAAATCCTCGGGAAATGGAATCAATCTTGTGGCACCTTCAACGATGAGCGAAAAGTCGTTTATTTGCAATTCATACCCTACGGTTACTAATAGGACGATTATTGGTATAAAGAACACAATGGCCACTACTATTTCGGTGCCTATATACATAAAAACACCTCCTTTCTTAAAGATTATTCGATTGTACTTACAAATAATTAGACACTTTAGATACTTGGAGTGTTCAACGTATATTCCAAATTGGGTTGTCTTTAGGTAGTTTTCAGAAAGGTCGTCAAAAATCTTTTCAAAGGTTAGAATACATGTTAGAATTAAAATTGTTCATTTCCGAATAAAAAGCAAACTGGAGGGGTTCTGTGGAAACAGTCGTAGTTGTGAGGTATTCCGAGATAGGACTAAAAGGAAAGAACAGGGAATGGTTTGAAAAAAAGCTTATTGACAATATTTTGAAAATAGTCAAACCAGCCGCAGTGAACAAAAGGTATGGAAGAATCATTGTTAGAATTGGTAGGAATAACGCAGATTCGATTTTGGAACGGTTGCATTATGTATTTGGTATTCAAAACTACAGCTTAGGTGTTTCCGTTGAACATGACTTAGAGGAACTAAAGCAAGTTGTTCTCGATTTAGCTAAAAAGCATGTGGATGAGGGATTGAAAACGTTCAAAATTAACGCACAAAGAGGATACAAAGATTTCCCTATGACCAGTCTTGAGATAAACCGAGAGTTTGGAGCTTACGTACTCCAGGCTTTCCCTCATTTGAAAGTTGATGTTCACAATCCCGAATTTGAGATTGGAATTGATGTTAGGGAAAAAGAAATATTCGTTTTTTCGGGAAAAATACAATCGACTGGAGGGCTTCCAGTTGGTGTATCTGGAAGGGCTTTATTGTTACTGAGCGCGGGAATCGATAGCCCTGTTGCAGGATGGTATGCAATGCGTAGAGGACTTGAACTTCAAACGGTTACCTTCCTGAGTCCACCACTTACAACTGAAAAATCGGAAGAAAAAGTTCTTAGTGTTGGAAGAGTGCTCAGCAAATACCTACCAAACGGTCTGCGGATGTGGATAGTCCCACTAACAGAGGTTCAAACCTACATAAAGGAAAACGCGCCTGATGAATATTCATTGATACTACAAAGAAGGTCTATGATGAGAATTTCAAGTATGATTGCACGAAGAGTGAAGGCAAAGGCACTTATCACAGGTGAAAACCTTGGTCAGGTTGCTAGTCAAACGATAGAAAATATGGCAGCGATAGAAGAGGCAAGCTCGCTAATTGTGTTAAGACCTCTTGTGGGATTTGATAAAGTGGAAATAACTAACAAAGCAAAGGAGATAGGAACCTTTGAGATATCAATTAAGCCATACATTGATAGTTGCGTTGCGTTTGCTCCAAAACATCCAGCGACAAGGTCCAACATAAATGAACTGAAGGAAATTGAAGCAAAATTAGAGAAACTACGTGAATTGGAGTTCGAGGCATTTAAATCTCGAAAAAGTTACAGAATAGTAAGTGAGGATTGATAGAATTAGTATTACCTTATCTGGAAGGGGGAAAGAAAATGCCAGAATTTTCAAACGCATTCAGCGGATTGAAAAACGAGAGAAAATTAACAAAGGAAGAGTTGATAAGAGCTATAAGGTTTATGATAGCAGCAGAGTATGAAGCTATTCAACTTTATACCCAGCTTGCCGAGTCGACGGACAACGAATTGGTTCGCGAAGTTCTTTTAGACATAGCGGATGAAGAAAAGGTGCATGCTGGAGAGTTTTTGAGATTACTTATGGAGCTTGATGATAAGGAATTTGAGTTCTACAAAGAAGGATACGCAGAAGTTGAGGAAGAAATAGAAAAGCTTAATAAGAAGAAGCAAACGAAAAAGAAATCTTAAGTTCAAATAGGGGACGTTTACCATTGCGTCCCCCTTTTTTAACTTCTTATTTTCTAAACATGTGGTATAATTTTTTTAGATTAGAATTCAAGGTTCTTAGAGAAAATTCTGAAGACGAAAGGAGTGGAACGTATGTACGTAAACACAAAAGACATTTTGGAAAAGGCTAGCAAGGAGTATTACGCAGTTCCTGCTTTTAACATTAACAACATGGAGTTTTTCCATGCAATACTTGAAGGTGCATTGGAAAAAAGAGCGCCACTTATCATTGAAACAAGCGAGGGTGCGATAAAATATGCAGGAAACGGTGACATATTTAAGGGTGCACGATATTTCGTTGAGTTAGTAAGATTATTTGCCGATAGTGTTGATATACCGATAGCGCTCCACCTTGACCACGGTAAGCACTTCGAGTATATAATAGCAGCGATAAAGGCAGGATATTCTTCGGTTATGATTGATGCCTCTGAAAAGCCTTTTGAAGAAAATCTTAAGGAAACTAAAGAGATAGTCAAAATAGCGCACGCAGCAGGTGTTTCTGTCGAAGCCGAGCTTGGTCAACTCGCAGGTGTTGAAGATAACGTAGTTGCCGCTGAGTCCGTGTTGGTAGATCCTGAGCAAGCAAAGATATTTGTCGAAGAGACGGGCGTCGATTTCTTGGCGCCAGCAATTGGAACGAGCCACGGCGCATTCAAGTTTAAAGGTGAAGCAAAGCTCGATTTTGAAAGACTCAAAAAGGTTAAAGAACTGACAAAAATTCCACTTGTTCTCCATGGTGCCTCGAGTGTTTTGCCAGAATACGTGAAGATGGCAGAGGAATACGGAGCAGATTTAGGCGGAGCAAAGGGTGTGCCTGAGGACCAACTTAAGAAGTGCGTTGAGCTTGGTATAAACAAGGTCAATACGGATACGGATTTAAGAATTGCCTTTATCGCAGGACTTAGAAAGTTCCTAAAAGAAAATCCAAAAGAATTCGATCCAAGGCATTATTTAGGAGCAGGTAAGAAATTAGTCAAAGAAGTCGTTATGAACAGACTTGAATTCCTTGGAGCTGCCGGAAAAGCGTAATCCCAATTTTCAGAGGCAAGATGTCGTTAACTTTTAAACATATACAGAGGAGGGATCCAAGTGCGAGTCTTGGTTGTTAACTGTGGAAGCTCGTCGATAAAGTATCAGTTCCTTGATATGGATACAGAACAGGTGCTGTGCAAGGGACTTGCGGAAAGAATAGGAATCCCAGGAAGTAGAATTGTTCACAAGAAAGATGAACAAAAAGTTGTCGTTGAAAAACCAATGAAAGACCACGAAGACGCTCTCAAATATGTACTTGAATTGATAGTTGATGAAAAGGTCGGAGGAGTAAAAGATTTGAGAGAAATCGATGCAGTTGGCCACAGAGTTGTCCATGGTGGAGAAAAGTTCTCTGGTTCGGTTTTGATTGATGATGAAGTGATGAGAGCACTCGAAGAATATTCCTACCTCGCTCCACTCCACAATCCACCGAACATAATGGGTATAAGGGCTATGATGAAACTTCTGCCGGGAGTTCCAAATGTTGCAGTCTTTGATACAGCATTCCATTCAAAGATGCCAGCAAAAGCGTATCTTTACGCAATACCCTATGAATACTACAAGAAATACAAAATCAGAAGGTATGGTTTCCATGGAACAAGCCATAGGTATGTGTCAAAAAGAACTGCAGAAATCCTGGGACTTGATTACCACAAATCCAAAATCATAACAGTTCACCTCGGCAACGGAGCATCCGTAGCAGCTGTTATGAATGGTCACAGTATTGATACATCAATGGGGTTCACTCCACTTGAAGGATTGGTAATGGGAACGAGAAGCGGAGACATTGACCCATCCATTGTCACATTCCTTATGGAAAAAGAGGGCTTGACTGCAGAAGAAGTGTACACAATTCTTAACAAAAAGAGTGGAGTACTTGGCTTAACAGATGGTTTCAGCTCTGATATGAGAGATATAGAAGACAAAGCACTTGAGGGCGACCCAGTTTGCAGACTCGCCCTGGATATTTACGAATACAGGATCGCAAAATACATAGGTGCATACGTAGCAGCGATGAATGGTGTTGATGCAATAGCATTTACAGCTGGCGTTGGTGAAAATTCTCCAGTAACAAGAAAGGAGATTTGTGAAAACTACCTTGGTTACCTTGGTATAAAGATAGATGATGAGAAAAACAATGTGAAAGGTGAGGAAAGGATTATAACAACACCAGACTCAAAAGTAAAAGTTCTCATAGTTCCAACAAATGAAGAACTCATGATAGCAAGAGACACTAAAGAGATTATAGAAAAAGGCCTAAGACAGTTGGAATACTAAAAAAACGAACTTCTCCAAAATAAAATTTGCGGTATAATATATTGTGACTTGGAAATGTTGGGCACTTATTCAAGTGCCCAACATTCTTTTAAGAGAACCAAGGAAGTAAATTAGTAAAGAAGGTGAATACATTGATAATAAAGAAACGCTACGTTTATCTCGACGCGCCATTGAAAATAGAAAACAAGCAGATAGCCTCCACTACCAACGAAGAACAAATAGAACAAACTGAGGAAAAAGAAAAACAACTTCTTGAAATTGTGGCTAAGGCAAATCGTGAAGCCGAACGGATTGTTTTGGAAGCTCAAAATCAAGCCCAACAAATACTTTTGCAAGCCCAGGAAGAGTCCAACAAAATTATCGAAGAAGCAAATCAGAAAGCATCTCTCATTTCCAAAGAGGCAGAGCAGAACGCTCAGAGCATGCTCACAAATCTGCAAAGTCAGATACAACATTTGCTTGAAAGTTTTGAACAACAGCTCGAAACTTTCTACAACGAATATTGTGAGAAATTAACATCGATTTCGCTCGTTCTTATTGAAAAGTTTTTAGAAAAGAACATAGACCCTGAGGTTACAAAGAGGAAAATAGAAAGGATTCTTACACACCTTGCAGGTTCAACAAAGGTTAAAATCCATATCAATCCAAAAGATGCAAAGCTTATAAGTGAAGAAACGTTAGAATATGCAAAATCGAAAGGTTACGAGATAGTGTTGAATGACAACGTAGAACACGGTGTTATTGCTGAAACTGAGCTGGGAACAATTGACGCAACGTTGAAATTCCAGTTTACATTGCTAGAAGAGATTTTTGACGAGGTATTTAAAAAAGAGGAATGAAAAATTGCCATGAGGGGATAAGAACACAATGGCTGATAAAAATGTTAGTTTCAAGAAGTGTAGTTTGTTCAAGTTGATGGAATTGTTTGAAGAAAAGGTTAACGAGATAAACCCATACGAATATATTGGAGAGGTCCAAAAAATCATAGGTCTTACAATAGAATCGAAAGGTCCAGATGCTGCCTACGGAGAGCTTTGCAAAATTATCGTAGGTAACAAAAAAGCACTCGCGGAAGTTGTTGGATTTAAAGAAGATATGACAGTATTAATGCCATTAGAAGACATAACAGGATTAAAAAAAGGTTGTGAGGTTATCAAAACTAACAAGACCGTGAGTGTACCCGTTGGTGAAGAATTGCGTGGAAGGGTTGTTGATGCACTTGGAAGACCTATAGATGGGAAAAGACTTGTGCTTAGAGAGTATCGTCCCATAATAAACGAAGCACCGAACCCGCTTATTCGAAAAAGGATATTAGAACCTCTTCCGGTTGGTGTTCGTGCTATCGATGGTTTTATCACACTTGGAAAAGGACAAAGGATAGGCATTTTTGCTGGCAGTGGTGTTGGTAAGAGCACACTTCTTGGAATGATTGCAAGAAATACGATAGCTGACATAAACGTGATAGCGTTGATAGGAGAACGTGGGAGGGAAGTTAGGGAATTCATCGAGAAAGACCTGGGAGAGGAAGGCTTAAAACGTTCAGTTGTTGTAGTATCAACATCAGACCAGCCTGCTTTGTTGAGAATCAAAGCCTTGCTCACTGCGACAACTATAGCAGAGTATTTTCGAGATAAAGGCTATGCGGTTATGTTAATGGTTGACTCGTTGACAAGGTGGGCGATGGCCCAACGCGAAGTTGGACTTGCTATTGGCGAACCACCTACAACACGAGGTTATCCCCCCAGCGTTTTTGCACAACTTCCCAAAATCCTCGAACGTGCTGGTAACTCTGACAAGGGTAGTATAACTGGTATCTACACGGTTCTTGTTGAAGCAGATGATTTCAACGAGCCTATCTCTGACACTGTTCGTGGTATCGTTGACGGGCATATAATACTCTCACGTCGCCTTGCTGAATCAAACCATTATCCGGCAATAGATGTACTCATGAGCGTTAGTCGTTTAATGACAGACATTGTAAAACCAGAACATCTCCATGCAGCACGTTTGTTAAAAGATATAATGGCTACATATAACGATGCGAAAGACCTCATAGACGTTGGAGCATACAAAAAGGGAACTAATCCCAAGATAGATAAAGCTATAGAACTTATTGACGAAGTCAACAAATTTCTTAGACAGGGTATTCGTGAGAAAATGACGTTTGATGATACAGTTGAGTATTTACTATCCATCGCTAGAAAAGTGTGATGCACAGGGTGGTAAGATTATGGATTTCGATAAACTTATTGAAAAATTTTGCGAAATACTTAAGAAATCAAAATTTGTTGTTGCACTCACTGGTGCAGGTGTCAGTGTTCCCAGTGGTATACCTGACTTTAGAAGTCCAAATGGGCTTTACGCGAAATACGGTCAGGATATCTTTGAAATCGATGAGTTTTACAAAAATCCAGATAGGTTTTACAATTTTGCAAGGGAAGGTCTTATACCTATGTTGTCAGCTCAACCAAATGTTGTTCACCACATGTTGGCAAAGCTGGAAGAAATGGGAATATTGAAAGGGGTCATAACTCAGAACATCGATGGGTTACACCAAAAAGCTGGCAGTAAGAATGTGGCAGAAATCCATGGGAGTGTTAGAGTTTGGAACTGTCTGAAATGTACTAAACGCTACGAAATCCTTGATGATGAACAAAGGGAGTTTTTATTATCTAACCATTTCAGATGCTCTTGTGGAGGTTTAGTAAAGCCAGATATAACTTTCTTTGGTGAGATGTTACCTATGGATGAGTTTGCAAAAGCCCAGAAGTGGGCAGAAAGTAGCGACTTGTTCTTAACTTTAGGCACTTCGCTCGTAGTTTATCCAGCAGCACAGTTGCCTATCTATGCTCTCAGAAGTGGGGCCAAACTTGTGATTGTGAATAAAGGTGAAACACCTCTTGATAGGTACGCAACATTTAAGTTTGATATTGACTTGATGGAATTCTCCAACAAGATTCTTCAATCCCTCGATACTTTTCTGAACTGAGCTCAAAATATCTTTCGCCTGTAATGGCAATAAGGAGTTTTTCCTGTCTTTTCGTAATAGTCTTGGTGATAATCTTCGGCAATCCAAAATGTCGAAGCTCTCCTAAGTTGAGTTGCGACTTTGTAGTTTTTCTTTAATTCTTCTATTATCTTTTCAGCAATTTCTTTTTGCCTCTCATTTGTATAGAATATGGCACTCTTGTATTGTTCACCAATATCAGGTCCTTGCCCGTTTTCTTGTGTAAAATCGTGGATTTCAAAGAAATACTTTATCAGTTGTTCCTCGTCTATCTTTTTTGGATCGAATATGACCTCTACGGTTTCCAAATGGCCAGTCAATCCAGTGCATACTTGTTCGTATGTTGGATTGGGCCAACGTCCACCCATGTAACCGACCCTTGTATCAACAACTCCATGGAGTTGTTTGAAAAGATGTTCAACGCCCCAGAAACAGCCACCCGCGAAAAACATTCTATCGATAGGTGGTTTCTGCCCTTCTGGTATAAACTTCAAAGAGACTGAATTCACACAGTGCCGCACATTCTTTTTTGTGAACCCCTCTCCATAGAACACATGCCCCAGATGAGCACCACAATAAGCGCAAACAATTTCTGTTCTTATTCCATCTCTATCAATTTGCTTAAATACCGCACCAGGAATCTCATCATCAAACGCAGGCCAACCACATCCAGAGTGAAATTTATCAGAAGAATTGTACAATGGGATTCCGCAGTTCTTACACACGTAAATGCCTTTTTCGAAGTGGTTTTCGTATTCCCCAGAAAATGGTGGTTCGGTACCTTTTTCAAAAAGCACGAATCTTTCAAATTCGCTCAGTTCTGGATTGATGATTTTCTTTCTCATACTCTTCCCTCTCTGTCCTTCTGAAATTCCTACTTATCACCAGGGAACTCTACCTGGAGCTGTCCTTTTCTCAATAGCCTTCTTTGCTTCCAAGATAACAAACTCATCACTTGAGTAAACAACGACACCGGTTGTTGCAAATGGCTTTCTTATATGTATTTCTCCTTGGCTTATATAGATAACTGAGTTAATCAAGACGGCTCTTCTCAAAGTGTCAAGTTCCGGAGGTTTAGTAGACCAATACAACTTTGCTGGCACACCGTTTAAGAACAAAAAAACATCCTTATCTTTTTTGATGAAAAGTGCTGAATATCCAAGGTTTCGTAGTAAATTCGCTTTACCTTCATCTTCAACTAATACTGGATATGTGAGTTTACGTGTTACAAGTGACGAAATCAAATTTACGTCGATTTTCCCTCTTCCATCAAAAATAGGAATTACTCCCGCAATGGAAAGACCAGTAGAGAACTTTTCGTAGATATCGGCGGTTATATAGGGAGACTTGTGTACTCTGTAGAAATAGTCTTCATCATCTACGCTTAATGTATCAAGTGGACCAACAAGATAATAAGAAAATCCTTTAGATTTTACATACCATCCGACATATTTGCCAACGTCTTGGGCAAGTAGAGTATTTCCAAGGCTCCCAAGTGTCAATAAACTGATATCTTCAATAATTTCTTCTAACCTTTGTGTGCAAATCAAACCGGTTTGAATTTTCAATGTTCCTATTTCCGATGTTCCAGGATTACTTGGAAAATTCAATTCCCCGAAGATACTCAGGGAAAAGGTGAACAAAACTATAAAGAACACCATTTTCTTCATTAGATTTACTAACAAAATCCGCCACCTCTTTTAACTTGTCTACGGCGTTTTCAACGGCAACTTTTGTGCCTGCAACTTCGAACATATAAATATCGTTCTCGTTGTCCCCAAAAACGACAGTGTTTTTAAGGTCGAAGCCCATATAATCCGCTAAAAACTTAAGGGCATTACCTTTATTAGCATTGGCAGGGACAATGTCCAAAAAGATTGGAAAACTCTTGAAAACGTTCGCTCTTCCATCCACAATTTCTTTGAGAGGTTCGATTAAGTTGTCGAGAATACCTTGCTCAGCAATCGCTAACATTTTTATCGGTGGATGTTTGATTGCTTTCAAGTCATCAACTACGTAGTAAGGAACATCCGCATGTTTTGAGTACAATTTTATTTCTTCGTTGTCTTTTTCGCTGTAAAGTCTATCATCGACATACGTTTGAACATGGACGTTCCTTTGCCTGAGAAATTCTATAACATTGTGTGCTGTTTCCATATCTAATGTTTTCTCATAAATAAAACCCACGTTCGGAACGTATACAACTGCTCCATTGTAGGAAATTATTGGGAAAATATCCTCACCAAAAACATTTTCCAATAATTTTTTAGCTGAGATATGCATCCTTCCAGTTGCAAAAATTACGTTATCACCGTTTTCAAGAATGTTCATTATCAATCGTTTCGTTTCCTGCGGAAATTCATTTTTAGAATTCAGCACGGTTCCGTCCAGGTCAAAGACGAAAGTTTTTGTATTTTTCAATTTTCGAATATTACTCAACCTACTTCCCTCCGTTCCTTTAATTCTCATTTGTAAATTTTGACCAAGTTTTCCACAGCATCAGAAATTGTTCTTCACTGAGTTGTTCAGGCCTTGCATTTGATGGAATGTTTGCTTCTTGGATTATCAATTCTAAAACCTTCGTATCTTTGGTTATGGTTTTTAGATTATTGTATATCGTTTTTCTCTTTTGAGAGAAGCTATCGGAAACAAATCTCCAAAAAGATTCAAGTTGTGAGCTATCTACGAATGGAAAAGGTTCTTTCCTTGTAATTTTCAGAACAACGCTATCCACTTCCGGATTTGGCACAAATGCACTTTTTGGAACCACCAGAATTTTTTCTATGTTCGCAACCGTTTGGAGGACAACAGTTAGGAATCCTCTATTTGAGCTGCCAGGTTTTTCCAGCAATCTTTCTCCAACTTCCTTTTGCATCATGATAAAGAGTGCTGAAAATGGTGTAAAAATAAGCCTTTTAAGTATGGGAGCGGTGATGTAATAGGGAATGTTCGAAACGCATTTGTACCCACTTGGAAGAAACGATAGGTCAAGGGCTAGGAAATCGGAGAAAATTAGATGGACATTCTGAAATGTTAATAACCGTTCTTCAAGGATAGGCTTGAGCCTTTCGTCAATTTCTATAGCATAAACCGTTGCACCAGTTTCAGCCAGTGCAACGGTTAAAGTTCCAGCTCCCGCACCTATTTCAAGGACTGTATCATTCTTGTCCACTTCTGATAACTCGACGATTTTTTTTGCAAAAACTTCGTTTGACAAAAAATTTTGACCCAAAGATTTCTTTAAAGTAACACCGTATTTTTTCAAATAATCGGACGTTTTCAGTTGGAAGCTCACCATCCTATGAATTTGTTTCGTTGTAACTATTTTCTACTTTTCATATTATTTTTATTTTTCATATTTTCTTGATTTTGGTGCATTGGTGGAAGTGTTGTTTCAGGTTTCTTTTCTACCACTCGTTCCACCACAATTCCGTTGTTGTATTCCATCCTTACTATACCCTTCTCGTCTGTTGTTATCTTTATTTCCGTTCCCTCGTAGCTAAGAACATAGGAACGGTCCGATAATCGTTTCAGCATTGCAATTCCTGATGCTTTGTCTGTTTTTGATGGATTAAAGAGCGCTTGAGGTATGATAATTTGGAAACGTGGCTGAGGCATTCTCAATATCATCTCAAAGTGAGGGATAATAAAATTGTTATCTAATAAAACGATATTTGGTTCTGTGAATGTAAATGTTTTGACAGATGGCGCTTTTGGATCATAATACGCATATAATGTTATTGTAGTTTTACCTGCTTTGTTAACACCAAGTATTTTAGCGACCAACTCTCCGTTTGTCCTAAACGTTGCTTCGTAGACCTGGAAGAATCCATTAGGACCATAAGCAGTTCTTGTTTCAATAGTATATTTCTCACCGTACTGTATTTCACTAACACTTATCCACCCGTTTTTTGTGTATTCAACTCGAATACGCCCCAGTTCCATGTTGTCGATACGCGCGATGTATTCAACGCCAAACGTTGTCGCAGAAATGGCAAGTAACAACACTCCAACGTATATCAACCTTACAATATGTTTTCTCATATGATTCACCTCCAGGATAATCATACAGGAAAAACCTTAAAAAATCATTAGAATTTCGAATAAATCTTACTTCAGCTTACACTGTTGTCAGACATTCAAGCACTTTATCCCAATACCTCTTCAACGGTTCCATACAACGGACCTGCTGTGATTTTGTTTATCTTTACTATGACAGTTTTTCCAATAAGTTCGTGAGAACCTTCAAAAGAGATAATTTTGTTACGTATATCCCTTCCGTAAAATAGGCCATTTTTTGCTTGTGCCTCAACTATTACCTCAACTCTTTTGTCTCTATAGGCTTCATTCAACTCTCTGTTTATCATTTTCTGCAGATTCAATAAGTAAGACATTCTACGAACCTTTGTCTTATATGGTACATCGTCCTTAAAGTATTTCCATGCAACGGTTCCTTCACGTGGAGAGTAAATAGCAAGGTTGAGTCTCTCGAATTTTATAGCCTTTACAAGTTCAACAGTTGCTTCAAAGTCCTCGTCAGTTTCCCCGGGGAAACCTACGATGATATCACTCGAGATAGAGGCATCCGGAACAATATTTCTTATGTTATTTATCAATCCAATATATTCGTCGCGAGTGTACCTTCTATTCATAGTTCTGAGTATCTTATCACTTCCGTGTTGGACTGGAAGGTGTATGGATTTCGCAATCTTGGGATTTTCAACCATAGCTTGTGGTATTTCTAAAGAAAAGTCAGTGGGGTATGATGTCAAGAACCATAGTCGCTTAACTCCATCAATTTTTGCTGTTTCTCTCAGCAATTTAGCTAATGATGTTCCATCATTCAGGTCTTTCCCATATGCATCTACATTTTGCCCAAGGAATGTGAATTCCTTGTAGCCTTTTTCAACTAAGGAACGCACTTCAAGTAATACACTTTCCATTGGTCTTGATTTTTCCCTACCTCTTGTATACGGCACTATACAGTAAGTACAAAATCTGTCGCATCCGTATATGATGGTTATCCAGGCGTGATGTTTTGAACTTCTGGTTTCCACCTTATGGTAATCAATCTCATCGAGTGTATCATCAAGATAAATTTGTTTGGCACCATCTTTAGCGTTCAAGACAGCTTCTGGAATTTTGGCAATCGCACGAGTTCCAATAACAAACGAAACGCCTCTTTTAAAGAGGTTTTCTTTTTCCTTATCGGCAACACATCCCATTATTCCTATTTTTTTCCCTTTTTTTCTGAGTTTTCCAATATGACTATAAACCTTATCTTCCGACTTCTTTCTTACGGCACATGTATTGAGAATTACTATGTCAGCTTCATCCTCGCTATCAACAACTTCAAATCCTCCATTTAGAAGCAGTTGCTTAGCTATTTCCGTGTCATTTTCGTTCATTTGGCAACCGTACGTATAAATATGGACTTTCATACTGAACCTCCTTAAGATGCACATGTCGTAGTTGTATATTTTCGTAAAGTAATTATACTTTATATACTCAAAAATTCAATCTATTTACACTGAGAAAGATAAAAAATTCGTCCATCTAATTAAATAACAGATAGACGAATCTGAGATATTCGTTAGAAGGTTGTATACAGGACTATATTAAATTCTGCACATATTCAACCACAACTTCGATAGCCTTTTCGTTGTATCCTCCACGCGGTATGATTATATCTGCATGCTTTTTCGTAGGTTCAACATAAGCATCATGCATTGGTTTTACAGTATTTAAATATTGGTCTATAACCGACTCGATAGTTCTTCCACGTTCGAAAATATCCCTTTGTAACCTTCTTATAAATCGTTCGTCTCCTTCAGTGTCAACGTATATTTTCAAGTCAGCCAATGCTCTCAGCTCGTCATAGTAAAGAGCGAAGATGCCCTCGATTAACAGAATTGGCTTCGGTTCAATTTTTGTAAAATTCCCCGTTCGCGTATACAAAGTAAAGTCGTAGTCAGGTAATTCTATGGCTTTTCCTGTTAAGAGTTCCTTCACATGTTTCACAATCAAAGTGTGTTCAATCATATCCGGATGGTCATAATTGTATTTCTTCCTCTCTTCCAAGGGTATATGCGACATGTCTCTATAATAATTATCCATTGGGAGCATGACACATTTTTCCGAGCCCAAACGTTCCATAATACGCTTAGCAACTGTTGTCTTCCCTGAGCCTGTTCCTCCTCCGATAAGTATTATATACATTCTTTACTACCTCCTGAAAGTGGTATCAAACTCTACAGTTTGGACGCTCGAGATTTTGAAAAGGTCTTTTTTACATAATTTACAGCAGCCTCTAATGAAACTCCTCTTTCGACAGCGTCATGTATATGACCGTATCGAACAGAAAAGTTGAAATTTGGAGAGAGGCTTTTTGCTTTCATTTCGATTTGCTGGGCTAGCCATTCGGAGCTTCCTTCTCCGTAAATCGCAATATTGCTAACACCTAAAATCAGCGAAAGATTTCCAAGAACGTATGCGAGCTTATCTATGACTTCAGAATAAATCTCCTTTGCTTTACTTTCGTCGGTTTTATATAAATTCCTAATTGTTTTCAGTTCATTGAGATAATTTTCCTCGTGGGCTATGAAATCAACAAATGATATCGGACTCCCGGTATATTTCTTGAAAACAACAAAATCAGAAGCGACAGTTTCAAGGCATCCATAAGCTCCACAATAGCACTTTTCATCTCCACCAAAGTATGTATGTCCTAAGGCAATGTTCTTAAACTCATCTTTACTGAAAAGAGCGTGGTATTCGTAATAGCACGCTCCGATACCTGTCCCGTAGTTCAAAACAAAGACACGTTCTCTTCCAGTAGTTTTGGACTCGTAAGCTGCGATTGCTTCAACATCCGATAAAATTACGTAAGGAACACCCAATGATTTGAGTTTCAACAATTTCACAGGGTCGTATCGCTCAAGCTTTAGAATCTTTGAGTAGACCTTTTCGTCGACAACACTTCCGGAAAACGCTATTCCAATGCTATCAAAATCATAAAACTTCTCTAAGGTCTTCTTTAGAAGTTCGTTTATACCATCATTGTTCAAAAACTCACTTTTTACTTTATACTCCGCACTTTCCAATTCTTCACCTTTCCCATTGTAAACAACAGCTCTTATACGTTCTCTACCAACGTTTATTGCTAGTATATGCCAAGCTTCTTTTGAGATCGAAATCAATTGAGGAGGTTTTCCCATTGCTGGGAATTCCTCCTCAATTTCTACATAATCCCGTAATTTATCAAGTAGATACGTCATTGTTGAAGGATTAACGCCAATAATTTTCTCAAGTTCCTTTCTCCTAAGTTTTTTTTCTCTCAAAATATGAAGCAGTATTTTGGCTTCGTTCTTCAATTCCCTACCTCCAATCCAAATAAAACAAAGAGTCAACTATTTTCTGTCCACCCTGATTTATATTATACAGAATAACTTTCATTTAACAACAGACTTTATAACTTCCAAATATCTTTTCACGTGTGCGGTTGATAAATACGTTTTTCTAACCTTTTCTTTAGCATTTTTCCCAAATTCGCGGAGTCTACTTTCACTTTCCAAAAGGTCACAGATAGCATCCGCAAGTTCTTCAACACTTTGTCTCAAATATCCGTTTACACCGTCATCAATCTGAATTTTAACACCACCGACTGGTCGTGCAACAACAGGATGTTCTTTCCACATCATTTCACTAATTACAAGTCCAAAGCCTTCCCTAGTAGCTGTGTGTAACCCTAAAGTAGAAAGTCTTTGAATAGCGTTAACTTCTAAATGACCCACACCTTTAAGGTCAGTGAGGAATAAGATGTCCTTATCAACACCTGCGTAGCGGAGGATTTCTTCAAAGAAAATCCAACCTTCCGGATCATCCTTTGCCATAGCTGAGACTATTGCAAGTTGTACATCATATCTTTCTTTCACTTTACGATACACATCGATAGCTGAGAATAAATCCTTCCATGGGTCAAACCTGGCAACAACAGTTATAAGTGGTCTTGAAACATCAATTTTGTAACGCTCAACTACACTCTTTAACTCTGCTTCTGAAAGTTCTTTGTTCTTTGGGCTGAGAGGGTCAATGCTTGGAGGAAATTCAACTGCAATGTTGTCAAATGGTGCTCTTACATAGTCCATTATATGGAATAGAGCTTTTTCATACTTTGTCATCTTAGAAGTTAATCTGTTCCAGACTTTCAGATTGGGGGTGCTTGTGTCAATATGGCATCTCCAAATGTATTTCGTATGTGTATCAGACCTGAAATATGGGATGTAGGCAGGTTGAGGGTCGTGGATTATTACAACGTCGGCATCGAGATTCAGTCTTTTGGCATTTTCTTCGTTCACTTTTTCGAAAAGTTCCCATTCTTCTTCTGAAATTTCAATATCAGCACCCTGGAGGGTATTGTGAAGTTTTTTAGTTACATTGAAAAATTCCATGGGCGCTTCAAGTACTTCCCAAGATGCATCCAACCCTGCATCCTTCATTAAGGGAACAATAGTCATGAGCAACTCGGCGACACCACCACCATATGCAGTTGCGTTAACGTGCACAACTTTGAGACCTTTCAGTTTTTCTCCAAGTTCGAATATAGCTTCCACATCCTCTTTCGAGAATACGCTGTAATCAGCAAGCCTTTTAACCGGTAGTTCTACAGTCATAACCAACGCCTCCTTCTAACGGTTTTGTGCTAGAAAGAATAGATTTTGTTCCACGGTAAGTTCGAATTTCGAATACAGTTCCAAGAGTATTGTACCATATATCTTGAACGGTAGACTAAGTAGAAAAATAGTAAAAAAGATGTAAATTGTTTCATAGTAGCTTTCTATTTAATCTAAATAGCTTTTAACTATATCTTATACGTTATTTCTTGCTATTTCTATATTTCTTTATTTCAGGTACCTCATGCTATACTACATTTGAAATTCGAAGAAACCCACACTACTTAATGGGAGGTGTAAGTATGAGGAAGTTCTTATTTGCAGTTTTATTGTTGACGCTTGCGGTAGCGGTGTTTTCCAGTTCTCGAGTTACGATTACGATGACGGCAGGTGCAGTTGGTAAAGAGCTTGAGGTTCTCTATGCTCAGCTCGATGTTTTCATGAAACAGAACCCAAATATCAAGGTTTCCGTCATGCCTATGCCAAACTCATCGACGGAAAGGCACGACCTTTATGTTACCTACTTAGCTTCTGGAGAAAAAGAACCCACAGTTTTAATGCTTGATGTTATCTGGCCAGCAGAATTTGCGCCGTATCTTGAAGATTTAACAGCTGATAAAGATTACTTTGAGCTAAACAAATTCCTTCCTGGTACAGTTAAAGCAGCAACAGTAAATGGAAGAATTGTAGCGATTCCATGGTTCACTGATGCAGGCTTATTGTACTATAGAAAGGATTTACTTCAGAAATATGGCTTCAAGAACCCACCAAGGACTTGGGATGAACTCGTACAGATGGCAAAGACAATAACAGCAAAAGAAAAGAATATGGTTGGTTTTGTATGGCAAGGTGCAAGGTATGAAGGTTTGGTATGTGACTTCATGGAATACCTTGTCTCATTCGGTGGAGATGTTCTTGATGACGAAGGAAATGTTATCATAAACAGTCCGGCTGCTGTAAGAGCACTTCAATTCATGGTTGACCTTATTTACACGCATAAGGTTTCTCCACAAGCGGTCACAACATACATGGAAGAAGAAGCGAGAAGAGCCTTCCAGAATGGTCAAGCAGTGTTCATGAGAAACTGGCCATACGCGTGGGCTCTCTTGAATGATCCAAAAGAATCGAAAGTAGCTGGAAAAGTTGGAGTTGCACCACTTCCAGCAGGTCCAGCTGGAAAGTCAGCAGCAACACTTGGTGGATGGATGCTTGGTATTAACAAGAATGCTACTCCTGAGGAGAAGGAAGCCGCTAAGAAGCTCATTAAGTTCTTAACTAGCTATGAGCAACAACTCTACAAAGCAGTCAACGCAGGACAGAACCCAACAATGATGGATGTTTACAAAGACCCAGCACTCAAAAAGGCAGCTCCATTTATGGTTGAATTGTATGGAATGTTCATTAACGCTGTTCCAAGACCAAGGACAGCGAAATACAGTGAAATATCCGATGTTATTCAAAAGTATGTGCATGCAGCTTTGACAAAGCAAACAACACCACAAAAAGCAATCGAAGATATGGCTAAAGAATTGAACAAAGTTCTTGGAAAATAAAGTAAATCGAGAACCAGTGTGATTAACCAAAATGATGAAAAGCACGACCGGGGGTTTGCCCCCGGTTTTTCAAGAAAGTGGAGGTGAAGCCTTTGAAGGCAAAGACCAAAGAAACCGTTGTAGCATGGTGGATGGTTTTACCCGCACTATTGGTGATTTCTGTCATTGCTTTCTTCCCTCTGTTTAAAACATTCTACGATAGCTTCTTTGAATTTGGATTGAGACCAGATATAGAAAAAAAGTTCGTTGGACTTAAGAATTACGTAGATTTATTCCACGATGATCGTTTTCTCGCAGCTTTAAAGACAACGATAATCTTCACTGTCGTCTCTGTGGCTCTTGAAACCGTACTCGGTCTTTTAATAGCTATTATTGTGAACCAGCCTTTCAAGTTCAGAGGAGCTGTTAGAGCAGCTATGCTTATCCCTTGGGCGATACCAACCGCGATATCATCGCAGATGTGGAAATGGATGTTCAATGACCAGGGAGGAATAATGACAAAGCTTCTTGAAAAGCTAAATATAATTGAGCCGGGTTTTCCTATTCTTGGCTCACCAAATACCGCACTCTGGGCGATTATTGCAGTAGATGTATGGAAAACAACACCTTTTATGGCTTTGCTCATACTCGCAGGTTTACAGTTAATTCCAGAAGAGTTGTATGAAGCTGCAAGAATAGACGGAGCTAATTTGTTACAGCGGTTCACAAAAATTACTCTCCCAATGTTGAGTTCAACGATAGCTGTTGCTTTGATTTTTAGAACGCTTGACGCTTTAAGGGTCTTCGATGTCGTATTTATAATGACCCGAGGAAGTGTAGGCACAGAAACTTTGGCTGTTTATAACCGCGTATTGCTGATGGATAGGGCTTTTACAGGTGCATGGTTTGGTTACGGTTCAGCACTTTCTGTGATTATATTCCTCTTAATCTCAATATTTGCAATAATTTACATAAAAAGCTTGAAGCTAAAACTGGATTGATTACCAAAAAATAAGAGGTGATAACCGTGTCCACGAAGACAAAAAAGTTGATTTTCAAGGTAACATTGACCATTGCAGTTATATTCGTTTTAATATGGTGCATTTTCCCATTCTACTGGGCGGTGGTATCATCCTTAAAACCCAATATAGAACTCTTTGATCCAAATCCTACTTTATTGCCGAAAAATCCGACATTTTCGAACTATATCAAGGTCTTCGCGGAAAGACCATTCCATGTAAACATTTGGAATAGCATAGTTGTTTCTGGTATAACTACATTAACTACACTTATTTTTGGTTCCTTTGCCGGATATGCGATAGCACGCCTACGTATGAAAGGTAAAGCATTCGTAATGGCTCTTATTCTCTCTGTTAGTATGTTTCCGCAGATTTCTATCTTAGGTTCTCTCTTTGTTATCCTTAGAAAACTTGGAATGATAAACACTTACCAGGGCTTGATTTTGCCGTATGTGGCTATAACCTTGCCGCTGACTACTTGGATACTCCAAAACTTTTTCAGGGACCTTCCAAAAGAGATAGAAGAGGCTGCAGCAATTGATGGGTGCTCTCGTTTGAGGACTCTTTTCCAAATAGTTTTTCCCATGTCTGCACCGGGTCTTGTTGCAACGGGACTTTTAACGTTCATAACTGCATGGAATGAGTTCCTTTTCGCATTTACGTTCATGCAAAAACCCCAGTATTACACCGTTCCTGTTGCTATAGCTATGTTTGCCGGTAGGACTCAGTACGAACAGCCGTGGGGTCAGTTAATGGCTGCCGCTGTTATTGTAACTGCCCCATTAGTAGTCTTGGTTTTAGTGTTTCAAAATAGAATTATATCTGGTTTGAGTGCAGGAGCAGTGAAAGGATGAAAAAATCGAAAACAGGCATGGTGCTTTTTGTTGGAGAACTCTTGGCGGATCTCATAACCTGGCAAGATTTTCATGCTGCTGAGGAATTTGTTATGAAAACAGGGGGCTCTCCAGGAAATATAGCACGGTTCGCCTCTCAACTTGGAGTTCCAACTAAAATCATTTCTCGTGTAGGAGATGACCCTATTGGTAGTAGAATTTTGAAAAAATTGAGGCAAGCAGGGGTGGACATTTCATCAGTTCAGATAGACAAAGACCATGGGACAACACTTGTGTTCGTTCAAAAAACTCCAAACAGTCCTGACTTTTTCGTAATTCGAGGTGCGGATAGGTATCTTAAATTGGAGGATGATGAGATTGAGAATATCTTAGATGGTGCTAGTATCGTTCACTTGAGTTGCTGGACGCTAACACATGAGCAATTGTATGAAACAACAATGAGCATAGTTCACAAAGCGTTAGAAAGGGGAATTCAGATATCATTTGATCCAAATTGCCGGGATAAATTATTCAGTTGCAAAAAAATAAATCTTTCAAGAGTTTTTGAATTATTAAAACACACAACGTACTCAAAACCTTCCATTGACGATGCACTAGCCTTATTTGGAATGCCTGACAATCCAGTTTCTGACTGTGAAAAACAAAAGGAAGGGTTATTTTCTTCAAACGAAATAGACATTGAACTGGTCAAATATTATGTAAGCAAGTTTCACGAACATGGTGTAAAGTACGTTGTGCTCACAGCAGGAAAGGATGGAGCATTTGCTTCTAATGGAGAAACTTTGGTCCATATCCCAGCTTCTGCAAGAAAAGTAGTTGACGCAACAGGTGCCGGTGATGGATTTTGGGCTGGTATATATTATGGACTAATTAATGGTTGTGATTTTCTACAATCTTGTAACATAGGTTCAATGGTCGCTGGTTACATAGTTGGTTTTGTTGGTGCGGAGGTAGATATAACTAACTTGAAAAAAGAACTCGAAAATAATATTCTAAGAAGATAGAGGTGAGACTTTGAGCACAACAAATACAATAAAAAAGGTAGCTTTCTTTAATCCACAGGGGAATTTTGATAAAGATGATAGTCACTTAACAGAGCATCCCGACTTCGGGGGACAGCTAGTTTATGTGAAAGAGCTTGCAAAAGCCATGGGAGAACTTGGCATAGAAGTTGATATTATAACGAGGCAAATTATCGACGAAAATTGGCCCGAATTTGCAGAACCTTTCGATTATTATCCAGACGCTCCTAATGTTAGAATAGTCCGAATCCCGTTTGGCGGAGATAAATTTTTGTGCAAGGAAGATTTATGGAAATATTTGCCAGATTACGTTGACAAAATTTACGAGTTATACAAATCAGAAGGAAGATTTCCAGACTTTGTAACTACCCATTATGCTGATGGTGGTATTTCAGGGGTAATGTTCCTTAAAAAAACAGGAATACCGTTTTCCTTTACGGCGCACTCGCTCGGTGCATGGAAAATGGAAAAGGTCTTAGAATCAGGCATGTCGCGTGAAGATGCTGAGAGAAAATACAAATTTACAGTGCGTATCACAGCTGAGAATCTGTCAATGCATTACGCCTCGTTCATAGTTTGCAGTACGAGTCAGGAAAGATATGAACAGTATTCCCACAAGCTTTACGATATAGACCCTTACGCCGATAAGTTCAAAGTTATTCCTCCGGGAATCAATCACAAAATCTTTAATCAAGAATCCAAATCCGAAGACAAGCAGATGGAAGAGTATGTAAGTCAACTACTTTCGAAAGCACCTATAAAAAGGCACAGATTGCCGTTCATAATTATGTCGAGTAGAATCGATAGAAAGAAAAACCACATTGCTGTAGTGAAAGCTTTCTTGCAGAATGGATATCTCAAAGATAGAGCGAACTTACTTATCGTTGTGCGTGGCATTAACAACGTTCTGGAATATGTAAACACTGAAAAAACAGAGGAAGCAACAATTCTTAAAGAAATAGTTGAAAGTTCCGGTAATGAAATAGGAAAGAGCATATTTTTTGCAAACATATCCGACCAAAGACATTTGGCAAGTTTGTATCGTGTTGCTGCTGCAAGGGGGTCAGTATTTGCACTTCCAGCTCTCTATGAACCTTTTGGGCTGGCTGTTGTTGAAGCCGCTGCTTGTGGACTGAAAATTGTCGTGACAAAGAACGGAGGACCAGCGGAAATATTTTCACATGGAGAAGGGCTTCTGATAGACCCAACTAATATCAATGATATCGCAACAAAACTACTACTGGCTTTGGAAAAATTTGACTGCCGAAAGTCAGTAGAACTTGCAAAGACGTTCAGTTGGGAAAACACGGCGTTAGCATATTTGGAAAATATAAAACATGTCTTGGCTAATCTAGATAGTATAGTTAGTGTAGACGAGCAAAGGCTTAAAAAATTCTATGACTTAATTAATACACTCTGAAAAATGTCAGATTTTCTAAAATCGATAAGTCCCTCAAGATAAGCCGAGGGACTTTTTTCTTTTTTAACGAACCACATTAAACAAATATCCTTTCGTATCAGTTGAATAATTATGTAGGGGTGGTATAATTTAAGCGGTGACCCAATCTTGCGATAGGAAAAAGGGGTGGATTACTTTGAAACTGAGACATCTTTTGGAAAGTATTCAAAAATTTGTTGTTTTTGACAACATACCAGAAGAATTAAAGGATAAGGACGTAACTGGTGTCTTCAACAATTCAAGAAAGGTAGTTCCAGGCTCTCTTTTCATTTGCAGGAAAGGGACAAAGTTTGATTCACATACCATTGTTGACACACTTCACAAAGAAAGCGGAGTAATTGCATTTGTTACAGAGAGAGAAATCAATAATAACCTTCCTTACGTCCAGGTTTATGATAGTAGACTTGCGGAAGCTTACCTTGCAGCTGAGTTTTACGAACATCCCTACAAGAAGCTAATAACTTTTGGAGTGACTGGTACGAACGGAAAAACTACATGTGCGCATTTGTTCCACCATATAATGCAGCAACTGGGGCTCACAGGAAGTTTATCTGGAACAGTCATGAACGACATAATGGGTGACAAATTCTACATACATAACACCACCCCTGATGCGCTCACGATAATGGAAAACATGGCAAAAACGGTAAAGAGTGGTGGGAGCTATTATTCAATGGAAGTCTCCTCCCATTCGTTGGACCAAGCACGCGTGGAAACCATCAGATTTGATATAGCAGGTCTTACAAACATAACCAGAGACCACCTTGATTATCACCCAACTTTTGAACACTACGTGAATTCAAAGCTCCACTTGTTTGATTTGCTTAAAAAAGACGGAATAGCAGTTGTTCATGAAGATTACGCATCACTTGTCTCAGGTAAAAAGGTGCCTAAGCTTGTCACATTTGGAACGAGTGAAAACGCAATTTATAGGATTTCAGATATATCAACCACTTGGAATGGAACAACCTTTACACTCACATCACCTTACGGTACAAGGAAAGTCTATACACAGATGATAGGTGATTACAACGCTTTCAATGTTACGTTGGTCATTGCCGGGTTATTCGAGCTTGGATACGAACCCGACGAAATCATCAGTTATGTAAGCACGTTTAGAGGTGTTGACGGAAGGTTTGAACCAATTCCAGAAGCAAGAAAACTTGGAATTGAAGTAATAGTAGATTTTGCTCACTCACCAGATGCCTTGGAAAAAGTAATACTTGCCGCAAGAAAACTGGCAAAAGGAAGACTTATAGTTGTCTACGGAGCTGGTGGTCAAGCAGATAGAGGGAAAAGACCGATGATGGCAGAAGTGGTAACGAAACTCGCGGATATAGCTATACTTACAACAGATGACCCTCGTGGAGAAGATCCAGAGGAGATTATAAAAGAAGTTGAAAAAGGTGTCCAACCTAATTCCCTTTCACTCACCGTCCTTGATAGGCGCGAGGCTATAGACACAGCAATAACACTCGCAACAAGAGGAGATGTCGTGCTTATTACCGGAAGAGGCCATGAACCATACCAGATATTCACAGAAACATTAAAGATACCTTTCAAAGATAGAGATGTTGCTCTGGACATAATTCTTTCAAAAATTAACAAAAATCACTCAAGAGACGTGGATAAATAATATAACTAACAATGGGGTGTGAGTGAACGAAATGGAACTGAAAGACTTGGTTGGTCATCGTTTTGTTACAGATTCCAGAGAAGTAAAACCTGGCGATGTGTTTGTTGCGATAAAAGGTAACCGTGTAGATGGACATGACTTTGCACATCAAGCAGTTCAAGCGGGTGCGTTTGCTGTTATCGTTGAAAAAGACGTGTCACTGCCTAATCAAGTAATTGTTCCAAACACAGTTGAGTTTCTTGGAATGTACGCTAGTAAGATACTAGAAAAATTCCGTCCGAAGATTGTTGGCATAACAGGGTCTAACGGTAAGACAACAACAAAGGAGATAGTTGCAAATGTGCTCAGTGCGGAAATTCCTACGTTTAAAAATGAGGGAAATCTTAATTCGGAGATAGGACTTCCTCTTTCGATTATAAACTCCTATCGCGGTGAACCTGTTGTTGTGTTGGAAATGGCTCAAAGAAATGTTGGAGATATTGAATACCTTTGTAAGCTCTTCCCTCCAGATATAGGTGTTCTTCTCAATGTAGGAAGTGCACATGTTGGTGTTGCTGGTAATATTGAGAATATATTCAAAGGCAAATGGCAAATTGTTGAAAATTCGAAAGAAGCTTTGGTTAATTTCGATGACGAACGCATGAGATGTGAAAAGTGCAAATACTTTGGCACAAAAGGTGGAAACTACGTATTGAAAGAAAGAAAATTTGATGGAAAAAATACATTACTAACGTTCGAAACACATGAAGGTGAATTTTATTACGCTTTGCCAGGCTTTTGGCCAAAAGCGATGGCCATTTCTGTTCTTGTAGCATTCGCAGTTGCCGATATGTTGGACATTTTATTCAATCCTGTAAAACTTTTGACTTTCAAACCTCTCAAAGGTCGCTTTAACATCTATAGGTTGGGAAAAACTTTCGTAATTGACGATACATACAACGCGAGCTATGAATCTTTTAGGCACGGGATAGAAGAAATCAAAGAACATTTTCCAAGGCCAGCTTATGCAGTTGTTGGTGCGATGAAAGAGCTTGGAGAATACTCCACATATTATCATCAGTCGTTATCAAAACTGCTTGAGGAAATTGATGGTGTCGTAGTGTATGACAAAGAACCGGAATCCAAAGATATAGCCCCAACCAATCTTTTATTCAGAAGTGAGAAAGAAGATGAGATTGTAAAGTTCATTAAGGATAAGATATTGGTATCTGAGTTTTCTGGAACTCTTTATTTCAAGGCATCCCGAGCAGTTGAGTTAGATAAGATTGTTGACAAACTTTTAGAGCATTTAGATGGATGAATATAACTTTACGGAGGTCTGAAAAATGCAAACTTCGAATCTTTTTTTGGCAACGGTCCTAATTGCGGAATTCCTGATAGGCCTCTTGGTCTTTCCAAGATACATTAAATATATGAAAAAACTAAAATTAGGGCAGTACATAAGACAAGAGGGTCCTGATTTGCACAATTATAAAGAAGGAACCCCAACAGCAGGAGGTATAGTCTTTTTAGCAATTGCACTTATAGCTGGAAGCGTGCTTGGTGTGAAAAAAGAACTCCTGCTGACAATTCTTTTCTATGGCTTTATCGGATTTTTGGATGACTTCGTTAGCATAGCAAAGAAGCGTTCTTTGGGACTTAAAGCTTGGCAAAAGTTGGCATTGCAGATGTTGTTTTCGATATGGGTAGCTTACACGGTTCTTCACTATCGTGAAAGCACTATATTTGGTTTTCCCGTTCCAAAGTGGTTTTTTTACATATTTACAATGTTTTTAATTTCTGGGTATTCCAATGCGACTAACCTTACAGATGGGCTTGATGGACTTGCCGGATGGGTATTTGTCACAAGTGCACTACCGTTTTTGTTTTTGGCAACCGATTACAATCAAGTGATTTCAATATTAGTTCTCATCATGCCGTTGCTTTCGTTTCTTGTGTATAACACAAGACCGGCAAAAGTGTTTATGGGAGACACTGGCTCATTGGCACTGGGAGCTTATATCTCAACGTATGCATTAATGACATGCAATGAACTGCCACTTATTTTCTTTACTACCATATTCTTGTTAGAAACGATAAGTGTGATACTCCAGGTTGGTTCGTTCAAGCTCAGGGGAAAAAGGATTTTTAAAATGGCACCTATACATCACCATTTTGAATTGCTCGGCTGGTCAGAAGAAAAGATAGTTGGTGTCTTCAGTGCTTGGAACCTTGCAATCGCAATTACTTATCTCTCTTTCGTTTTAAAGTTGTAGGATTATCAAAATCTTTTAACAACGGGGGTTTTTGTTACTTGCATTACTTGAATCCGTATTCGTTGGGATTTATTTTTAGCACATTGTTTTCCGCTCTTTTTATCCATTGTTGCAAAAAATTTAACATACTTCTTGACCATCCATCGGAGAGGAAAGAACACAAAGAACCAGTTCCTCTCATAGGTGGAATGGTTCTCTTTATTTATACAATGTACTTAAAACTCAACCAGCAGTTCATAGATATAAGGAAAGAACTGCCATTGTATATTGTATTCACGATAGGTCTGATTGATGATTTGGTAGAATTGCGTTATTACACGAAGTTAATTTTACAATTCCTCGCAGGTGCGTTTTTTATCAACGCATATCATTTTGTATTTACAAACAATGCAATGCTTGACGCTTTTTTGACCCTTGTTTTTTTCGTGACGCTTTTGAATGCTTTCAACCTTGTGGACGGAATTAACGGACTTCTTGTAGGACTGGCAATAATTTACTTTACATTTACGCAGAATTTTGTATACTTACCGGTGCTCTTTGTTTTGTTTCTTTTTAACGTGTTCGACAAATTGTTCATGGGTGATTCCGGTGCATTTTTAATCGCTTATTTACTCATCTCTGATAAACATGTTCCCAGGGAACTTACCAAGACTTTGGTATTTTTTGGCTATCCTATGTATGAAATAGCCTCCTCGTTTCTGAGGAGGCTACTTTTGAAAAAGAACCCGTTCAAACCCGACAGATTTCACTTGCATCACATAGGAACCAAAGTTTTTGGCAGTACGTTTTTTTTGATTCTTGCGTACTCGTTAGTCATAGGTTTTGTGTTGCTATCAACCAAGGAATTCGGGTTGTTCGTATATATCGCTATCAGCTTGTTGATTTTTCTCTTCCAGTTCATCTTTATCAAAAACAACCGCAGCATCAACGACTCCAATGGCATGACGGAGAGAAACGAGAGCAACTTCTAATTGTGAATCATCTGGTTCAGCAGTTGTGAGTTTTTGCAGAATCATACCAGGAAGCGCTAAAAATCGGATTTTTGGATATTTGTCAAAAAGTCTCAACAACTCGTAAGAAATTCCTGCAACCACGGGTATTGCAATAATTCTGAAAATGATACGTCCTAACATTGTAACTCCGAGAAGACCGTATAAACTGTGCACCAGTATTGCGGTTATTAAGAAAATCATAACAAAATTCGTTCCACATCTTGGATGTATTGTTGAGTATTTCCTTGCATTTTCGACAGTCAGTTCTTCGTTGTGTTCGTATGTATGAACTGCCTTATGCTCAGCCCCATGGTATCTGAATACGCTTTTAACATCCTCAAAGAGTGATATGAAAAACACGTATGATAGGAAAAGCCCCAACCTTATCAAACCATCCACCAAAGAAAAGAGAAATTCGTTATCATTGAACCCCAACCATTTTGTTATATAAGCAGGAAGGACAATAAACAAGCCTACAGCCAAACCAACAGCTACAAGAATCGAGAAGAAAGATTCGCCTTTCTTCATTTTTTCATCAGAAGAGATTTCAGCACTGAGATTCAATGCCTTCATCCCAAAGTAAAGAGAGTAGTACAGACTTATAAACCCTCGTATAAATGGTATCTTCATCCATTTTTGACTGACACCTGGGATTCCAAGTTCACGAACCTCTATCTCTCCTGACTGCTTTCTAACAGCTACAACTATCTTTTTACCCATCATTAAAACGCCATCAATTACCGCTTGACCACCGACTTTCAAAACCTTCACCTCTTTCCTGTTCACTTTACATTTAAAAAAGGTGCCACAAAGGCACCTAATTAAAATTATCGTTCACTTTCCCTTTTAATTTCTTGGTAAAATTCCATAACCTTCCTTGCATTTTGGTCTTCTAATATGATTTTGTAGAACTTGTAAGCTTCCATATCTTCTGGTGAGTTTTTTGTCATAAAATAACTGACTACTTTGCTTCGAAATTGTTGCAAATCCTCTTGCGACATTTGTGATATTGAATAGACTATCTCATAAATCCTTTCGTCTGTAATGCAAGCTCTTGCAATAGCTTTCAGTTCTTCCAAACGCTCCTCCATCTTCCATCAAATTCTTTCAGTTCCTCAAAATCATTTCTTAAACTCACTTCTTTTGAAGGTAAACTTTGAAAGATATACCGGTTCTTGTTTCATTACCAATTTGAATTTCTATGAACGCTGGGACAACGTAGAGGTCTAATCCTTCTTGCTCCAAGAACCTTCTTGCAACGGCTAAAGATTTTGATGCTTGGTTAACTGCACCAGCACCGATAGCTTGAATTTCCACCTTTTCGTTCTTCTTGAGTGACCCTACAACAGCACCCGCAACTTTGTTTGGACTTGACTTTGAGCTGACCTTCAAAATCTCCATAATGCCTATCCTCCTTGTTCTGCAGAGATTAGAATTGGCTTAGTATGTTACTAAGTTTGGTTATATTTTACCACAAAATTATTAAAAAAGCAAATTCTTTTTGCAGAAATCCAATCTTTGATAAACACACTTGTAGATAGATACCAAAAGTTGTCCAAAACGTTTATTTATGCAGATAAACGAATTTTTTTGGAAAAATCTTTTCCAAAATTTGACATTACTTTCTAAAAAGTGGTATACTATGTGCAGTAATGGGGGTACTGGGGATAGGTGGGAGCTGTCTCTATAGGTTATGTGTGCACGCCACAGGCGTGCACACTTTTATTTTTTTGCTATACCTCTACTTGGAGAGAACCGAAATATATTTCGAACCATCGTCTGGAAAAACGGTTGCAACGCGCTCTAAGCCATACTTTTCTTTAACTAATATACTTGCGATTAAGTTAGCAGCGGACGAAATTCCTACGAATATTCCTTCCTTCCAAAGCTTAGGAGTCCATCTTATAGCTTCTTCGTCATCTACTTGAATAACTTCATCTATCACCTGCAAATCCAAGATTTTGGGTACGAATCCAGCACCGATACCTTGAATTCTGTGTTTACCTGGTGTTCCCCTGGTTATAACAGGTGATTGTAATGGTTCTACACCTATTATCTTGATGTCTGAACGAAAGTTTTTGAGAAACTTTCCCACACCTGTTATTGTTCCTCCGGTTCCGATACCTGCTACGAAGGCATCTACCTGAAAATTCATTTGGCTCAGTAACTCTGGTCCAGTTGTCACGAAATGTGCATTTACATTTTCAGGGTTCTCAAATTGATTTGGCATGAATGCGGACTTTGTTGAAACAATCTCAAGAGCTTTTTCTACAGCCTTTGCCATATTCTCGGTAAAAATTACGTCTGCACCTAAACTCGTCAATATTTGACGCCGTTCCACAGAAACAGTTTCTGGCATTGTAAGGATTGTTTTTAGGCCTAGTTTTGCGCCTATCCAAGCGAGAGCAATTCCCGTATTACCACTGGTTGGTTCAACAATAATAGTGTTCGGATTTATTAATCCGTCTTTTAAAGCCTTCAAAATCATAAAGTAGACAGGTCTGTCTTTAACACTACCTGTTGGATTGTTTCGTTCGACCTTAACATAAATAGAGTATTTCTCCAGATAAATAAGAGGAGTCTTTCCCACGATTATATTTCGAAACATACGTAGATATTCAGACAGTAACTGATTACTAAGACGTTCGTTCGTCATATCAGTACCTCCTCTAAGTTGTTTTCCTTTTTGCGACAAAGTTCATCACCTGCATCGTTTTTGTCTATTGTGGAATCAAATAGATGAGATTTCACGTTTTCTGTGTTATTCTTAAGAACAATACGTGCAGGAATTCCGACAGCGGTTGCACCTTCTGGAACATCAGAAATAACAACACTGTTCGCGCCTATTTTGACGTTATCTCCGATAGATATTGGTCCAAGCACTTTTGCACCAGCTCCAATAACCACATTCCTCCCAACAGTTGGGTGGCGTTTTCCTTTTGTTATGTATTTTGCACCAAGAGTAACACCGTGATACAGTACTGTACCACTACCAACTACCGCCGTTGAACCAATAACGAGACCCGCTCCGTGGTCGATTACAACACCCGGTTCTAACAGAGCAGCTGGATGAATATCAACGGCGTATAATATTCGATTGATATGGTATATTAGATATGCCACAAACTTGAAACCCGACACGTAGAACGCATGCGAAATTCTGTAAAGTCTTAAAGCTCTGAAACCGGCGTGGAAGAGATACTGGTAGGAGCTTTCAAAGGATGGATCTAAACGTCTTAGGTATTCTTTGTCAAGCTTAATGGCCCTACTCGCATTAATTAGCTCTACTGTGAGCTTTTTAAATTTTCTAAAATCTACCAAAAGATGCACCCCATTACGATCACTCTCCATCCATGTGAATTTACTCACTTAGGTCAGACTAAGTATAGGGTATCATAACATTCCAAATTTGTCAAGCATGGAAGAAAAATCTTTAGATTCTTAAAAAGTTCACTTAAGAATAACAGAAAAGCACTCTTGAAATCTTTGATAACTTTGTGGTATAATAAATTTGGACATTGTAAAAGGTTATACCGAAGTTCAAGGAGGCGGCGAGATGGTAAAAAGTGATGTGAAAGACTTGAAAAGCGAGATACGCGAGTTGTTGAAAGAAAAAGGTGTAAAACCTACTGTCCATCGAGTGGAGATTTTAGAATACCTTAGTAAGACTTACTCACATCCTTCGGCAGATGATATTTATGAGCACTTTGTTAAAGAACAAAGACTACCAGTTCTTTCAAGGGCAACTGTGTACAACACACTTAGAGCTCTGGCAGAGGCTGGATTGGTTAAAGTGATCATTACCCCCGATGCTATAAGATACGATTTCGCAAAGGAAAATCACCACCATTTTTACTGTACACAATGTAAGAAGATATACGATGTTGAACTTAACGTTGAGCTTCCAATTATTACCAATGTCGATGGTCATGAAGTTCGAAATGTGCAGCTCACATTGGTAGGTGTGTGCAAAAACTGTTTAAATCGCTGATACTATACCAGTTTTTCAAATAGTTTTGTTCATCTGTCCTCTGTCAAGGGAAGATGAACTTTGTAAAAGAACTTTGTAAAAAAACTCAAGGGGAGGTGTGAACATGAGGGATATGACAAAGAAGTTCCTTGAAGATGCATTTGCGGGTGAGTCTATGGCACACATGAAGTATCTCATTTTTGCAGATGAGGCTGAAAAATCCGGATTTAAGAAATTAGCAAAGCTCTTTAAAGCCATTGCTTACGCAGAATTTGTTCATGCTAGAAACCATTTCAAGGCGCTCAAGAAGTTGGGAGATAATCCTGATAACATCCAGTCCTGTATTGCAGGTGAAACATTCGAAGTAGAAGAAATGTATCCTGTTTACAACGAAACAGCGAAGTTGCAAGGGGAGAAAGAAGCACAAATAAGCACTTACTATGCGTTGGAGGCGGAAAAGATTCATGCTGAAATGTATAAGAAAGCGCTCGAGCTTGTAAACGCAGGAAAGGATTACGAGGCTGAGAAAATTTACATTTGTTCCGTGTGTGGATATACAACAGAAGAAGAGGTACCAGAAAAGTGTCCAGTATGTGGTGCTCCAAAATCATCGTTTGTTGAATTTTAAAGCTTCATACTTTGGAATCCATGAAAGGGGGTTAAAAAATGATAGGTGATTTTGTAAAATCCGGAGATTTTAAAGGTGAAAAACACGTTCCAGTAATCTGTGCTCCAGACAAGGTTAAGAAAGGTGAATGGTTTGAAGTTGAAGTGTCTGTAGGAAAAGAGATACCGCACCCAAACACGGTTGAACACCATATTGCCTGGATAGAACTTTATGCAATGCCGGAAGGTGCACCTTACATACTAAGAATTGGAAGATACGAATTCTCGCCAACGCTTGAAGAACCAATCGTCAAAGTCAAAATAAAACTCGATAAGACATCAAAACTTATTGCCCTGTCTTACTGCAATCTCCACGGGCTTTGGGAAGGCTCAGCAGACGTTGTTGTGGAAGAATAATAGGTTTCAAACAAGTTAAGTAAATTTAAGTTAAAGCCCCCTCTCTTAGGGGGCTTTGCTGTTTGTTATATCTCATTATTTAAACAGTGTTGTTAGAAATGTAAGCATCGGAGAAACCAAAAGTGCTGGTAAGTAATTCCCCACTTTGGTATCTTTTATTTCAAGTATTCTCAGACCTATTCCAAAGACCATCAAACCACCGGCTGCAACAAGGTCATTAAGATACATCGGGTCTGTCAAAAAGGTTAGTAGTCCTGCAAAGAGTGTTATTCCACCTTGGACTACCAACACACTGACAGCAGAGAGCATCACTCCAAGTCCATAGGTTGATGAAAGGACGATAGACGAGACAAAATCAAGCAGTGACTTTGTGTAAATAAGACTGCCATCACCTTTGAGACCTGCAGTTATAGAACCAACAATTGTCATAGGTCCTACAAGGAACAATAGCGAAGAAGTCACAAATCCAGTTGAAAAATCTCCTTCTTTGATGTTATCTCCAATTGCTTTTAACTTGCCTTCTATGTTGAAGAATTCGCCAATCACACCACCCAGAACCATGGAAAACAATACTATTAAAAAATTATTTGCACCTAGAATCATCTTTGAACCTATTCCAATCGTCGATAAACCAACAGCTATAAACAAGACTTTCTTGTACCTTTCCGATATGCCTTTCCTAAAGAAGAAACCAATAGAACTACCAAGAACAACGGCAATGGCATTTACAGCCGCTGGTATCAAACCTGTTATGTTCGGCATATTCAAATCCCCCATATTTTTCAAAGGTTATTCATCTTAGAAAGGCAGATAAATTGCAAAATTGATAAAGCTTTTAGGTTTATCAAGTAAGTCTTTTCCGCCAGCTTCGAGAGAAAACGTTACGTAGTTTATACCACTTATTCGAAAGTCGTAACCTACTGACAAAAATAGGTTTAAATTTGACTTGTAAGGCAGATAAAAACCAGGCGATATATATAACCCTTGTGTCTGTTTGGAAGATAATCTAACACCAAATGATACGTAGTTAACTCCCAAGTCGGCGAAAATATAAGAATAAGAATCATTCGACATCCTTAACTCGATTCCGACAAAATTTTCAACGTTTAGAAACACAAAGACTTTCGAAAGAGCGGTATTTCCGAATGTCCTAGAAGAAAAAGCCAAAAACATAATAACGAGTAAAGTAAACAATAAACCCCTTTGTTTCACAGTGCCTTCACCTCCGTTTAACTGTTTATTTATTCAAAACTTTCGATTAAGGCGTTATATAACTCATTGTGTAAGCGTTTGTCTGTCGCCTTAGGAAGAATCATATATCTATCTGGTTTAACCATTTTTGCGATTACTTGCGCGGCTTTCATAAGTGTTGAAAGTGTTATTTTTCTTTGCTTTTCGACAGCTGCACGCATGATTCCTGGGAATGCCAGTAAGTTATTTACTTGGTTTGGATAATCGGACCGACCTGTCGCAACTATAAATGCACCGTTTTCATAAGCGACTTCAGGTGCTATTTCTGGTGTTGGATTAGCAAGAGCGAATATGATAGGCTTTCCAGACATTTGCTTAATATCTTCAGCTGTTAAAATATTACCCTTTGAAACTCCGATGAAGACATCAGCTTCCTTCAAACATTCTCTAAGAGTTGCAGAATTGTTGCTTGGATTTGTAAGTCTTGCAATCTCCAGGTGGTATTCATGAAGTGATGTTTTCTCATTCAATAAACCGTTGATATCGCAAGCAAAAATATTCTTTGCCCCAAATTCGAGAAGAAGTTTTACTATATTGTAGCCTGCAGCGCCTATACCGTTTACAACAATTTTTACATCTGATATTCTTTTACCTGCCAATTTCAGAGCATTTAACAACCCAGCTACCACAACAACGGCTGTTCCCTGTTGGTCATCATGAAACACGGGAATAGTCATTTCATTATCAAGACGGTTCAATATTTCAAAACATCTTGGGGCAGATATATCTTCTAAATTTATACCTCCAAAAGAAGGTTCAAGAGCTTTTACAATGTTTACTATTTCCTCTACATTTTGAGTGTTGAGACATATTGGAAACGCGTCCAAATTTCCAAATTCCTTAAAAAGCATAGCTTTTCCTTCCATAACTGGTAAAGCACCATAAGGACCTATATTACCAAGACCAAGGACCGCACTTCCATCACTTACAACGGCTATTGTATGTTTTCGTCTGGTGTATAAAAAACAATTACTTGGGTCTTTTGCACATTCTAGTGCAACCTCAGCTACTCCAGGTGTATAGAGATATTTTAAGTTATCTTCAGTAACTTCCAATGGTGTGGTTATTCTGTATTTTCCTTGTAAAAGCTTGTGAATTTCTAAAGGTCCCACTTTTCATGCACCTCCAAGGATACGACTATGAAACAAATCAAAGAGAAGTTTTATGTTTTTATTCAATTTTTGTACTTTTTCCTGTTCCTTTTCACAATGATTATGAATAAATATGATATAATTACTTTTGGAAATGGTTTCAAAAAAACATCTCACCAATTTTCAAAAGAGGTGATATTTATTTCCTTAGTTTTGAACAAACTTTTGGCGTTGTCTGGGTTGTTGGTGTCGGTTGTTAATTTCGTATATGTATTAGACAGAAGAGTTTACAGGCTCTCAAAAGCTTGCATTCAGATGGCTTTATATGTCTTATGTTTCAGCACTTTTGAATTTTTCAAATACGAAGTGCCCAATATAATTTTTCTAGAACAACTCCAAGACATACTTTTACTCTATATTCCGGTCACTATTTTGTTTTTCAGCCTAGATTTATCGGGTCTTCAAAAGTCCAGGCGAATGACTTTCCTTGCATACTCTATACCCACGGTTTACCTAATTTTAGCATTTACTAACAAATTTTACAAGTTATTTTGGTTGGACGAAATTGCAACTGAACTTTACGGTTCAGAGAAGATGCGTCCACATGGTGGGTTGGTTCCTTGGACGTATTTCATTTTTGCAACCGTTTTGCTTACGTTGGCCTTTATTTATATAGCTAAAAGTAAGAAACTTGACTTAAGAACGAAACGTCTTACAGGTTTTACATTTGCTTTTGGAATGATTGGATCGGTTACTGCTTACCTTCTGAACTTTAACTATACACTTCTTTCTTTCATATTGTCACATACTACAATGTTACTAAATCTTGTAGCTGTAGACTTGGTGTGGAGGAAGTTATCACTTTCTGCGCGATACAACGCATATGAACACTCCGATGAAGGATATATCGTGATTGATAAACTTAGTGAACGTGTTATTGATATTAATGAAAAAGCAGCTCACCTTCTAAGTTTAGATAAAAAAGATATAGTTGGTAGAAAGGAGGAGAAAATACAGGCTTTAGTTAAAAGAAGTGGAGAAATACTCTTTGAGGCGGACAAATATTTGAAGATTTCCACCATCGAAGATGAGAAAAATAGAGCGTTACTTGTTGTTATAAAAGATGTAACATCAGAAATCAATTCTAAAAAAGATATTGAAAAAGTGCAAACCCTTTTTAAAAACCTTTTCGAGAATATTCCTGATGGGGCAGTGATAGTTAGTAAAGAAGGAACGATAATTGAGTGCAACAAGCAATTTTTATCAATGTTTGGATATACAAAAGAAGAGGTACTCGGGAAAAATATAGACGATTTGATAGCCCCAAACGATTTGCAAAACGAACCAGACAAACTTAGAAAATTAGCTATTGAGCAAAAAACGTTAAGGGTTGAAACAACGAGAAAAAGGAAGGATGGCTCATTAATTGAGGTCAGAATTACCGTATCCACAATAGACACCGGGGAAGAAACACTTATATATGCGATATATACAGACATAACAGCAGAAAGAGAAGCGATGAACGTTGTTAGGAACATCTTACAAAAAGACCCACTTACTGGACTTTACACAAGGCAGTATTTCATTAGAAAACTGAGCTCTACCATTGAATTTTCTTCTATAGACGACTACAACGCAGTTATTGCAATTGATATTCGAGAGTTTTCTTTGTTTAACAGTACCAGGGGACATAGCTTCGGTGATGAATTACTAAGAGAAATTTCAAAGAGATTAAAGAGTGTACTTCGCGAGGGTGATACTATAGCTAGACCATACGCAGATGAATTTTGGATTTTGCTTGAAAAAGTAGGCAAAGAGTACAGGCAAGCAAAAGAAACGGTTGCAAACATCGTTGGGAAAATTGAATCGGAACTTAGGAAGTTCTATAACATCACTGGAGAAATTTTAGACATAAGATTTTCAACCGGTATACACATCTTCACTTCAATGGACAGTGTGGAGGATGTATTAAGAAAACTTAACTTAGCTCTTGCACGTGCGAAAACATCGAGAGATGGTGTGGTTTACTACAGCGCTCTTATTGATAACGAACTGCAAGAATTGGCTGCCAAAGAAAGGGCACTGAAAGAAGCAGTCTACAACGGGGAATTAAAGATTTTCTTACAACCTATATGTAACTCATATTCAGAAGTGGTTGGGGCTGAAGCCTTACTGCGCTGGGTAAAGAAAGATGGTTCCGTAGTTCCGCCTATGGACTTTATAAGAATCATAGAGGAAAACGGTATGATAATAAGTGTCGGTGAAGAAGTGTTAAGACAAGTGTGTGAATTCATAGTTGATAATGATACTTCTGTAGGTTTTGTTGATGTGAACGTGAGTCCTGTACAACTGAGATATCCAAATATGGCTGACCGCTTTATTGAGATTATTTCAGCTCATGAGATTGATCCAAGAAAAATAGTGCTTGAGTTCACAGAGAACATCATTATAGAGATGAATCAGGTAGTTAAGGACAACATAGAAAAATTGTTGAGTTTTGGTTGCCAGCTTTGTATAGATGATTTTGGAACAGGCTACTCATCGCTTTCATATTTAACAATTTTACCGTTGAAAAAAATAAAAGTAGACAGGTCTTTCGTATCGCGAATACCTGAGGATTCGCGTTCAGTAAAGGTGCTGGAAGCGATTTATAATATTGCACGGTCATTTAATTTGGATGCAATACCAGAAGGTGTGGAGAATGAAAAACAACTTGAAGTATTATCAATGATTGGTTACAGATTATTCCAAGGTTATTACTTTGGAAAGCCAATGCCTGTTGATGACTTCGCCAAGATTTTACGTGAAAGGTCGAAGTTTACGAAAAGTTAATTTTTTAGATTAATTGCTACAATACATTTTTCACTTAATCTCACCTCAGAGGAGTATAATTATCTCTGAGGTGATTTTTTTGATATATACATTCCTAAGTTCCAGAGAAGCTCAAGAATGGATAACTGAGCAGCGTAAGTTATTTGCGAAACAATTCAACGTTTCCGTTGTTATCGATGTACTGCGTGCAACATCTACTGTAATTACAGCACTGTCAAATGGTGCAAGAAGTATTATACCAGTTTCAACTATTGAACAAGCTCTGGATTTGAAACATCAGCATCCGGAATATATAATTGCTGGTGAACGCGGTGGAGAAAAAATAGAAGGCTTTCAACTTGGAAACTCACCTACGGAGTACACGGAAGCAGTTGTTAGGGACAAAACCGTTGTTCTTACCACAAGTAATGGAACAAACGCTATAATCAACGCTTCGAATTTAGCTGAGAGAGTTTTGATAGCATCTTTTCTAAATTTAACTACTGTTGTGCACGAATTATCTGGTTATGATTCTTCAACAAACATTGCTATCGTTTGTGCAGGCAACAACGGTGAGATTTCTTACGAAGATACACAAGTTGCGGGAGCGATTATCTCAAAACTTATCAAGAACCGTGCTCATTATCTATCTGACAGTTCTAAAATAGCAATGGAACTATGGACGGCTTTGAAAAAACCGGATTTCTCAGGTGAACACGCGAAGAAACTTTCTCAGTTAGGTTTTACCAAAGATTTAGAATTCTGCCAGAAGGTGGATTACATACCAATTTTGGCCGAACTAAGGGATGGTAAAATAATTAAGGTAAAATGCCAGAAAATTCAAATGAGGTGAAAGCGATGCTGGAATTGGTTGAGGTATCATACAAAACAAACGAGAAAGAGATATTAAGTGATTTGAGTATGAAGTTTCTACCTGGCTACAAGTATGCAGTAATAGGGACTAACGGCGCAGGTAAGAGCACTATTGGTTACGTTATAATGGGGCTGAGTTCTTACAAGCCTTACAAAGGAAAGGTTTTACTTAATGGAAAGGATATTACTAACTTGCCAGTAACAGAAAGGGCAAAGCTTGGAATTTCATTGATGTGGCAAGAACCCGCAAGATTCGAAGGAATGACTATCGAAAACTACTTGACGCTCGGAGGGAAATTGTCGGTTCAAAAGAGTGAAGTGACCGAAGCTATGGAGTTTGTAGGTCTTAATCCAAATTTTTACCTGAAGAGGTTTGTTGATAAAACTCTCAGTGGAGGGGAAAGGAAACGCGTAGAACTCGCTTCCATAATTCTATTAAAACCAAAGTATGTGATTCTAGATGAGCCAGATTCAGGTATTGATTTGATGAGTTTGAGCATAATCAACGATGTAGTCAACTACATTGCTCAATACGGTGGGACTCCAATAATTATAACCCATAGGGAGGAAATGGCTTATAATACGGACTACGGATACCTAATTTGTGCAGGAAAGGTGCTTATGCATGGTAAAACAGAAGATGTCCTTAATGCATTTCGTAATACCTGCGAAACATGTGCTCATCCGAATATTCCTGAAATTAACGAACTTAGAAAGTAAGGGGATGAAATTATGGACGTGAAAAGAGAATTTGAAGCGATTGTAAAAACCGCGGAAAAACTTGGAACTGATGCATCTAATTTTATGGATAAGCGTATTGCCTCAATCATAATTAGTGGCAATAGAGTCATAGGTCTCAACAACGTTCCAGGTCTGAAGCTGGTTCCCACAACATTGGAAGATGGTGTACAAGTTGATATGGAGATTGAGGAGAACACTCAAATTCCTTTTCCTGTACATGTGTGCACAGGGTATCTAGAAAAGAAAGGATATCAACGTGTTATATTCAATATCAGGGTGAAAAAGAATGCAAAAGTTAAATTCACCGCACACTGCGTTTTCCCGCAAGCTGAAGAATTTACACATGAGGCAACGTCCAACGTCATTGTTGAAGATGGAGCCGTTATGGAATACAATGATGAGCATTATCACAGCGATGCGGGAACGATAATTTTGAAAACAACAACCAATTCAGTAGTTGAAAATGGAGGAGTTTATAGAAACACTTTTCACCTCACAAAAACCAGGGTTGGAAAGTTGGAAGTTAAAATGAACCTAACTTTGAAGGAAAATGCCGTAGGTGAACTTGTTAGTAAGGTAAAAGCTTCGAAGAACGATGAGGTTGATATAAATGAAATAATTCATCTCGATGGAGAAAAGGCAAGGGGACTCGCCAAAACGGTCGTTGTTGGACTTGATGAAAGTAGGGTTAATGTTTTGAACGAAGCGTATGGTAATGCACCTTATTCAAGAGCCCATATTTCATGTGAGGAAATCACAAAAGGAGAAAAAGTCATAGTAGCGACCACCCCTGTTTTGAAAATCACAAACGACCTTGCGGAGTTAACTCACGAAGCTTCCATAGGACGTGTAAGTGAAAAGCAATTAGAAACTCTCATGGCTAAAGGATTAACAGAAGAAGAGGCAACTGAATTGATAATCAAAGGACTTCTTATGTAATTTTTTTCCTCTGCAACAGGTGGTCTGAATGATAGCTACGATTATTACAATCCACTTGTTCTTTGCTACCGTTTATCTCGTTATTAAAGAACCGGAATTTATGGTAAAAAACAAAAAGGTTGTATTAGATTATGCCAGGGTTTCTTTGGGCGTGCTTGGATTGTTGCTGGCTTCAGGGATAGCGTCTCTTACGACGATAAAATCTGCTATAATGCCTCAAATGAACATAGTTCCTTGGCAGATACTTATCATTTTCTTTGGCTCTGCTTACATATGTGGTTCACTTGATGCCTCGGGTGTGCTTAAACTTATCGCCTATAAATTTGCGAGCGTTTCAAAGAATGGGAAAAAGTTGTTTATCAATCTCGTTCTTCTTGCAGGCATCCTTACCGTATTCACGTCGAATGACATTGTAACCTTGACACTGACACCTATCATAGTTTACATAAGCCAGTATGCAAACATAAACCCTATACCTTACTTAATTGCCGTTTTCTTTGCTTCGAATACTTGGAGCATGTTCTTTTACATCGGAAACCCAACTAATGTTGTGGTGGCACAAGCTTATTCACTCAGCTTTGTTGGATACGCAAAGCTGATGTTCTTTCCAACAATTGTAGCAGTACTTACTTCATTTTTCGGTTTTTATTTCAAGTATAGAAGCATTTTGCCAGAAAAGATAAATATTACATTCGTTGACGAAAACAGTAACGTAGAACTTAGAAATTTCATTAAAGACACACGATACGCTTTTCTATCAAGTGGTTTTTTTGTATTATTCTTTATCACCATAGCTATTGGAGATTTGATAGGTCTGCAACTTTGGAAATCGATTTTGATATTCTCTGGTATATACCTTATACTGAACACCGCTTTTTCTGATGTGCTTTCTGAGAAAGAGGAAATCGTTATTGAAATTGGAAGGTTCGACTACAATCTCACATTCTTGTTTGATACGATGAAAAGAGTTCCTTGGAAGATGTTACCAATGGTGCTAACCTTCTTTGTATTTGTTCATATCTTTACAAGGTTTGGTATAACAAGGTATGTTGGGTCGCTTTTTAATTTTCAAAGCGAGTTAATTGGAACGATAATCACGACTTTCATCACAGCTTTTGCTGCAAACGTTATGATAAACCAACCTATGACGATATTCTTTGCTCAAGCATTTTATAAAAAGCCGATAAACTATGAGCTTAATTGTGGGTTCAAACATCGGTGGAAATATAACATTGATAGGTGCGTTAGCGGGTGTTATGTGGTCCAGAATACTAAGATTGTATGGAATAGAAATGAATAACAAAATATTTGTCAAGGAAACACTTTTTGTTGCCATGTTAACTTTATTTACCACTAGCCTAGCGATTTATATAGTGTATGTGCTATAATGTTAACCTGTAGCTTTTGTATTACTGAAATGAACAATGGTTATCGTATCAAAAAAAGGAGGGTGTTAATTTGTACACTTATACTGAACACGGGAAAGCCGTAGTTATAAAGATTGAAGGAGCATTTGATGTACAAAATGCGGAAGGTTTTAAGGACTGGATTGTTTCTGAATTTTTGGAAAATGACAAAAAGTATATAATACTGGATATGACACATGCAACAAACATTGATAGTTTCGGCTTAGGCATTCTAGTTGGTATATATAAAAGAATACTAGCAGTAGACGGCTATTTGAAAGTTGTTTCACCTAATAAGAATATTCGCACCTTGTTTGAGATAACAGGGCTGGAGAGAATTATAAAAATTTATAACACTGTTAGTGAAGCACTTGATGAGGAATAGTAATTAGTGTTGTTTTTAAAACTCAGCAAAAAAGTTTAAAGGAGGTTTGGCTATGTTTAACTTTTTTGTGCTGTTTTTGGAATACATCCTCTCTGCAATGATTATTTTGCTGGCACTGAGGTTTATGAAAAAAGAAGGCGCTTATGTAGCGCTCGCAACTCTCATTATTGCATCCAACCTCGGTGTCGCAAAACTCTTCCAATTGTTTGGGATTGAAGTAACAGCGGCAAACATGAGCATGGGTATGGCATTCGTTATTTACTCTATTTTGACAGAAGTCTATGGCAAAGAAGAAGGAAGAAAAGCTGTTTGGACCGGTTTCTTTGCTCAACTTGCTTTTGTTTTGCTTGGCTTAGTTTATACAAGTTATCTTCCTTCGCAAAATGATTTTTCTCAGAGTTACTTATCACAAGTCTTTGCAGTAACCCCTAGGATAGCATTTGCAAGCTGGACGGCCTTTATACTTTCAGGTTATACAGCTGTATGGATACATCACGTACTTAAAGGAAAAACCAAATTGTGGATGAGAAACAACGTTGCGACAAAAATAGGACAAATTGTTGATAACCTGATATTTGTAACTATTGCATTCTTAGGTCTTGTGGACTTTAAGACCTACCTTCAGATATTTATCACAACAAGCATTGTTGAATTCGCATTAGATTATGCAGATACATGGGTTGTATATCTTGGAGTTGGTTTTCTGAAGGACGAAGAGCAGAACGGAAATTTTAAAGTAGCGGAAGCTAAGGATTAAGTTTTCAAAAAAATCAGCATAGAAAATTTTGATATTCGTGAGCAAACAGGGGAGATGGTTCCCCTGTTTTTTATTGTTTTTCGATTTAGCTCGCAAAATACTAAAAAGTTATTTATTCGAAAAATATTGGGTTTATGGTACAATTTATTTTGATACATATTCGTCTTTCAGAAAAAGGAGGGTATCTTGTGATTTACAAATTCCTGTTCTTTACATCAAGTTTCTTCATACTATTTGGATTGGTTACTGGCAATGTCAACATACCTTCGCAGATTGCCACAATTATCAAGTCACCTGACTACTTGATAACGGATTATGTGGAAATTGCTGGTGTCGGTGGAGCATTCTTCAACAGTGGTTTAGTTATGCTTTTGTTTACATTGCTCCTAAAATTACTAAGGGTTAACCCTACAGGTGTTTCGATTGCTGCAGTTATGACTATCGGTGGTTTTGCTCTATTTGGAAAAAATTTATTCAACGTCTGGCCAATCGTGGCCGGTGTTTTTCTTTATACGTTGATGGTAGGTGAAAATCTCAAGACATATTTATATGTGGCACTTTTCGGTACCGCACTGGCTCCAATAACTACTCATCTGGTGTTTGGGAACAAGTTTAATATACTAGGAATCGTGATAGTTTTGTTTATAGGTTTTTTCCTACCACCACTTGCAAGCTTTGCACTAACGCTTCACAAGGGATATAATTTATACAACGTTGGTTTCACAGCAGGTTTTTTAGGAATGTTTATAGGTGCACTTTTGAGAGCATACGACCTTCATCCAGAACCAAGGCTGATATGGCACGAGAAAAATCAAATTTTATTAGCTGTTTTCATGTTTTTATTTTTCTCTATCGTTCTTATCTTCGGACTCAAATCGAATGGTTGGAAACTTAACGGTTATAAAAACATACTTAAGTACTCGGGCAAATTATTAACAGATTTTGTGTTGTTGGAAAACGAGGCGATAACATTTATAAACGTAGGAATCCTCGGCTTGGTAGGCACTATTTATGTACTTGGAGTTGGTTCAAAACTCAATGGTCCTACGATTGGTGGCATCATGACACTTGCTGGTTTTGGAGCTCTTGGAAAACATCCAAAGAACGTTTTACCTGTTGTGGTAGGTGTTCTTATAGGAGCTCTGACAAATTCGCAACCTTTTAATAGCCCTGCTATGGTGCTAGCTGTTCTATTTGGAACTACCCTTGCACCAATTGCCGGCGAGTTCGGTTTTTTGTGGGGGGTTATCGCAGGTTACTTGCACAGCGCTTTGGTTATAAACGTTGGTGGCCTGCATTTTGGAATGAACTTATACAACAACGGATTTTCTGGAGGTTTTGTTGCCATGTTTCTTCTTCCAATAATAGAGGCTTTTAAAAATATGAAGAACAAGTTTATGGAAAGAATAAGAAACAACATTAAGGAGTGAAGCGGTATGGAATTAGAAAAATTGATAGTGTCTGTCATGAACGAAATGACTTACTACCTTTTAAAAAACGGTGCACATATTGTTTCCTCTGAGATTGTTGCGCTGGAAAAGAACTTCTACATAGTGCTCGAAGCTCGAATGAATGTTAAAAAAGAAATGATAAAGGAATTAAAAAAGATTTCGAAGATAAAAGATCATCCAGAATTAAGATATTATTCCTCACTTGCAACAAGTGTAGGTAATTTGCAGGATATATTTACCATAGCCCCCCACATGAAAAAGTTTGAAATTTTCGAAGATGATAACAACATAAAAATAGAAATATTTGTCGAACGCTAATAAAGATGGTAAGAAGACTCGGAAATACAAAGTTAAGGAACCAAAAGGAGTGAAAGATTTTTTATGTTCTACCTTGAAAAGATGCGCCATCCCCTAAAGATTTCAAAGCCTGCAATCTTGGTTATTGATGTTCAAGAATACTTTTTTGCTGAATCTTCACTGGCCTTTCTCAGAGGTAGCGAGAGAGTAAAAGAAAATATTCGAGCATTCCTTAAACAGCTTCGAGAGCTGTCAGAAGCGTTATCTCTGGATATACCTGTTGTAGCGACCATTCACAAAGGTGGAAGTAGAAATATGAAGATGTGGTGGGGCAACACTGTTGAAGACCTGTGGGCTAAGCTATCGATAGAAGAAGAGTTTGTAGATTTTATAATTTACAAAGATACCTACGATGCGTTTTACATGACTGGTCTTCATGATATCCTCAAGAAGAAATTTGTTGACCAACTCATTATCACTGGTGTTATGACCCATCTTTGTTGTGAAACAACAGCACGTTCTGGATTCGTTAAGGGATACGAAATAGTAATGGTTGAAGATTGTTTATGGGACAAAGACGAATGGTACCATTACGCATCATTGAAAAACCTGGCTCATGGATTTGCTGTTATTTCCACAAGCCAGGAGATTATTGAACTATTGAACAAGTTAAATTGGTCAAATAACTCCTGAACGGTGACTCTCTATTTAACTTCTGCGACTTTAATCGAACGCTTTTTAAAGGAAAGCAAAATACCAAGGAATACGGAGAGCAAAGCAGCAACTAAAACCCTGTAGTTGGAAGGTAGTAAGAATGTCACCGTGTGAGCCGGTATCCAGAAGAACGGGATAGTTTTCCCAAGAACAAACTTCACAAAAAACCTCCAATCAATAGCATTTAAAACATCATCAAATTTTGTGGTGAATATCTTCTTCAGATTGCCGTTGCCAAGGTCTATGTACGCATCTGTGATTCTGTGAAATGCCATGAATGTAGGAGCAAAGATTAAATTCATGAGAACGCTTGTATAAAAAGCTTGAAAGAAAGTTCTTGCATTGTTGGTATAAGGAAGCAATTGCTTTTCCAGTAGTGCTTTTGTTCCTGATGAGAAAAGTTCAAAGACTGCAACAAATACGACACCCAAAAATCCCCATACAATAAACCTGTAAATTACACCCACCGGTTTTGAGTACTTTCCTTTCGATATTCTTAACGATAAAATCTCGCCGAATGTAGCTAAAATCCCAACCTTCAAGAAACCCAATACATAAGGGTGCGATGAGTTCAAATTAACATATGCAGTTCTTGTCTTATCGTTTAACAAAAGGACTGCAAGTAATACAAAAACTAAAGTTGCCAGAGCGTCACCAAAAAGTAGTCTCGGAGCTTTTTCTTGAGCACTTCTAATGGTCTGCTTCATCATTTTTGATCCTCCTTAGAAATTATTTACTCAACTAAACCAACAACGACAGCAAATCTCTTTTTTGTCTTTTCTCTTCGGTAAGAGTAGAAAAACTCCGTATGTTTGTACGTATCCACGTTCGAGAATTCTATCCTAAAGACTCCTACAGAGTTTAACGTTAGCTGAACTGCTTTCCATAGGTCCACATATATCTTTTCCTCGACTTCTTTGACAACTTCTCTTCCAAACTTCATTAAAAATTCGATAGCCACTTCTGGCCCAACTTCAAAACTATCTGGACCAATTGAAGGACCAATAGAAACAAAAATTTCTGATGGTTCACTTCCAAATTCTTCATTCATTCTTAATATCATCTCTTTTGCAATTTCCAATAAAGTACCTCTCCAACCAGAATGTGCAACTCCCACAACACGTTTTACTGGGTCGTATGCAATAATGGGCATACAATCAGCGTATGTGGTGACAAGAAAAAGCCCTTTCTCATTTGTTATCAATCCATCGATTTCTCGAAGTTTTCTGTTCCAATATGGATTCCCTATATCTTCACTGGTCACAACTTTGACATTTTTGCTGTGGACCTGGTGTGAAAACACACATCTTTCAGGGTTTATTTTCACCTTTTTTGCAAAGAACTCAAAATGCTTTGGGAAATCTTCACAGCTAATCGCCAAATTCAGTTCAGAAAATGTGTTATCTTCACTGTTTTGTGTAATCTTTCTTGTAGTTACGTAATGTACAAGTTCATTAAACTGGCTGAGTAATGGGGATTGAGAAACCCAGACACCATCAATTTCTTTCAATAGATAATTGCCAATGTGCTTTATTTTATTCATTTTCTCACCCCTTCTGATGCACATTATTCACACGAAGGTCCAAGTATTGTTCTACCTTTTTCAGTATTAATTATAGCATGTACTGTGATGACTCGTTCTTTTCCTACTTTTGCTTTTTTTTGATAGCCACTGTTACAAACAGTACATTAAACTTCTTCCAAATCCAACTCGATTCTTCCTAAGCGTTTGTGATTGCTCTTTTTCTTTCTTTCCTTTGGAAATCTCTTTCTTCCTTGAGTATGCATTAGAAATTTCTAGTTTCCAACGTTAGAAAGAGCTTCTTAAGAATGATATACTGAATATTGAAAAAATTAGCACTTTGTGTTTCGAAAGGAGGGAATGAACTTGAAGGTAATATCCTTTGACGAAGCAGTTGAGTTTGTCAAGCCTGGTAGCACAGTTATGATTGGAGGATTTCTGGGAGTAGGCACTCCAGAAGGGATAATAGACAAAATCGTTGAAAAAGGTATTGGGAATCTCACAGTAATAGCCAACGATACTGCTTTTGAAGACCGCGGAGTTGGAAAACTTGTTAAAAACAAACTGTGCAAGAAAGTTATAGTCTCACACATAGGAACAAATCCAGAGACGCAGAGGCAGATGATAGCAGGAGAGTTGGAAGTAGAACTCGTTCCGCAGGGTACTTTGGCAGAGCGTATTAGAGCGGGTGGGGCAGGTCTGGGTGGTATACTTACACCTACCGGCGTGGGAACTGTTGTTGAGAATGGCAAGCAGATTATTGAAATTGAAGGAAAGAAATATTTGCTTGAATTGCCTTTAAAAGCAGACATTGCATTAATCAAAGCTAAGAAGTGTGACTATTACGGTAACCTTGTTTACAACTTTACAGCCGAGAATTTCAACCCGCTGATGGCTATGGCTGCTGAAATTGTAATTGTTGAAGTTGAGGAAATCGTGCCTGTGGGAGCCTTGGCACCCAACGAGATAAGAACACCTGGAGTTATTGTAGATTACGTCGTAGTTTCTCAGGGGGTGAAGTGATATGCCAGTTGACCCAAAAGAAAAGATAGCAAGAAGGGTCGCTCAAGAATTAAAAGAGGGTGACCTCGTAAACCTTGGTATTGGACTCCCAACTCTCGTAGCTAATTATATACCAAAAGGTGTGCATGTCTTTTTCCAGAGCGAGAATGGAATAATTGGAATGGGACCAGAACCTGAGAAAGGCTTTGAGAATAAAGATTTAACGAATGCAGGTGCAGGATTTGTTACCGCACTGCCAGGAGCTATGACTTTCGATAGTGCATTTTCATTCGCGATGATTCGTGGTGGTCATCTGGACGTAACTGTCCTTGGGGGCCTTCAGGTCGATGAAGAAGGTCACCTTGCAAACTGGATGATACCTGGCAAGATGATACCAGGAATGGGCGGTGCAATGGACTTAGTTACAGGTGCAAAACGTGTTATCGTTGCTATGACCCATACAGCAAAGGGTGAACCAAAAATAGTTAAAAAGTGCACACTGCCACTAACTTCAATACGACGAGTTGACCTCATAGTGACAGAACTTGCCGTTATAAGGCCAACTGATGAAGGGCTCGTGCTTGAAGAAATAGCCGAAGAAACAACACTTGAAGAAGTACTGAAATTGACAGAAGCTAAATTGATAGTCTCCGAAAACTTGAAGAAGTTTTAATCCAAGATTTGATGTAGGGGATGAGAAAATGGAAAACGCAAAGAAATCACCGTTGCCGAAAGCAATGATTAGGGTTCGTATGAGCCAAGCAGATGCACACTATGGAGGAAACTTAGTTGACGGTGCTAGAATTTTGCAGCTCTTTGGAGACGTGGCTACTGAACTCTTAATCAGATACGATGGGGATGAAGGACTTTTCAGGGCGTATGACAACATAGAGTTTCTTGCTCCAGTCTTTGCCGGTGACTATATCGAAGCCTACGGGGAAATTGTCGAGGTTGGTCGCACTTCAAGAAAGATGAAGTTTGAAGCTTACAAGGTCATTCGTTCAAGACCAGACATAAATGATAGTGCAGCTGAGGTTTTGGATGAGCCAATTCTTGTTTGTAAAGCGAGCGGAACTTGTGTTGTTCCAAAAGATAAACAGAGATACAACCATGAAGAATGATAAAGTGAACCAAAGACTTTATAGGCAATTTGGTAATTTGCGAGGTGAAAACCTATGGAAAAGTTGATTATTACAGTCGCAGTCACGGGAGCAGAAGTAACAAGAGAACAACAACCTAACCTGCCGATAACACCAGATGAAATTGCAGAAGAAGTTTACAGATGCTGGCAAGCTGGAGCATCTATTGCACATATACATGCAAGATTACCGGATGGAACTCCTACTCAATCAAAGGAAGTTTATGCCGAGATTAAACGAAAAATCCAAGAAAAATGTGACATAATCATACAGTTTTCAACAGGTGGAGCTGTGTGGCACACACCTGAAGAACGAATTCAATGCTTAGATGCTATGCCAGAAATGGCTACGCTTTCTGCTGGTTCTTGCAACTTTGGAAACGATGTCTTCATGAACTCTCCATCGTTTATGGAACTACTTGCCAAGACTATGAAAGAAAAAGGCATCAAACCAGAGATAGAAATATTCGAACCAGGTATGATAGAAAACGCTTTGAGGCTTGTTAAAAAGGGATTGTTGGAACTGCCACTCCATTTTGATTTTGTTTTGGGTGTTCCTGGTGCAATGACTGGAACTATCGAGGATTTGCTGTTCTTAGTCAAAAAAATACCACAAGGTTGCACATGGTCGGTGGCGGGGATTGGTAGGTACGAACTTCCATTAGCCGTCCATGCAATAGTTATGGGGGGACATGTAAGGGTAGGTTTTGAGGACAACATTTATTACAGAAAAGGTGAACTTGCGAAAAGTAATGCACAGCTTGTTGAAAGGATAGTGAGGATAGCGAGAGAAGTTGATAGAGAAATCGCCACACCTGATGAAGCAAGAAGAATATTGGGGATTAAGAAACAATAACCGAATAGATTTTTCAGGAGGTATCAGTATGAAAAACATTAAAGGATGTCCATTTGGAACACACAGGGTTATTGAACCAAAAGGGACTCTTCCTCAAGCAGCAACGAAAATTGATAACACCATGGAAATCTACACTAACGAGCTGCTAATCGATGTCAAGACCCTAAACGTAGATTCCGCCAGCTTCACGCAAATTAAAGAATCATGCCATGGGAATGTGGAGTGTATCAAGGATACTATACTAAAAATCGTTGCCGAACGTGGAAAATTGCAAAACCCAGTAACAGGTTCAGGTGGTATGTTGATAGGTGTTGTTGAAGAAATAGGTCCAGACTTTCCAACAGACCTAAAGGTTGGAGACAAGATAGCAACACTCGTTTCTTTATCGCTCACTCCTTTGAGGATAGATAAGATACTTAATGTAAATGTTGACACCGACCAAGTGGACATAGAAGGTAAAGCAATCCTATTCGAAAGTGGTATTTACGCTAAGTTGCCCGATGACATACCAGAAAAACTCGCGTTAGCGGTTTTAGACGTAGCAGGTGCTCCAGCCCAAACACGCAAGTTGGTCAAACCAGGGATGACAGTCTGTATTATTGGTGGCGGTGGAAAATCAGGTGTACTTTGCGCGTATGAAGCGATGAAAGCCGTTAGTAAAGATGGGAAGGTCATAGTTGTCGAATACTCACCAGAGAACGCAAAAAGAGTAGAAGAACTCGGTCTTGCACACCATGTTATTATAGCGGATGCTACAAAGCCGGTTGAAGTTTATCAGAAAGTTATGGAAGTTACCGGTGGACAGTACTGTGATGTAGTAATCAACAACGTCAATGTACCAGCTACCGAAATGTCCTCAATTCTTATCACAAAAGATGAAGGTATTGTTTACTTCTTCAGTATGGCAACATCTTTCACAAGAGCAGCACTCGGTGCTGAAGGTGTAGGGAAAGATGTGACGATGATAATAGGAAATGGGTACACGAAAGGCCATGCAGAAGTGGCGTTAAATATACTCAGGGAATCAAAGAAGATAAGAGAACTGTTTGAGAAACTGTATGTCTAATATGACAGGAGGTATCCTAAAGATGGCAAGGTATTTTAAAGAAATTCCACTTTGGAGAAACGTTACGGAAGAAGAATGGAATGATTGGAAATGGCAACTGAGAAATAGGATAATGGATGTCGATACACTAAAGCAGGTTATAAACCTTACACCCGAGGAAGAAGAAGGTGTAAGGAACGCTTTGAAAACTCTGAGAATGGCGATAACACCATATTACGCAAGTTTAATGGACCCAGATAATCCAAAATGTCCAATAAGACGTCAAGCTGTTCCAACAGCAAAAGAACTTTACGTATCTCCATGGGATATGACAGACCCGCTCCACGAGGATGAGGACTCGCCTGTGCCTGGTCTTACTCACAGGTATCCTGACAGAGTTTTGATGCTTATTACCGATATGTGCTCAATGTACTGTAGACACTGTACACGTAGAAGATTTGCAGGTCAACACGACCGGGCAAGAACAAAGCAGGAAATCGATGCCATGATTGAGTACATTAGAGAAACACCTCAGGTAAGAGATGTGCTTTTGTCCGGTGGAGACGCTCTACTGGTTGGAGTAGAGATGCTTGAATACATTCTTAAAGAACTCAGAAAAATTAAACATGTTGAGGTAATAAGAATAGGAACAAGAGCACCTGTTGTCTTACCACAAATCGTGACTCCGGAATTAACCAACATGCTTAAAAAATACCATCCAATTTGGTTAAATACACACTTTAACCACCCAAAAGAAATAACACCTGAATCATCAAGGGCATGTGAGATGTTGGCTGATGCAGGTATACCGTTAGGTAACCAAACCGTGCTTTTGAGAGGTATAAACGACAGTCCATACATCATGATGGAGCTGGTCCACCAGCTTGTAAAAATAAGGGTCAGACCATACTACATTTACCAATGTGACTTATCTATGGGATTAACACATTTCAGAACCTCGATAAAGAAAGGTTTAGAAATAATGGAAGCGCTCATAGGTCACACATCCGGTTTTTGTGTGCCTTCCTTTGTTGTTGATGCACCTGCGGGTGGTGGAAAGATAAGGGTCATGCCAAACTACGTCATATCCATGTCCGACCACACGGTCATACTGAGAAACTACGAAGGTGTCATCGTTGCTTACCACGAGCCTGAAGATACCACTAGTGACGTTGATGACTCAGAATACAGGGCGAAATACCAATTCTCAGGTGTTGCTAGTCTATTTACAGACAAAAAGATAAGTATCGAACCGGCGCACCTTGAAAGACATGAAAGGATTAAGGAATGGAAAGAGAAAAAAGGAGGAGCAAAAAATGAACATTGATGATATTTACATTGGTCAGGTTTACGAGGTGAAGAGAGTTGTAACAGATGAGATGGTTAAACTCTTTGCCGAAGCTACCGGTGATAAAAACCCTGTGCATCTTGACGAAGAATACGCCAAGAATACCATCTTTGGTGGGAGGATAGCGCACGGCATTCTTTCACTTGGAATTATCTCATCTGTTCTTGGCATGGAATTCCCGGGAGCAGGGACAATTTACTTGATGCAAAACGCCAAGTTTAAAAGACCTGTTTACATTGGAGAAGAGGTCACTGTAAAGCTGATAGTCAAAGAAATTGATAGAGAAAAACGAAGAGTGCTCTTGGAAACCTATGTTGTAAAAGAAAATGGTGAAAATGCTATAGAGGGTGAGGCACTGGTAAAGATTTAAGGACGATATGGTTGGAATAGAAAAAGTAGAAAACGGAAGTGATTTTGAAAAGCTTATTAACGAAATCCTAAAAAGGAAAGTCATTGCTATCATTGGGCTTGAAAAAAACACGGGCAAAACAGAAACGCTGAACTTTATTGTAAAGCATGTAAGCCCTCAGAAGAGATTAGCACTAACATCCATAGGTACAGATGGAGAGGAAAAAGATTTAGTTTTCGGTACATTTAAACCATCTGTGTATGTGGATTACGGTTTTGTATACACAACAACCGAACTATTTTTCAAAAGAAAAACAGTGCTTTCAGAAATCATCCATGTTTCACATCAGCATACACCAACTGGGCGTGTTATCATCGCAAAAGCATTAGAGCCGGGAAAAGTCGTGCTCTCAGGACCACCAACAGCTACATGGATGGAAGAAACTGTAAGGTTGTTGAAAGAACACTCAGACATTGTTATCATTGATGGTGCACTTTCTCGCTTTAGTCAGGCAACACCATTTATCGCCGATGGTATAGTTCTTGCAACAGGCGCAGCCTATTCTTTGGATAAAAGGGAAATAGTAAAATATACCCGATACATATACTCACTCTGTCAGTTATCTGAAGCATGCATGCAAGACAAAGAAAGATTGGTTACGGCTAATACCGTTCATGTATTCCAAAGTGGGGATTGGAAAGATTTGGGTATTGAATCGGCACTTCAGCTTAGTAAAGTCTTTGAAATAAGTTTAGGTGAGGATACTAAAAAGATATACATTCCTGGGGCACTTACAGATAATGTCTTGAGATTTCTAAGCACCAAGGGTATTGATGAAATAATAGTTAGGGATTTCACGAAGATTTTTGTTTCGTATGAAAGCTATATGAAGTACAAGCCGACAATAAGAGTATTGAAAGGTGCAAACATAATAGGTATCACAGTTAACCCGTTTTCACCAACAGGGTATGTTTTAAATTCACATGAAATTATCGAAGAACTTAAGAAACATGTCGATGCTCCTGTAATCGATGTGAAATTAGAAACAGTCAAGAATATTTGACCAGTTGAAGTGGGTGAGTTCTCTGATGTCACTTAAAACAATTCCTTCCAAAAGGGAAGATTTTGAAAGACTAACTGGTTTTGAGTATATTAAAAGCAGACTTAATCCCAAAACACATATTGGGCAAAGATATTTCAAACACATTCAACCATTAAGTTATGAGCATATAATCGAGCACTTTGATGACACTGCATTTGTTATACGCTTGATTGAAGGTGAAGCTAAACTAATTGCTGATATTGAACATGATTTAGAATGCATTCTTGATGTTTCGAGAACGATAGAGAAAATAACAAACAACGAAATACTTGATGAGATAGAACTATTCGAATTGAAGAATTTCGTTCTTGTTGCACAGGAAATCAGAAATAAAACCCAGCAGGTGTTTTCTAGTAACGAGCGTTTTTCATTGCCCGATTTAGAAGAAGTAATAAACCTTCTTGACCCTGAGCGTCTCAGACTCCCCACGTTTTACATCTACGATGCTTACGACGAACGTCTTTCTCAAATCAGGAAACAGAAAAGAGAGTTATTACAAAAGAAAAATGCAAAGGATGATAATTTAAAAGAACGAGAAAGTATTGAAGACGTCGTTCTTCAATTAACAGAGCAGGAAAGAAGTGTAGAAAACGAAGTATTAGAAAGGCTATCTAAAAAACTTTGGAATTTCGCTGATTTATTGGAAGAAGCACTTCAGAAGATTAGATATCTCGATATCATACTTGCAAAAGCTAAGCTATCAATAGAGTTAGAACTTTCAAAGCCAATTCTGTATAGTAAAGACCACGAGCTCCAAAACATACAAATAACTGAAATGTTTAACCCTCAATTAAAAGACGAGCTTGCGAAACATGGCAAAAGCTACCAACCCGTTGATGTGACGATTAAGCGTGGGGTCACTGTGATTGTTGGAGCCAATATGTCAGGTAAAAGTGTGGTTTTGAGAACTGTTGCATTAATCCAATACATGGCACTCTTAGGATTTTTTGTACCGGCAAAATATGCAGAACTTCCATTTTTGGAACTCATAGCGCTTATAACTGAAGATTTTCAGCGTCCATTGAGTGGACTTTCGTCGTTTGCTTCAGAAATAACTTTAATTGATAGCGCGTACAGAAATTCTCAGAATACCTCTGCACTCATACTGATAGACGAGCCCGCGAGAACCACAAACCCATACGAAGGTACGGCTATAGTTAACGCACTTGTAAAATGCTTTGAAGAAACAAAAAGCTTCGTAGTGATAGTTACTCATTTCGATGATGTTGAATGCCATACGCGTTTCAGAGTTAAAGGGTTAAAGGAAGATGCGCTGGAAAACATCCAATCATTTAACGACATACAAGAACTGATGGATTATGAACTCATCCCTGATGATGGAAAGAGTGTTCCAAAAGAAGCTATAAGAGTGATGGATTTGTTGGGTGTGAGCAAAGATATAGTATCGCAAGCTTTGAAACTCTTAGACAGACATTCCGAAGAATAAAAATAATAGAAGACAATTAGAACCTACTGGTAGGGAGGGAAAAATCGATGGAGCATTTTGAAAGCAAACTGGGGATAGATCCGAAAAGGGTGGAAAAAGCCCGGCAACTGGCAAGAGATATCGCTGTTGATGTTGTTAACTTTGTTCAAAAATACTCAACCGTTAGTGTTGAAAGGACCATTTGTAGGTTCTTTGGAATAGATGGAATTAACGAGGAAGGTGTGCCATTACCAAACGTTGTTGTTGACCATCTGAAAGAAAGAGGGGCTTTAGAAAATGGTGTTGCGTTATACATCGGTAATGCTGTGCTTGAGACAGGTATGACTCCTCAAGAAATTGCTGAAGCCGTTGCTGCCGATAAACTCGATCTCACGAAATTACCGATGCACAATATTGATGACATTAAAGGAGTTGTCGATGAGTTATCTGACAAGGCAATTAAAATAATTGATGAGAAAAAAGCCGAACGGCAAAAGATGCTTGAAGAACTGGGAGACCCACCACAACCTTATATATACGTTATCGTCGCAACTGGAAACATATACGAAGACGTTGTACAAGCACAAGCAGCAGTAAGACAAGGAGCAGATATCATTGCAGTTATCAGGTCAACTGCCCAGAGTTTGCTGGACTACGTGCCTTACGGAGCAACAACGGAAGGGTTTGGTGGGACATACGCAACACAAGAGAACTTCAGAATAATGAGAAAAGCACTTGACGAAGTGGCAAGAGAGGTAAAAAGGTATATCAGACAAACAAATTATAGTTCAGGTCTATGTATGCCAGAAATTGCAGCACTTGGCGCCTTGGAGAGACTTGATGTAATGCTAAACGACGCGTTGTATGGTATCCTATTTAGGGACATAAATATGATAAGAACAATGGTTGACCAGTACTTTTCCAGAATTATACTCGGGTATGCTGGGATTATTATCAACACAGGCGAAGATAACTACCTAACAACTGCGGATGCTTACGAACAAGGTTATACTGTAATCTCCTCACAACTAATCAACGAACAACTCGCGTTACTTGCAGGTATTCCTGAGGAGCAGATGGGACTTGGGCACGCATTTGAGATGGACCCATCACTGGAAAACGGATTTTTGTACGAATTGGCTCAAGCACAGTTATCAAGAGAACTTTTCCCAAAAGCGCCTCTTAAATACATGCCTCCAACAAGATTCATGACCGGTAACATCTTCCGCGGTCTTGTCCAAGACGCCATGTTCAATGTTGTTGGTGTTTGGACAAAACAAGGTATCCAACTACTCGGAATGATGACAGAAGCCATACACACACCGTTCCTTTCAGACAGATATGTGGCTATCGATACAGCAAAGTACATATTCAACAACATGCGTAACATAGGCGATGAAGTTATTTTCAAGCCCGGAGGAATAATCCAAAGAAGAGCTCAACAAGTACTCGAACAAGCGATAGAACTGTTGGAAAAGATGAGAGAAGATGGTTTATTCAAATCACTCGAAAAAGGTGTCTTCGCTAATACAAAACGTCCGATAAAAGGTGGAAAAGGGCTTGACGGAGTCTTCGAAAAAGGAAAACATTACTACAACCCGTTTGTTGAAAAGATGCTCAAAAAGCAATTAGACCTGTGAGGTGAAAAAGATGAGTGGAGGACTCTATTCACTTGAGAAAAAAGATTTCGATAAAACCTTGAATTTAAAAGCCATAAAGCCATATGGAGATACAATGAACGATGGTAAAGTTCAAGTCAGCTTTACATTACCTGTTCCAGATTGTGATGAAGCTGTAGAAGCGGCAAAACAACTCATGAAAAAGATGGGTTTAGACAACCCCATGATTGTTTACCACTATCAACTTACACCAGGGTTCACGTTTTTCATAGGGTATGGTGACTGTGTACACACTGTAGATTTCACTGCTATTAAAGTGCCAAAGGTAGAGGTTCATAAAATGACGATGGAAGAGATAGACGAGTTTATTGAAAAAAACATTGGAAGAAAGCTCGTAGTCGTCGGTGCAACAACCGGAACAGATGCACATACAGTTGGGCTCGATGCTATTCTTAACATGAAAGGTTTTGCCGGTCATTACGGGCTTGAGAGATACAAGATGTTTGAAGTATACAACATGGGAAGCCAAGTGCCAAACGAGGAATTTGTTGCGAAGGCTATAGAAGTGAAAGCCGATGCTCTACTTGTTTCACAAACAGTAACGCAGAAAAACATACATATAAAGAACCTAACCCATCTCATAGAATTACTTGAGGCGGAAGGAATTAGAGATAAAGTAATAGCTATCGTAGGTGGTCCAAGAATTACCCACGAGCTTGCAAAAGAACTTGGATTCGATGCCGGTTTCGGTCCCGGAACATTTGCCGAAGACGTTGCCGCATTCATTGCGCAAGAATGGGTTAGAAGGTTCGGAAATAAGAAATAAAGTCAATAAAAGAAAGAGCAAAGCCCTGGATTCCCCAGGGCTTTTAATTTTGGTGGAGCCGATGGGATTTGAACCCACGGCCTCTACCGTGCGAAGGTAGCGCTCTCCCAGCTGAGCTACGGCCCCACATACAGTATCTTTGTACCTTCGAAATTTTAACACATAAGTTGTATTTTTTCAAGAGGGTCATCAACAGAGGAGAAAATTGATGTTCAAACTGCGTTAGTTAAAAATTCCCCGAAGAAGTGTATAATATATCTTAGAAGTCAATAACGCGTTCCTTCCATGCAAGGGGGTATGATAAGTGAGAAGGTACAATATTAAAAAGGGCCGGAGGTATACGTTCTTATCAGTAGTTTTAATAGGAATCGTCGTTGTTATACTCTCAGCCTTAGTCTACTACAACTCACTTAAAGGGATGGTTGATAAGTACTACGGCGATTTCAAAGTACTTACAATAAGGGAAACTTTCGAAAATGCATTCAAGAACGTTTCAATTCAACCTTTTGGTTTTGGTATAGTCACTATAACAGGTATAGACGAAATGAGTAACGTATATACTGCTCGTGTAACGAAGGAAGGTTTGATGAGTATCGCTGTTGGTAACCAAATTAGCCAAAATCTCGAAGAGGTGTATAAAAAAATCTACGCAAAGGCGTTCTATAACTTGGTCTTAACCCAACCCATCGCAGACTTTGAATCTTCAGACCCTAAGAGCGTGTTGAATTATCTAAGCGATATTGGCTATGATTATTTCCAAGAAAACGGACGAGAGTATGTGGTCTTGATTGGAAAGGACGAGCTTGGAAACACGATACAAATCGTGTACAACATTAGCAAGGTTAGTGGCAAAATAAGAGTAGTTGCTGAGAAAGTCTTCGTGAATGGCAAGTTACTTAGCGATGTTGAAAAGAGAATTTTCCTTGCCAAGATTTACAAAAAATCCATAGAATATGACCTTCTTGAAGTTGTAAAAAATAGCTTTTTGAAAGATTATCCCGGAGTATCAATCGGTGAAGCATTCTCAAAGCTAAGCAACGCAAGGTGGACGATAAAAGATGAGAGCAGAAAAATGGTAGAATTTAACGGAATGGATGTTATAGATGGCAAAGAAGTGGTTATAACAGTTGGTTTCAAGATAGACGAAAACGGAGAAATTATTGTGGCTTATGCTTTGTTGAACGGTCAGGATGTGGATAAAGAGAATATACCTTACTTAGTGTCATACTTGTATAGCAGATATTCTAATATCGATAAGAACAAAGATCTTGACAGGTACAAGCAAATCATATTCTCAACAAGGATTCCGAATTCAACAAATACGTTTGGAGAACTCTTCACAGAATATGTTGTGAATGACCAATGGAATATAGAATACTTTATCGATAGTGTAAAATTACTTGTTACAGCACAAACCAAAAAGAACGATGAATTCTATATGGAGTTTATCTTTAAAAAAGATGGTGTTTATCTTGCCAAAGCCACGCTTAATGGTAAGGAAGAAGATTTTGATGTTTTAACCAACAAGATATTTGCTAAAGGTATAAGTTCAGAAGAAGTCGACAAAGTACAAAAAGTTAAATCTGGCAAGATTGTGAAGTACTCAAGTTTTACAAGTAACGAAGAAGCTTTCAGAAGTTACCTGAAAAATCCTACATGGTCGTATGATAAAGAAAAGGACAGAGTCGTATTGACAGGCATTGGGAAATACGGAACGAAGAACTGGAACTTCACCTTCGTTTTTGACCTTTACTTTGGTCGCGAACCTGTGCTCGAAAGTATGTATATGGACGGAATTACTGTCATTGACGAGGTATCAGACTACATAGTCTCCAAAATCTTCAAAGTTGACACTTTAGGTAACAACTTGATTGAACTTGTAAAAAATTCCATCTTCATATCGAAGACGTACGAAGAGATACTGGGACCAAAAGGTTGGAAAATTGACAGAAACAACGATAGAGTCCTCTACACAAGTGACAACTTGCAAATAACATTTGCGGTTGAACCCGCTGGTCAGGTAAAAGTTGTTCAACTATTCTATAATGGCGAAAACTGGACAACAAAGTCTTACGATGTGTTAAAAACACTCGAAAACGGTGGTAGCCTCACATCTTTAGAACAACTGCAGCAGAAAACAATAGAAACAAAAAATGAGAACGTAGAACCGGCTTTAGAAGAACCAGGAATAGAACAACCTGCAGATGTGGAACCAGGAGAAGAAACAACACCACAGTACGGACAATTTTGATTTTACATTTCTAAAGGATGAAACACTCTTGTCATACAGAGCAGGCTGAGTTCAGCCTGCGATTTTATTTTCCTCAAGATAAATGCAAGGTTTGACGTGTATTCAGTTGTCATAACACCCAAAGAATAGTGTATAGTATATAAGCTGAACAAAATACCTAAAGGGGAGGAACTTATATGGAAAACAAATTTGATTCGAGGCTGATAGTTTTAGCACTCTTATTCCTATTAGCAATTACCACTTATTTACTCAAAATGAAAGCCGAAGTTGTCGAACTTGTGGAAACTAACACAGAAACAGAATTTGTAAAAGTCCACATACAAATCCCAAAGTTCCGAAATACATATAATCTTAACTTTGAAAACATTTTGAACAGTAAAATACAAGAAAAGGTCAGGAATATAGTTGAAGAAATTAAAGAAGCTGCACACCAAGCAGCAAAGGATGGAATACTGCAAACCAAATATGAAGTCTATATCTCAACAGAGGTGAAGTTTAAATCTAAAGATTTTGTGAGCTTGGTAATATACTACTACACATTTACAGGTGGCGCTCATGGAATTACCACGTTCGATACGTACAACATTGACCTCAAAAATTCAAACTTCCTTACATTGGAGGATATTTTCTCTGACACATGCAATTACGAAAAAACAATTAAAGATTTTATCACTAAGCAAGTAATCAGTCGAAAAGAAGAATTCTTCCCAGAGTCGGTTGAATACATCAACGAAGACGACATAACCAAACGACCGTTTACCGTTACAAAAGAATCGCTCCAAATTTACTACGAGGACTACGAGATTGCACCACACTCAACAGGATTACCGGTATTTGAAATTCCACTATCCCTTCTTAAGCCTTGCCTTCGAATTAAGATTAACTAAACCACATGCTCCTACAAACTAACTGCTAAAGCTACACAATATACACTTAGGCATTTCTAATATTGTTTTGTACTACTTATCCACTACTCTTAACAATGCTTGGTAAGGTGCCTTTGCAATACTTAGCCTCCATTGACTTACTACGTATATACAACTTGTAGATTATCATAATAACACATTTAGTCCTTACTACCTCCATATGCTTCTAAGACAAAACTTGTACAGGTGTGTAAATCCTGTTTCAAAAGATATATAGCCCACAAAAGCACGGGCCAATCATAGCACTAACTGGACTCCCGTTTTTACAAAATCAATTACATTATACCATCACGAGCTTTACCCATAAACATGAACAGGGGTTTTTTACAACCGAGTTCTAAGAATATCATTAATAAACATACTTTGAACGTTTGCTCTTAAAACGGTCTACAACGTTGTTTGCAGGAGGGGGTTGAGAAAACTATTGTGATTTTCTCACAGAGTGTGTTATAAGCCAAATAAAAAGGACGAAGTTTTGGTAGGTGTTTGAAGTGTTGTTCGAAACAAGGTTTTCTGATGGCTTTCTCACAAAAGTCAAAAAATGCAATATAAGGTTTCTTATATTGCATTTTTCACCCGTTACTGAACCATCATAAAAGCGCATAAATAAATGATTTTTTAAATATAAGTCCTCATATCCGAAAAAGTTATATTTTACATCCTATGCTCAGGACGTTTCAATTGACCAGTTGGCTTTCTGAACCAACGCCGAAACTAAACGAAAGCCATTAAATAGTGTAAATCGAGTAAGCATATTCTGAAAAGACAGAATACGGGCACCTGAGAATGATACAGGAAATCTGTTGAAGACAGTATGAGATTATCGGAGTTGCGAAGATTTTGAAAAAATTGAAAAAAATAAAGCATTGGAAAATCCTTATGTTTATTTATCTACCAAAAGAAGTCTGGAAATTCAACACTTACAAGAACTAAAGAATTTTAGCACCGTCTTTTAACGTTCAAGAAGGCGTGTTAAGTAATAGCATTTTTCAAATACCATTCTTGTCAGACGGAAAATACATTAGAAGTATGTAGTCATATATTATGTAATTAAGTAAGACTATGTAGATTATAAAATACACAGCAACATACAAAACAGGAAGTGGATTAGATATAGCTAATTAAAATCAGATAACTAATCTACTTGAGATTACTATGTCAGTTTTGTATAGCACTCTAATCACACAAACGAAAACAACTTAGTAAGCACTAACACACTTTCTTGTAGAACTCCGTCTCGGATAACCATCCCATCTTGAACAATATGGTGTAATTACTTTTGGGCGACCACGAAACACCAGTTAATTACTTTCATCCTAGATGCATGCGGTTTAGTCGCTATTTCTGGTATCCAAGATAAGAGACTTACTCACCATTAGCTGAGGGACTTTTGGGTGTGTAATTGTGAAAAAATAGACAATATCTATCGACAAAAAGAAAATCACTGATACAATAAAATAAGGTTATAATAAAGAACTGGATAGCCAAGAAAACAGCATTTAGTAGTCGATAGGTTAACACACAACTATATGTAAGAAGTATAGCTTAAACTTCGTTGAGTATTAAAGTGATAAACAGTTAATTGTATCTACTTGAAAAAGGAGGAGTTTTTATGCTTGAAACAGACATTTTAGTAATCGGTGGGAGTGCAGGTGGAATACTGACAGCGACAACTGCAAAAAGAATCTATCCAGACAAGAAGGTTGTCATGGTAAGAAAGAACAAAACAGTTATGGTTCCTTGCGGGATTCCTTACATCTTTGGAACTCTCTACGACACTTCAAAAAACAGAATTCCTGATGAGATGGTTAAAAATGCAGGTGTTGAACTAATCATAGACGAGGTTATTAGCATTGACAAAGACAGGAAAGTAGCAGTTTTGAAGAGTGGAGAAGAAATCAAATGGGATAAACTTGTTCTTGCAACAGGTTCACTGCCAGTTATTCCAAAATGGCTACCTGGACATGACCTTGAAAACGTTTTTCCGATTATAAAAGATGAAGAATACCTCTCAAACATGCTTAACAAACTCAAAGAGATTAAGGACGTTGTTATAATCGGTGCTGGTTTTATCGGTGTGGAATTTGCTGAGCAACTTGCACTTGCCGGTAAGAACGTAACACTTGTTGAAATAGCCCACAAGATACTTTGGCAAGCGTTCGATGATGAATTCGCAGCGATAGCAGAACAAGACCTTGAAAGCCATGGTGTCACACTCAAACTGGGAACGAAAGTCAAAGCAATTCTTGGCAGTGGCAAGGTAGAAGAAGTGGAATTTGAAAGTGGAGAAAGAGTCAAAGCAGAAGCTGTTATCCTATCGATGGGTGTCACGCCAAACACAGAGCTTGCTAAACAATTGGGGCTTGATTTAACAAGAAAGGGCGCCATAGTAGTTGATGAATACATGAGAACAAGTTCTCCAGACATCTTTGCTGTTGGTGACTGTGCACTTAAAAGAGACTTCTTCACCAGTAGACATGTTCCTATACTTCTTGCATCAACTGCCGCTATGGAAGCAAAAATTGCAGCAGCTAATCTGTATGATATCAAGTTCATTAGAGAAAACAGAGGCACTGTAAGTGCATTCTCCACAAAGATATTTGATAAGACTTACGGAGTTGCTGGTATAATCGAAAGGTTTGCAAAAGAAGATGGATTTGATTATGTAATCGGAAAAGCCGTCTCTATGGATAGACATCCGGGTTCTTTACCAGGTGCAAAGAAAATCGAAGTTAAACTCATCTTCTCAAGAACATCAGGAGTTCTCATAGGTGCTCAAGTAGTTGGAGGCGATAGTGTTGGAGAAATGATTAATATACTAAGTCTTGCTATCCAAAAAGGTCTTACGGCCAACGAACTCAACACTATGCAAGTCGCTACTCATCCACTCGTGACCGCTTCACCTGTGACTTACCCAATAAATGCAGCAGCACTCGATGCCCTTGTAAAAATCTGTACAAAATGCTGAATAAAAGATACTAAATAAAAGGTCTGGGTGCTTTCCCAGACCTTTTCTTTTTAACTATTAGCCCTGAAATTTACTTTCTCAACAAAAATCCCAATCTCCTGAGTGCTGCCACTGCAATAACCGCCCCGAATGCTATTGTTCCAAGCTTTCCACCCGCACCTCCGAAATACGGTGCACTGAAGATGAAGATAATACCACAAAACATCCCAGCCATAACTGCGTAAAACTCATTTGGTAGTCTCTCCTTACTTGACATCCCAGCAAACGAAGCACAGATAACAACCAATGCCAAAATCTGACCTATCTCTGGAAATATTTCAGGTAAGACAAGTCCTCCGATGAGTCCAACTGTTGCTGAACTTAGCACAGGACTTTTTCCATAACGTACATTCAATAAATATGTTGCCAAAATTCCGATTATAGCAAAAATCATTATCAAAAGCCCTACTTCCCATCCAGGCAACGAACTTTTTGTAAATTCTCGCCCAGTGATAACAGCACTTAAAACGGCACCAAGGAGCGCTATAGTCCCAAGCTTACCTCCAAATCCTTTGAATATACGCTTAGTAATGACAAAAATTATCCCGGCAAGTACGGAAGCTATTAACAGATGTTCGAAGTCATATACATTTGCTGAACTCATTCCTACAAAGCTACCACAATAAATAGGCACTTCATATTTTGATGCAACAACAAAACCAAGAATTCCAACAATTCCGGCAGCAACAACCGCACCCAGTCCGACGTGATTATTTAGATAGAAAGTAACTACCGCACCTACCACTACTGACATGAAATCAGCAAACTTATGTAACCACCGTTCAGTATCATTATCTTTCCTATCCTTATCTGAACTTATCCTATTTCTAATTTCTCTGTACCCTTCAAATACCAATAAACCAGTTAGAAGAAAAATCAGTAGTGAAATGAGTCCCAATCCTTCGTTCCTCAACGACTCAAACATGGTAACAAAAAAAAGAATAATAGTTTTTCCTAACAACAGTAAACCACCGAGGATTGTTGTTATCATAACCGTCAACTCCTACGAGTGTAGCTATTGATTGGCACATGCAAAGACTATTTTACCATAAAAGAATCAAATATATAGGCTGTTAAGACTATATTACGATAAGTCTACAATAACAACCTTAGTCTTGCCTAATCTATTATCTGTGATAAAATTAACATGTACAACGCAAACTGAAAGACTGGAGGTATCAAAAATGGATGCGCGAAAATCTGTGAATGACTTTATGAACACCATGAAAGAACTTGCAAAGACTGACAAGGCATATGTTGATGCATTTATGAACTTCTTCAAAGAAGCCGAAAAGCCAGGAGCTTTAAGTGCTAAACAAAAAGCATTGATAGCGGTAGCTATTGCCGTTTCTGAAAGGTGTTCCTATTGTATCGCTGTCCACACAAAGAACGCTCTTGATGCAGGAGCAACTCGTGAAGAAATTCTTGAAGCAGCAAAAGTTGCAGGCTTAATGGGTGGTGGACCAGCGCTTGCTTACATAACTCTCGTTTTAGAAGCGCTTGATGCATTTGAGAAAAAACAAGATAAATAAAGATCTGGAGAAAGAACAAAAAAGTCCTGGGTTTTTCCCAGGACTTTTAGTTATTTTATTTACATAAGGTAGTCGTAAAAAATTTAAAAACTAATGGTATAATTAAGTTACACTGTTTGTTTTAACCTGAATCATAAGCGGGTAGACGGCTTCAAATTGTTCACAAAACAAAGTCAGTTTCAAACCCTATAGAAAGGGGGAATTTGTATGGCAAGAAAGTTTATTTTGACGGTTGTTTTCAGCATACTGTTTTCGACATTCTACCTATTCGCTATCACCATATCCGTTCCAGGAAACTCCGATTTCGTTATGTACCTTAACCTCAGTAACATCGGTGACCAAGAACTGGCAACTGTTCTCCAAGATGCTGGTATTACCCCAATAATCTCTGTGTATGGAAAACTTTCATTCGGTAGTGCTCTAAACCTTTCAATTCTTGAAGAACTTGAAGATTTTTCACTTAAAGTGTTAATCGGTTCACCAATAGGTATAGTTCTCCCGGGAAAAATTGGAGACAAGAGTTTGGAGTTTTTGATTAGTTACATATTTGATGCCAGTGTCCAAATTCCGAAGCTAACAATGAACGAACCGTCGGTGGTCACAGTTGGTAACAGAAAACTGAACATCATACGTTCAAAAGATAATATTTATCTATGCTTCAACAAAGATGTTTCCATGTTCACTAAGGACATGCTTAATGCCAAAATTTCAAGTATATCTCTATCACCAAAAGATGACGTTATAGCTTACTTTAAGACATACAAAAAATCACTCATAGGCGAACTCTTATACACGTTTGGAGATTATTTTGGCATTCCTGTTTCCGATGAACTTGTTATCACCAAGAAAGGTGAAAACTATAGCTTAAACATGACGATTAATAAAGCATTTTCTGACTACGAGAAAAAACTAGTACTTACCAGAAGAGGTATCTTGAAAGGAGTTTCCTATCTGGAAGGAGCTAACGTTATTCTTGCATTAGACACAAGTGACATTGCAGACCTCTCTTTGTTAAGTAGCAATTTGGATATGGATATTCCCGAAGAAATACAGAAAGTATTCGAATTCTTAGACATCTTTAACTCAATTGCATTTTCCGCAACCTTTGATGGATACTTCACATTATCAGGTATATACAAGCCAGAAAACGAACAAGATGCGAAATTTATAGCATCACTATTGAAAAATCAACTCTCAACCATGGGGTATGAAGTAATTGTCGAAAATCAAAAAATAAATATATACCCAGCCGAGATAGACAAAGCCTTGCTGAAGTCGATAACCGAAAACGCCTCGTTTATACTCTACATGAATTACTCTGATGAAGAAAGTTCGGCAACACTGAGCATAAAATCCGAAATTTTGGACAACGGCAATTTGTCAATAACTGGAGAGTTTGATAACTTAGCCTGGTTCATTGAAAAGTTCGAAGAAGTAGTGGAACCATATTTTGATGAAACATCTGAAGAGGAATGGGAATACGAAGAAGACGAGGAATGGAGTGAAGAATGGGATGAAGAATGGGACGAGGAATACGAAGAAGATTACGAGGAGGAGTACGAAGAAGAATACTACGAAGAAGAATATGAGGAAGAATACGAAGAAGAATACACAGCAGAAGAAATCAGCTATTCCGACCTTGAACACCAAATAGCAGATGAGATAGTCAAAATATTCAATGCATGTGCCGATTACATTTATGACCAAGGAGCACAAGAAGTTACTTTGGAAGACTTGTACGACTATGGCTATATCGATTACATACCAGTCTACTTCGAGGTAAAAAGTGCTGTCATGAACGACGGAACGGTTTATGTTGTTATCCATTTTGACGTTTCACAATACGATGTCGAACCAAGCGATATTGTAGATATACTCTATTACGACAAGGATATCTACTCAGATATAATCAATGGAAAAATAAGTGTGATTCTCTACGTTGAACCCGAGCAGGAGGCTGAAGAGTAAAAAGAACAAGGTAATTTGTAATTTTTTCACCAATCCAACAAACGGTGCCCCGTATGGGGCACCATTATTTCTGAAAGTAGTATAATTGTATTAATGAAATACCCACGAGGAGGCTTAAAAGTGCAAACCAACAGTTCATCAATTAACCTTGGGTCTACTAATTTGACAATCCTTTGCGATGATATTCTTCAACCGCCACTCCACTCCGAGCACGGCTTTTCTTTACTGGTTGAAAAAACAGGGGAGCCAACTGTGCTATTTGACACCGGTACAACTGATGTATTCATCAAAAATGCGAGTGTTCTCGGTAAAGACCTTACGAAGGTAGAGTATATTGTCATTAGCCACGGTCACTACGACCACGCAGGCGGGTTGAAATATCTAACTTCTCTCGGCAAGAAAATCAAAGTCTATCTCAGAAAAGATTCATTTTTACCAAAATACAGTGGTGAGAGATTCACTGGAATAGACTGGGAAGCCATAAAAGATGCGTTCGAATTTGTAATTGCCAAAGACAAACTCATCAAAATAACCAATTCTATTTATGCCTTTGGACCTGCATGGATGAGAAACAAATTCGAAGAGCCAGACCCTAATTTTCAGATTATAAAGCACAACGAACACGTTAGGGACTTTTTTGAAGAAGAATTAAACCTTGTCATTGACGAAGGTGATGGAATTGTGCTTATAACCGGATGCGCACACAGAGGGAT